>CAJTVF010000007.1 GCA_910579435.1 uncultured Oscillibacter sp.
TGCCGCACCCTGGCAGGTATTGAAAAAAGAGGGTCTACCGATTTTTATTCGGTAGGCCCTCTCATTTTTATAAACCGCCAGGTTAGCGGCAGCGGGGAGAGGCGGACAGTCCTTACATCAACCTCCAAAACCCCCGCTCGCACTACGCCGCGGACTGGAGACTTGCGTATCAAACAGTCTGTACTGTGCCGCGCCCCCGTAAACCGCGTCCCCTTGTTTTTCTCTTTTGGACCGTGCACGGCCCGTTTGTCTCCGGCCTAAGAGCCGCCGCTTCGCGGCGGTTGGCCTCCGGCACGCGCCTGCGGGCGCAGTCTCTTTTTATTCGGGGAATAAAAACCGGGGCCCCCGCAAAATCAAAGATTTTGTGGGGAGAGGAGGAAGGAACGGAGCAGAGCGGAGACCTCGCCGTCAGGCGGGGGCGGAGTGGGCGGAGTTTCTTCCGACGACATGGGGGGTGCAATGAACCAGCCATCGCTGGTATCCAATCCTCCCCGCCCGTCAGGGCGAGTACAAATCCCCGCCTCAGAACTGAGGCAGCTTCCGCACCGCCGCCGCGCAGCGGGGACAAAGCGCAGGATGCTCCGCATCGGAGCCTACAGAGCCCAGCACCTTCCAGCACCGCTCGCACTTGCCGCCTTCGGCCTTGCGGACCTCCACGGCGGCCTCGCTCCCGGTCTGGACCGTCACCTGGGACACAATCAGCAGGTCCGCCAGCTCCGGCAGCTCCGCCAGCCAGCCCTCCGCCTCCGGCACGGTGAGGGTCACGGCGGCCTCCAGGCTCTTGCCGATCTTCTTTTCCGCCCGGGCGGTTTCCAGGGCCGCGTTCACCTTGTCCCGCAGGGCCTCGATCACCGCCCAGCGCTCCATGGCGCCATCGTCCAGAGCGTAGTCCGTGAAGGGCTTGTGCATGTCGTTGAAAAGGACGTTCCGGGGGTCGTCTCCCTCCCGGTGGGGCATGGCCTGCCAGATCTCGTCGCAGGTGAAGCACAGGATGGGGGCCATGATCCGGGTCATGGTATCCAGAATCAGGTACAGGGCGGTCTGGGCGCTGCGGCGGAGGGCCCCGTCCTTCTCGTCGCAGTAGAGCCGGTCCTTGATGACGTCCAGGTAGAAGTTGGACATGTCCACCACGCAGAAGTCGTTGACCGCGTGGGTCGCCACCAGGAATTCATAGTCATCGTAAGCGGCGAAGCACTTTTCCATCAGGGCGTTCAGCCTCGTCACCGCCCAGCGGTCCAGCTCCTCCATCCCGCCGGGGGCGGTAAGATGGCTGGGGTCGAAGCCGTCCAGGTTCCCCAGGCAGTACCGGGCGGTGTTGCGGAATTTCAGGTAGTTCTGGCTCAGCTGCTTGAAAATCTCATGAGAGCAGCGCACGTCGGCGTGGTAGTCCGTGTTGGCGGCCCAGAGGCGCAGGATGTCCGCGCCGTATTTGTCGATGACCTCGGCGGGGTCCATGCCGTTTCCGGCGGATTTGTGCATGGCCTTGCCCTCGCCGTCCACGGTCCAGCCGTGGGTGACGCACTCCTTGAAGGGCGCGCCCTTGCCCAGTGCGCCCACGGCGGTGAGCAGGCTGGACTGGAACCAGCCGCGGTACTGGTCCAGGCCCTCCATATAGACGGTGGCGGGCCAGAAGCCCTGGTCCTTCTGCATGGAGGCGAAGTGGGTGGAGCCGGAGTCGAACCAGCCGTCCAGGGTGTCCGTCTCCTTCTCAAAGCCGCCCTTGGCCCCGCAGTGGGGGCAGGCGAAGCCGGCGGGGAGGATGTCCTCCGCCTCCTTGGCGAACCAGGCGTTGGAGCCCTCGGCGGCAAAGAGCCTGGAAATGGTTTCAATCGTCTCGTCCGTCACCACGGGCTTGCCGCAGTCCTTGCAGTAGAACACGGGGATGGGCAGGCCCCAGCGGCGCTGGCGGCTGATGCACCAGTCGGAGCGCTCCCGGATCATGGACTTCATCCGGTCGATGCCCCACTTGGGCACCCAGCGGACCTCGCCGGCGGCGGCGACGGCCTCCTCCTTAAAGGACTCCACAGAGCAGAACCACTGGGGCGTGGCCCGGAAAATGATGGGGCTCTTGCAGCGCCAGCAGTGGGGGTAGCTGTGGACGATATCCTCAGAGGCGAAGAGCAGGCCGCTCTCCTTCATGTCCGCCAGAATCACGGGGTTGGATTCGCCGGTGGTCATGCCGGCGTATTTCCCGGCGTAGTCCGTGTGCCTGCCCTGGTCGTCCACGGGGACCACCATGTCCATGCCGTAGCGCTTGCAGGTCTGGTAGTCGTCCGCGCCGAAGCCGGGGGCGGTGTGGACGCAGCCGGTGCCGGAGTCCATGGTCACGTAGTCCGCCAGCAGCAGGCGGGAGGTCTTGGGCAGGAAGGGATGGTCCGCCAGCATGTTCTCGAAGAAGCTGCCGGGGTGGGTCTCCACGATCTCCCAGGAATCCAGGCCGCTCAGGCCCATGACCTTCTCCGTCAGGGCCTCGGCCATGATATAGTGCTCGCCGTTGGAGGCTTTCACTACAGCGTAGCTCTCGGCGGGGTGCAGGGCGATGGCCAGGTTGCCCGGAAGGGTCCAGATGGTGGTGGTCCAAATGACGAAGAAGAGCTTGCTGTGGTCAAAGGCGGAGAGCTTCCCCTGGTCGTCGTGCATGGGGAACTTCACATAGACGGTGGTGACAGGGTCCTCCTGGTACTCGATTTCGGCCTCCGCCAGGGCGGTCTCGTCGTGGGGGCACCAGTACACGGGCTTGAGGCCCTTGTAGATATAGCCCTTTTTGTACATCTCCCCGAAGACCTTCACCTCCTCGGCCTCGAAGCCGGGGTCCATGGTGAGATAGGGGTGGTCCCAGTCGCCGACAACGCCGATGCGCTTGAAGGCGTCCCGCTGGACGTCCACGTAATGGGCGGCGAAGTCGCGGCAGGCGGAGCGGAAGTCGGGGATGCTCATGGCCTTGTGGTTCAGCTTGTTTTGCTTGATGATGTTGGATTCGATGGGCATTCCGTGGTTGTCCCAGCCGGGGATATAGGGGGTGTAATAGCCCCGCATGGCATAGGACCGGGTGATGATGTCCTTAATGGCCTTGTTCATGGCGGTGCCCATGTGGATGGAGCCGTTGGAGAACGGGGGGCCGTCGTGGAGGCTGAAGAGGGGCTTGCCCTCGTTCTTTTTGAGAAGCTCGTGGTAGAGGTCCTCGTCCTCCCAGCGCTTGAGCATCTCCGGCTCCCGCTTGGGCAGGCCCGCCCGCATGGGGAAGTCCGTCTTCGGCAGGTTGATGGTTTTGTTGTAGTCCATTGGGTAATTCCTCCTTGTATTATAAAAATCTTAACGTATCCGGTTAGGCCCTGTTTGAAAATTGGCGGAATGCCGGATTTGGGCAGATTTTTTTGCCAGGCAAGGCGTTTTGCCATTTTTCAAACAAGGCCTATCCGGCGGAGAATCAAAAACGCGCCCCGTCTCCCTCAAGAGACAGGGCGCGTCCCGCGCTCTGCGTTACCACTCTTCTTGCCGCCCCCTCACGGGAAACGGCCCCTCATGGCCCGCCAATACGGGCCGATGGAGTAACGCCCATCAAACGTCCACACCTACTGACCCGCAATACCATGAAAATGAAACACTTTCATGGCGGCTGCCGTGCTGCGCACGCCAGCGCGGTTCACAGGAATCCAACGCGCCTCCGGCGCTATAAAAATCAGACAGGGGCTGATTTTTAATGGATTCTAATGTCGCGTCGTCTTTCAGCAGGAGGCTCCAAGGTGATTTTCGCCGCCGCTCCTGGCCGCCTCGCACCAAAGCGGCGGCTCTCTTGGCAGGGTCGTGGCCGGTTACTCGTCCTTATCAACGCCGAATGTTCAATTGTAACTTATCATAACACGTTTTTTCGGTTTGTCAACCGGTATCCGGGACTTTTTTACTGGTAGCGGTATCGCTGGGCCGTATAGCTGTCGATGCAGCTTAGAAACAGTTCATAGCTGTGGAACTCCAAAAGCTGATACCCCGGGGCCTCATGGAAGGACACCACCCGCCGCCGGGTGTCCACCCAGACCCGCCAGACCTGCCGGTCCTCTCTCTTTCTCTTGGGCAATGCGATCCCCCTTCCTCCGGTTTTTTCTATTTTATGCGATTTTCGTATAAAAATCAATATGCAATTTTCGCATATCCTAAAATGGAAATGACTTGAAGGGGGGAGAGGGCTGTGTATCAGAGGCTGCGGGACCTGCGGGAGGACCGGGACCTGCCCCAGCGGGTCCTGGCGGAGCTGCTTCACGTCTCTCAGGCGACGTATTCCCGCTATGAGAGCGGGGGGCTGGATATCCCCAGCGGGGCGCTCATTGCGCTGGCGAGGTTTTATCACACCAGCGTGGATTATATCCTTGGGCTGGCGGAGAATCCGACGCCGGATTGGGGGGATTCACCGGGGCGGTGACGGGGACTATTTGATTACCCGGGAATATGACGAACTTCCGGCGGACGCGGGCGTTTGCGGCGGCCCCTTCCGTTATTCCGGCGGAGGATTCAAGCAAAGGGCTTCTATCAACACAAAAGGGAAACGGGAAAGGCAGGATTGCAAAAGCGATCCGCCTATGCTATGATAAATTCCATCTACGAAACAAGGAAGATTTACATTGCATGAAGTGAGGGAAATCCGCAAAAAGAGGGCCGCAGCCACGGCGCGGAAGCTCTGTCTGGAGGTGATGAACGGATAACACAAGGAGGTTTTTATGAACAACATTCCCAGCCCGGACGTGGTATTTCCCAACGAATACGGCACGTCCTGCTTTTTGAAAAATGTGATTGCCGCCCCCAGCATCACGGTGGGGGACTGCACCTATTACGACGGCCCCGCGGACCCCGCGGCCTTTGAGGGGAACAGCGGAAAATTCTGCTCCATCGCCAGCGGCGTACTCCGTGGTTGCCGGGGATGTGGAGCCCCATGCCGTCGTGGGCGGGAATCCCGCCCGGATTCTCAAAAAGCGGTTTTCCCGGGAGCTGACCGGCCTGCTGCTCCGGCTCCGCTGGCGGGACTTTCCGCCGGAAAAGCCGGCGGACTTCCTGCCGGTGCTGCGCAATGAAAATTTAGACGGCGTCATCCGGGACATGCCGGATTCATAAATCAACGGGAGAGGGCTGACGCCCTCTCCCGCTTTTTGCTTAGAACCTGTATTCATAACCAGGGATGCCGGGTGGAAGAGGATTTTTCCCGGCAGACAAAGAGATTTCCCTTGCCATACTGACGTATGGCAAGGGAAATCGACGCAGTATGCCGGGAAAAAGACCGGCCAGACGGCGTTCAAGGGTTGTGAATACAGGTTCTCATTCCTCCGGCTTTACCAGGGCGATGTGCAGCTCGTCCAGCTGCGCCTGGGTGACCTCGCTGGGGGCGCTCATCATCACGTCCTGAGCGTTCTTGTTCATGGGGAAGGGGATGATCTCCCGGATGGAGTCCTCGCCCGCCAGAAGCATGACCATCCGGTCCACGCCGGGGGCGATGCCGGCATGAGGCGGCGCACCGTAGGTGAAGGCATTGTACATGGCGGGAAATTTGGCCTTTACATCCTCCTCGCCCAGGCCCACCATCCAGAAGGCCTTGACCATAATCTCCGGGTCGTGGTTCCGCACCGCGCCGGAGCTCAGCTCCACGCCGTTGCAGACCAAATCGTACTGGTCGGCGGTGATGCTCAGGGGGTCGGTTTCTCCGTTAATGGCCTTCTCCACCGTCTCCAGCCCGCCGGAGGGCATGGAGAAGGGATTGTGGCAGAACTCCAGCTCGCCGGACTCCTCGCCAATCTCGTACATGGGGAAGTCCACAATCCAGCAGAAGGCGTACTGCTCCTTCTTAAAATGGTTGGGGCAGAATGCGCCCAGCGTCTTCACCAGTACGCCCGCCGTTTTCTGGGCGGCGCCCTTGGTTCCGGCGGACAGGGCCACAAGGCAGCCGGGAGTCAGCCCCAGCGCCGTGAGGACCTGGTCCTTGATGGGCTGGACAAACTTGGCGATGCCGCCGACGATCTCTCCGCTTTCGTCGTACCGGAACCAATAGGCTTTGCTGCCCGACTGGACCTCCACGCCGGCGCACAGCTTGTCAATCTGCTTCCGGGTGCCCTCGAAGCCGGAAACCACCACGGCCTTCACCGTCTGATGCTCGAAGGGGCCGAAGCCGCAGCCGGACAGCAGCTCCGTGGCGTCGGTCACGGTCAGGTCGATGCGCAGGTCCGGCTTGTCGGTGCCGTAGGTTTCCATGGCCTCCAGATAGGGAATGCGCTTGAAGGGAGCGGAGGAGGCGGTGTTGTACTTGCCGTACTGGGCAAAAATCGGAGGCAGCACGTCCTCAATGACGGCAAACACATCCTCCTGCGAGGCAAAGGCCATCTCCATGTCCAGCTGGTAGAACTCGCCGGGGGAACGGTCCGCCCGGGCGTCCTCGTCCCGGAAGCAGGGGGCAATCTGAAAATACCTGTCAAAGCCGGAGGTCATCAGCAGCTGCTTGAACTGCTGGGGGGCCTGGGGCAGGGCGTAGAACTTGCCGGGGTGGTTCCGGGCGGGGACCAGATAGTCCCGGGCCCCCTCGGGGGAGGAGGCGGTCAGAATCGGCGTGGTGATCTCCAGGAAGCCGTGGTCCGTCATGGCCTTGCGGATGGCGGAGACCACCTGGCAGCGAAGGACGATGTTGCTCTTCACCTCCGGGTTGCGCAGGTCCAGATAGCGGTACTTCAGCCGCTGGGCCTCGTCGGCCTCCCGGCTGCGGTTGATCTGGAAGGGCAGCTCATTGTGCCGGCAGCGGCCCAGGACCTCCACCTTCTCGGGAACAACCTCGATATCGCCGGTGGGGAGCTTGGGGTTTTTGCTGGCCCGTTCCCGGACGAGGCCCTCCACGGAAATGGTGGATTCCTTATTGACAGCCTTAAACTGGGCCACCATCTCCGGGGTTTCGGCAACAATCTGGGTGGTGCCGTAGAAGTCCCGGAGGACGATGAAGGCCAGCTCGGAGCCGACCTCCCGGATGTTCTCCATCCAGCCGGAGAGCTTGACGGTCTTCCCTGCGTCGGCGGCGCGGAGCTCGCCGCAGGTGTGCGTGCGGTTTTGTGTCATGTTGTTGGCTTCCTTTCCCGTTAAACGGTGAATTTTCAATACAAATTGTAATTATTGCTTAAATCATTGCGATTTGGAATCTTCGGCAAAGGGGGATTCCGCCAGAAAGGCGGCCAGCTCCCGGCTTTCCTCCCGGCTATGGGAGACGTAGAGAGGCAGATTGAGATAGGGTCCGTAAGACCATTGGCCAACAAAGACCTGGAGGGCAAGAAGCGTGTCCCAGTCCCCCTCGGATTGGAGGCTATAGAAATGGAGGTAGATATTGTATTCCTTTTTTCCGTCTTCCCCACGGATGGGGCCGCGGCCCATAGGAGGCAGCACACGGAGCAGGGGCTCCAGGGGCGAGCGGTGGAAACGAAGGTCCTCCAGTTCCGCCAATACGTCCGCCGTCAGCTCCGCCGCTTCCTGAGGGGTTTCCGGGTACAGCTGCCAGGACTGGGAGCCGTTAAAGGTACCCAGCTCCATGACCGACGCTTGGGTCCAGTCCGGCGAAACGTCCCCCAGCAGAAAGTAAATATCCACCGGCCTTGCATACCAGAGGCACCAGAGCGCCAGCAGAGCCAGCAGTCCCCAGCGAAGAGCCTTTTGATGCTGTTTTAAAAGCGCCTTCATTGCTTCCCTCCTCTCTGGGGCCTAAAGTCCCGGTCAGACCATGTTCCAGAGTTCTGCCGGAAAGAAAAAGCGGTAGGCGCAGCTCCAACGGAAGCGCCAGGTTAGCGGCAGCGAGGAGAGACGGACGGGCCTTACTTCAACCTCCAAAAACCCCCGCCTGCACTACGCCGCGGACGGGAGACTTGCGTAATAAAACAGCCGGCGCCTCTTCCGCGCCCCCGTATCGTCCCCATTACTTCTTTTTCTCTTTTGGACCGTGCACGGCCCGTTTTCTCTTTTTCTTCTGGAAGAAAAAGAGAAAATGGGGGGTGCAAAGAACCAGCCATCTTCATGGCTGAAATCCTCCCCGCCCGTCAGGGCGAATACAAGCCCGTCATCCCTTGATGACAAACCCCCGGTTCCGTGCATCCAGCCCCGCCTTAATGCGGTAAATCGTCGCCTTAGAGTCCAGCTTCGTCTGCTCGCCGGTAGCCATATCCTTGCAGGCCACCACTCCGGCACGAATCTCATCCTCCCCCAGGAACACCACGTAGGGAATCCCCAGCTTGTCCGCATAGGAAATCTTCTGCTTGAACTTCTTCTCCTCGCAGTGGAGCTGAGTCCGGACGCCGTTGTCCCGCAGCTCCGTGGCAAAGGCGATGGCGGCGGACAGGTCCTCCGTCATGGGCAGGATCAGCACATCCGCCGGGGCGGTGGGCAGCTCCGGGTTCAGCATGCCCTGTTCCCCCAGAACATAAAACAGCCGGGTCAGCCCGATGGAAATGCCCACTCCCGGGAGTTGTTTATCCGTATAATATTCCGCCAAGTTATCATACCGCCCGCCGGAGCAGACGGAGCCAATCTCCGGGTGGTCCAGCAGCACCGTCTCGTACACCGTGCCGGTGTAGTAGTCCAGCCCCCGGGCGATGGTCAGGTCCACGGCGAAATTCTCCGCCGGAACGCCGAAGCCCCCCAGGTGCTTCACCACGGTCTTCAGCTCCGCCAGCCCGCAGTCAAAGGTCTCGTTCCGGCCCTGCCACGTTTCCAGCCTGGCAAGGACGGCCTCATTTTCCCCGTTGATGGAGATAAAGGACAGAATCTCCAGGGCCTGTTCCCGGGAGACGCCCAGGTCCCCGGTGAGAATGGCCTCCACCTTCTCAGGGCCGATCTTGTCCAGCTTGTCCACCGTCCGCATAATGTCCTGGGACCGCTCCGACAGGTTCAGCATGGCGTAGAAGCCGTTCAGAATCTTCCGGTTGTTCACCCGGATCAGGAAGCGCTTCAGTCCCAGGGCGGAAAAGGTCCTGTAAATGATAGCGGGAATCTCCGCCTCGTTGAAGACGGACAGCCTGCCGTCCCCAATAACGTCAATGTCCGCCTGGTAAAACTCCCGGAAGCGGCCCCGCTGGGCCCGCTCGCCCCGGTAGACCTTGCCGATCTGGAAGCGGCGGAAGGGGAAGGTCAGGTCGTTGTAGTGGAGGGCCACGTACTTGGCCAGGGGGACCGTCAGGTCAAAGCGGAGGGAGAGGTCCGCCTCCCCCTTCTGAAAGCGGTAAATCTGCTTCTCCGTCTCGCCGCCGCCCTTGGCAAGCAGCACCTCGCTGGACTCGATAACCGGGGTGTCCAGGGGGGTAAAGCCATAGAGGCTGTAGGTCTCCCGGAGGATCTCCATGATGCGCTCCATCTGCCGCTGAGGGGCGGGGAGGAGCTCCATGAAGCCGGAGAGGGTACGGGGGGTCTGTTTTGCCATAACGCTGCTCCTTTTCTTCAATATCCACAGGGTGTCCAGGGGGGGAGAACTGCCCAAAAAGAGCGCCACCCTCCCAAAACCGGTTTTGGGACGATAGCGCTCATCGCTTCGTGGTGCCACCCAAATTCAAGGCTTGCGCCTCCTTTTTGCCTCCTGGTACGGGGAGGGGGCCGTGGGCGTTTCCGCCCCCGCTCCGCCGCTGTCCTTCCTCCGGGCCGGGCGGGACCCTTTCAGCCAGGGGGTCCCTCTCTGAGGAGCGGCGCATGGAGTACTGCTGCGGCGTCGTCGCGGTGAAATCGTTGTGATTATATGCGTTTTTTCCGCAATTGTCAAGACGTCCTTTGAGGCTGGAGAAATATCCATAATTTGGGAAAGCTGTTTCAGGGCGCAAGCATAGAGGGGAGCCTATGGAACTTCATAAAAGCAGTTCTTCGCCGCCGTCGCTTCGGTCTGGATAATCACCCGGCTCCCAGAGCGGGATAAAGTTTTTTGGGATACTTTTCCCCCTTCGGGGACGTACTCCACTAGGCCTTGTTTGAAAATTGGCGGAAAAAGATGCCCAAAGACGGCGTTTTGCCACTTTTCAAACACGGCCTAAGATTTTGCTTTGCAAAACCGAGTGTCATTGCAGTTTCTCGAAAAAAGTATCAGGCCAGGGGGCGGGAGGTGGAGGGGTTGACGATCAGGCGCCAGTCCAGGTCGCCCCGGGCCAGGCCCAGGACCAGCATTTCCGCCGTGGCAATGTTGCTGGCGAAGGGGACCCGGTTTTGGTCGCAGAGGCGGGAGATGTAGGAGATGTCCTCCGCCCGCTCCTCGTTGGCGGGGTCGTTGAAGAACAGCACCAGGTCAAACTCGTTGTAGGAGATACGGGCGCCGATCTGCTGGCTTCCGCCGTGGGCATAGGTCAGGAAGCAGTGGACATCCAGGCCCGTGGAATCCGCGATCATGTGTCCGGTGGTGTTGGTGGCGTAGAGCTGGTGCCGGGCCAGAATCCCGGCATACGCGGTGCAGAACTGGACCATCAGCTCCTTTTTGTTGTCATGGGCCATCAGTGCGATGTTCATGTCGTGCTCCTTTCTGTATTCATGACCGGCGGAGGCCGCCGGCGCTCCTGGTTATCGAATCCGCAGCAGGGGAACCTTCTGCCCCTGGAGCCGTTTGGCAATGTTCCGGTAGGCCGCCGCCGCGCCCTGGCTGCCGCTGAGCAGCAGGGGAACCCCCTTGTTCAGGGAGAGGGGGAGGGCGTCGTCCTCCGGGATGACGCCGATCAGGGGCAGGCCCGCCCGGTCGATGGCGTCGTCTATGGTGGCGTGCATGCTGCGGAGCATTTTCTTCCGCACCCGGTTCACCACCAGGTGCAGCCGCCCGGTGGGGAAGCGGTGAAGCTCCATCACCGTGTGCTGCGCGTCCCGGAGGGAGGAGGCGTCCGCCGTGGCCACCACCACGCAGCGGTCCGCGGCGCAGGTGGCCAGCTGGAACCCGCTGTCCAGCCCCGCCGGCGCGTCCAGGAAGCAGTAGTCGAACCGCTCCCGGGCGGTGTTCAGCATGGCGGCCATCTGCTCTTCCGACACCGGGCGGCCCCGGCTCCGGGTGGGGGCCGTCAGCAGAAAGAGCCCGGGAATGTCCGGGTGTTCCACCGCCGCCATATCCAAAGAGCAGCGCTCCTGGGCCACGTCGGTAAAATCCATGATGGCCCGGTCCGTCAGCCCCAGCGCCAGGTCCAGGTTCCGCAGGGCTACGTCGCAATCCACGCACAGCACTTTCTGCCCGAGCTGGGCCAGGGCGGAGCCCGCCCCGGCGGTGAAGGAGGTCTTGCCTGTGCCCCCCTTACCGGAGACCACGGCGACGCATTGGCCGGCCATGGAACGCGCCTCCCTTCCAAACGCTGATTTCACACCTTCTATTATAGCGGATTCTTCTTGATCTTTGCAAACGTTCTGGGGTATTTTTTTTGCGTTTCGGTAATTTTTGTTATAATGACCAGCCGGCGTGGGATATCTGTGCCGGAAATCACATAATCTATGGGCTTTTCCAGCCGTCCCCCCAGCAGATTGACGGCCCGTCCGGCGGCGCTCAGCTCCTCATTGCTGTCCACGGACTTCATGGCGAGGAATTTCCCGCCCGCTTTTACCAGGGGGAGGCTCAGCTCCGCCAGCACCGGCAGGGCCGCCACCGCCCGGCTCACCGCCAGGTCAAAGCCCTCCCGGTGCGACCCGGCGAAGTCCTCCGCCCGGCTGTGGACGCATTCCACGTCCTCCAGGCCCAATTCTTCGCAGACCTCCCGGAGGAAGTCCACCCGTTTCCGCTGGGCGTCCAGCAGGGTCAGGCGGATGGAGGGCTCTAAAATTTTCAGCGGAAGCCCCGGGAAGCCCGCCCCGGTGCCCACGTCCACCACGCGCTTCCCCCGGAGGTCCGCCAGGGCCAGCAGGGCGGCGCTGTCCAGGAAGTGGAGCCGGGCCACCCCGGCGGGGTCCGTGATGGCGGTGAGGTTCATCACCTGATTTTTCTCCGCCAAAAGGCCCGCGTACCGCGTCAGGGCCGGGATGCCCTCCGTGGGGAGGGAGAGGGCGGACAGCCCCTCCCGGAGAATGGCCTCCATCATTTGGCTTTTAACAGGTCCCGGATCTCCGTCAGCAGCTGTTCCTCAGCGGAGGGACCGGGCGGCGGAGGCGGGGGAGCGGCTTCCTTCTTTTTGTGGAAGCGGTTGAGGGCTTTTACCAGGCAGAAGACCACGAAGGCCATGATGAGGAAGTTCAAAACTGCCTGGATAAAGTTGCCGTAGGCGATGACGGCGGGGCCGATGTTTACGGACAGCTCGGCGAAGGAGACGGAGCTGGTGAAAATGCCCAGCACCGGCATCACGATGTCGTTGATGAGAGAATTTGTGATGTTGGAGAAGGCTCCGCCGATGATCACGCCCACCGCCATGTCCATCACGTTCCCCCGGGCGATGAAGGTTTTGAATTCCGCCAGGAAGCCGGAGGTCTTTTCTGCCATAATTCGATTCCCTTTCGTATAAAGTGATAAAATTACTACGGATGGGAGGGGCTTATCCGCCCGGCCGGACCCGCAGGGCGGGGTCCAGCACCCTTGCCAGCATGATGGCGGCCTGAGCCCGGGTCAGCTCCCGCTCCCCGCCGAAGTTCCCGGCCTGGTCCACCCCGGTGAGGACGCCCGCCTGATAGAGTCGGAGGATGGCGGCGGCGTCCTGGGTTTCATCTGGGTTTACGTCGGGGACGTCCACCGTCTCATTGAGGACTTCCAGCTCCCCGGCGGTGAGGTCCACCAGCCAGGCGAAGAGGGAGCGGGCAGCGTTGTCCTTGGAGAAGCGCACCGCCGGGTCGTAGCCGCCGCCGTCTCCGTTGTTCCCTCCGCTGGCCCGGTAGAATAACTCGCCCTCGATGTTCAGTACATTCTCAATGCCCAGATAAAAGGCGGCGGGGAACCACCAGGCCTCCTGAAATTGTTCCATGAGCGTTCGGTTGGGCAGGGCGGCGAAGACGCGGGCCTCCGGGTCCGCGAAGCGGTAGCCCGTTCCCACAAAGCCCTGGTGCATGGTGCCCCCGGCGCTCTCGTGGGATTCCTTCACGCCCTCAAAGGACCTGACCCGGCCATAGTCCTCAAAGCCGATTTCCAGCTTGCAGGTTTCGGGAAGGTCGGGAGCGTCGGAAGCGTTGCTGAGAGAGATGTAGGGCTGTTCCCCGGCGTTGTACTGGAGCTCCTGCGCCGAGTTGAAGGAGGCGAAGAGGTTCCCCTCACTGTCATAGAACCGGAGGTAGGGCTGACGCAGGTCCGGCAGGTCCGGCACCGTGCCGCCGCCGCCGTTTTGGAGATTGTACAGCCGCGCCGCCAGGACCACCAGCTGGGCGATGCTCAGCTTGCCCTGGGGATTGAAGGCCGTGTCCGAGACGCCGTTCATCAAGCCCCGCTCATAGCAGAGCTTCACGGCTTCATAGGAGGCGCTTCCCTCCGCCACGTCGGAAAATCCGGGGTAGGTCCGCCCTGTATCCGCTGCGGCGCAAGGGATTGAGAGCGCAGACAGGAATACAGCCGTTAAAATCGCTCCGAGAATACGTTTCATCGTTCAGGTCCTTTCTATCGGCTCCAAACGGGTCCTTACTTTTTCTTGTAAGAAAAAGTAAGCAAAAAGAACTTTATCACGCTCTATACCCTGGTATTTGACCAGGATTTGTGCACGGCAACGGGGTCTTACCTCTGGGGGACCAGTTTTTCCGTGCCGCCCATGTAGGGGCGGAGGACCTCGGGGATGGTCACGGTGCCGTCGGCCTGCAAATTATTTTCCAGGAAGGCAATCAGCATCCGGGGCGGGGCCACGCAGGTGTTATTGAGGGTGTGGCACAGCTGGGTCTTGCCGGACTCGTCCTTGTAGCGGATGCGCAGCCGCCGGGCCTGGGCGTCTCCCAGATTGGAGCAGGAGCAGACCTCGAAGTACTTTTGCTGGCGAGGGGACCAGGCCTCGATGTCGCAGGACTTGACCTTCAAATCCGCCAGGTCGCCGGAACAGCACTCCAGCTGCCGCACGGGGATATCCAGGGACCGGAACAGCTCCACGGAGAACTGCCACAGCTTTTCGTACCACATGGGGGATTCCTCAGGCTTGCAGACCACGATCATCTCCTGCTTCTCGAACTGGTGGATGCGGTACACGCCCCGCTCCTCAATGCCGTGGGCGCCCTTCTCCTTGCGGAAGCAGGGGGAATAGGAGGTCAGCGTCTGGGGCAGGTTCCCGGCGGGGAGAATCTGGTCGATAAAACGGCCGATCATGGAGTGTTCGCTGGTGCCGATGAGGTAGAGGTCCTCGCCCTCGATTTTGTACATCATGCCGTCCATGTCCGTCTGGCTCATGACGCCCTCCACCACGTTTCCGTGAATCATGAAGGGGGGGATGCAGTAGGTAAAGCCCTTGCCGATCATGAAGTCCCGGCCATAGGCCAGCACCGCCTCGTGGAGCCGGGCGATGTCGCCCAGGAGGTAATAGAAGCCGTTGCCGGAGACCCGGCCCGCCGCGTCCAGGTCGATGCCGCCGAAGGACTCCATGATTTCGGTATGGTAGGGGATGGGGAAGTCCGGGGTTTTGGCCTCGCCGAAGCGCTGGACCTCCACGTTTTCGCTGTCGTCCTTGCCGGTGGGGACGGAGGGGTCGATGATCTGGGGAATCAGCAGCATGCGCTTGTGGAGCTCCGCTTCCAGCTCGTTTTCCTGCTTCTCAAGCTCGGCCAGGCGGTCCGCCTGCTCCTTCACCTGGGCCTTGACGGCCTCGGCCTCCTGGAGCTTGGAGGGGTCTTTCTTGCTCTGGCCCATCAGCACGCCGATTTGCTTGGAGAGGGTATTGCGGTTGGAGCGGAGCTGGTCCGCCTCGGCGATGGCGGCCCGGCGCTTGGCGTCCAGGTCGATGACCTCGTCCACCAGAGGGAGCTTTCCGTCCTGGAATTTCTTTTTGATGTTCTCCTTGACAGCCTCGGGGTTCTCCCGGATAAAGCGGATATCAAGCATGATGATTTCCTTCTTTCGTTTAAATTAAACTCGTTTGGAGTGTTTCACGTGAAACGGAGGGGGGCTTATTCTCGCCCTTGCGGGCGGGGGGGGATTGGATACCGGCGATGGCTGGTTCATTGCACCCCCCATTTTCTCTTTTCCTTCCAGAAGAAAAAGAGAAAACGGGCCGTGCACGGTCCAAAAGAGAAAAGGAAGTATCGTCCCTGCGGGGGGGACGAGGGACGGGGGACGCGCAGGAGGCGCTTCTTCCGGGTACGCAAGTCTTTTGCCCGCGGCGTAGTTTGAGCGGGGGTTTGGAGGTTATTGAATGGACTTTCTCCTCTTTCCGCTGCCGCTGCCCTGGCGGCAGGGGGCAGCTGTTTGCCTTTTCCAGGCCAGATCTTCTATCAATAGAACGGTTCCTTGCGGGGCCTGACCCCCTGGTCAGGCCATTCCCTCAGAAATTGCCTTTCTGCCGATAGAATACCCCGCGGGGGCCGCCGCCCCCGGCGGCCCGTTCCCCCGGGCCTGCCCTTCTCTTAACCGGACGCCAGCAATGGCTGGAATACCTCCGCCAAAGCCTCTCCGGTTTCCCTGGAATCCGCCGCCCAGAGGGTGAGATTCCGGCTGGAATAAGGGGAGTGGTACATCCACTCGTCAATGAAAAATTGCACCTGGACATGGCCTTCGCCCGGTTTGTACAGAGAGAACAGAATGTGCAGGTCCCCGTCATGGGTGACGCGGCCAGTGATGGTGCGCTCCGGTATAAGCTGGAGCAGAATATTCCAGGGCGGGCGGCGGAACCGAAGGGCTTCTATCGCTTCCAGGGCCGCGTCCCACTCCGGGTCCTCCGGGGAGAACCATTGAATGGGGTAGTCTCTGCCTTGTTCCCCCAGCTCCCGCAGGGAAATGTCTATGCTGTCCGGCTCCTTCATTTTAGGGGCCAGTGTGTAGATGTCCACAGGCCGGGAATACCATGCCGCAGCCAGAAGCAGGGCGGCGATCAGGGCCAGGGGCTTCCAGTGGGAGCGGATCCAGCTCATGGTCAGAACTCCTTTCTGTCTCCTTGAACCCGGGGCCCTATGTGCCCGCGCTTTCCGATTCCTCCAGCAAGAATCGAAGCCGCTCCGCCAGGGATTGGGCGGCTTCCTCGCTGCCGGGAAGGGACATGGGAAGATAACGGCCTGTATGAAGGGAGGTATAACAGGGCTTTCCCGCGCCTATTTCATACATCGGCCCGCCCGGTCTGTGAGCTGGAGGACAGGCGCCCAATCCAGGGACGGACGGCAGTGCTGCTCGAAAAGTTCCCGGAACAGGTTGCCCGGGGGGGCGGCGGAACCGCGGGGCTCCCAGCTCTGCCAAAACGGACTGCCGCCGGCTGCCCCCGGGCTTTGTGCTGGCGCACCAGGCGGTTTCCGTGCCCTGGCCGGGCGTACCGCGCCGCCCATAAAGTCAACGCCAGGAGGACGGCTAAGATCCTCCGGCGAGCCTTTCCCCAGTTCACTGCGCTGTCTCTTGGTCTCCGGCCTCCGCCTCCCGGGCTTCCACGGCCTCCTTCAGCTGGCGATAGCGTTCACGGGGGGAAACGGTGAGGCCAAGCTCCTGCTCGGAGAGGGGGAGGTTCTCGCTGAGGCAGACCGCCAGGTCGTCCTCTTCCATGCGGTCGATGACCTTCCGGCAGCTCTCCAGGTCCTCCTGGCGGTAGAGCCGCTCCAGGAAATAGAGGCGGGACAGGGCCGTATACTGCCGGTCATAGGCTTTCATCTCGCTGTCCCGCAGCTCGGCCTGCCGTTCAAGCTCCTGGATTTTGCTTTGAGCTGCTTCCAGCTCGTCCTGGAGGCTGATCATCCGGTTCTGCATCCCCTGCATGGCGGTGACGGAGGTCTGGAGCTGTCCGATGGCCTCGGTATTGCTTCGCTGGTGGGAGGCAAAGGACCAGGCCATCAGCAGGAAGGCGACGATGAACAGGACCATGATATAGACCACCACGGGCTTTTTTCCCTTGGGCGTCAAATCCTCCCCCGGCTCCATGAGGCCCTCTTCGTTTCGTTTTTTCAGCTTCATGCCTCCGGTCCTTTCCGGTTGGTTTTCAGGAGGGCCAGGGCCTCCAGCAGGTCGTTCAGGTCGTCCAGACCGTAATACTCCAATTCAATCCGGCCCTTTTTCCGGCCGGTGACGATGCGCACGCCCCGGCCCAGCCGGGAGGACAGGGACTGCTGGGCCTCGGCGGCGTAGTCCACCTCCTTGGGCGGCTCCGGGAGCTCCGGCTCCTCCTTGGGCTCCGCCAGCATTCGCTTTGCCAGGGCCTCCGTCTGCCGGACGGAGAGCTGGCTTTGGACCACGGCTTCCGCCGCCTTCGTCTGGAGGGCGGGGGAGAGGGGGAGCAGGGCCCGGGCATGTCCGGCGGAGAGGGTCCCTTCCTCCACCAGCTTCCGCACGCCGGGCTGGAGGCCCAGCAGCCGCATGGCGTTGGCCACGGCGCTGCGGGACTTGCCCACCCGCCTTGCGGCCTCCTCCTGGGTCATGTGGTAGGTTTGGATCAGGGACTGGTATCCGGCGGCTTCCTCCATAGGGTTCAGGTCCTCCCGCTGGAGGTTTTCCACCAGGGCCAGCTCCGCCGCCTTCTGGTCGTCGGCCTCGATGACCACGGCGGGAATTTCCGTGAGGCCCGCCATCCGGGCGGCGCGCCAGCGGCGCTCTCCGGCGATGATCTGATAATAGCCGGAGGACAGCTTCCGCACGGTCAGGGGCTGGATGACCCCGTGCTCCCGGATGGAATCCGCCAGCTCCGCCAGCGCGTCCTCGTCAAACAGCTTCCGGGGCTGAGCGGAATAGCTCTCCACCTGGGAAATGGGTAAATACAGGTTCCCCGCGGCTTCGGGTTTCAATACGTCGTCCCCCAGCAGCGCGCCCAACCCCCGGCCCAGGCCGGAGGGCTTTTTATTTGCCATGAAATGCACTCCTTTCAAAAGAGACGTCTTATTTCAAAAATTCGGCGGCAAAGGCCGCGTAGGCGTCGGCCCCCCGGGAAGCCCGGTCATAGGCGCTGATGGGCTTGCCGTGGCTGGGGGCCTCGGAAAGGCGGATGTTCCGGGGAATCACGGAGGCATAGACCTTGCCGGGGAAGTAGTGCTTCACTTCCTCCGCCACCTGCAGGGAGAGGTTTGTCCGCCCGTCGAACATGGTCAGTAAAACCCCCTCCAGCTCCAGGGACGGGTTCAGGGACCGCCGCACCAGCCGGACGGTGTTCATCAGATCGGAAAGCCCCTCCAGGGCAAAGTATTCGCACTGGACCGGCACCAGGATGGAATCCGCCGCGCACAGGGCGTTCAGCGTCAGAAGCTCCAGGGAGGGAGGGCAGTCGATGAGAATGAAGTCATAGGCTTCCCGAAGAGGCTCCAGGGCGTCCTTCAGCAGGAATTCCCGCCGCTCCATGCCGATGAGCTCCACCCCCGCCCCGGCCAGGGCCTTGTTGGAGGGCAGCACGTCCCCATAACGGGTATGGGACACCGCCCCGGCGGCGGGCAGCTCCTCAATAATGGCGGAATAGACCCCCTTGGAGACGGTCTTGTCCACGCCCATGCCGGAGGTGGCGTTGGCCTGGGGGTCGAAGTCGCAGAGGAGGACCTTCTTTCCCGCCTCCGTCAGGGCGGCCGACAGGTTGACGCAGGTTGTGGTTTTCCCCACGCCGCCCTTTTGATTCACAACAGCGATGATCTTTGACACAAAAGCACCTACTTTCTATCGAAAATTCATTATAACAAGGCCGGGACAGCCTTGCAAGGGCTAAGCCCACAATTTTTAGGAAATTTGGCCGGAAAACGGAAAAGTTTCACGTGAAACAGCAAGGCCCGCCGAAAACAGCGGGCCTTGGAGCGTTTCACGTGAAACAATTTTGTAAAAACCCATTCTCAGCCCCGGCCCAGCAGCCGGACGCTGTAGGGGGGGACGGCAGCCGCCTCACCGGGAACCGGCTCGCCGGTGCGGAGGTCCCGGAAGCCCCCGCCCGGCAGGGAGACGGTCCGCTCCTCCGGGCCGGCGTTCACCAGGGTGGCGGTGGCCTCCCCGGGAATTTCACGCAGATAGGCCAGCAGGGGCCCCTGAGCCTCCAGCCAGGCGAGGGAGCCCCGGCGGAGGGAGCCCCGGCCCTTCCGCAGCTGCCCCAGCCAGCGGAACCAGGCCAGCAGCTCCTGGTCCTCGTTTCCCCAGGGGTAGGTTTTGCGGTTAAAGGGGTCCGCCGCGCCCTCCATGCCGGTTTCGTCGCCGTAGTAGACCATGGGAGAGCCGGGGAAGGTGAAGAGGATCGCCGCCGCCACGCGCAGCCGCTCCAGTCCCGCTTCCCGCTGGCGGGGGGTCAGGCGGAAGGCGGCTTGGGCGTCCCGGCCCTCGGGAAGGGGAACGCCGCCCAGCACCGTGAGGACCCGGGGGGTGTCGTGGGTTCCCAGGAAGTTCATGGCGGAGTAAAAGGCGGCGGGAGGATAATTTTCCCGGATGGTCTCCATGGCCTCCTTGAAATCCTCCGCCGGGCCGTCCAGCAGGTAGTTCAGCAGGGCGGTGCGGAAGGGGTAGTTCATCACGCCGTGGAGCTCCCGGCCCTGGAAGTATTTGCGGCGGCGGGAATAGGAAATTTTATTGCTGGCGTCCTCCCAGACCTCCCCCAGGACCAGGGCGTCGGGGTCCGTCTCCTCCACGGCGGACCGAAGCTGCTCAATGAACTCGTCGGGGAGCTCGTCCGCCACGTCCAGCCGCCAGCCGGAGGCCCCGGCCCGGAGCCAGCGCTTCACAATGGAGTTTTCTCCCGTAATGATATAGTCCACATAGCCCGGGCAGTCCTCCCGGACGTTGGGCAGGGTGCTGATGCCCCACCAGGCGTCATAGGACGCGGGCCACTGGCTGAACTGGAACCAGTCATAGTAAGGGCTGTCCTTGCTCTGGGCGGCGCCCAGGGTGGGGTAGAAGCCGTCGGCATTGAAGTAGACGCTCTGGGAGCCGGTGTGGTTGAACACGCCGTCCAGCAGGACGCGGATGCCTTTTTCTTTCGCCTTGGCGCAGAGGTCCCGAAAGTCCTCCCCGGCGCCCAGCATGGGGTCGATCTTTGTGTAATCCGCCGTGTTGTAGCGGTGGTTGGAGGCGGACTCAAAAATAGGGCAGAAGTAAAGGGTGGAGACCCCCAGGGCCGCCAGGTCGTCCAGATGGGCGGCCACGCCCGCCAGGGACCCGCCGAAAAAGTCCCGGTTCTTGATCTCCCCTTCCTCCGGCCACCAGACGGGGCCGTCGTCCCAGTCCTGGTGGACCCAGCGGTCCCCGATGAGGCCCGAGGGGTCCGGCGTCTCCAAACGGCAATAGCGGTCCGGAAAAATCTGATAGGTCACCCCCTCGCCAAACCAGGCGGGGGTGGGGCGCTCCTCATAAACGGTGAGCTGCCAGGGGATGGGTTCCCCCTCGCTGCGGTAGCCGGTTTTGTCCAGGAGGCACCCGGTGCCGTCGTCCCGCCAGAAGCGGAACCAGTACCAGACCAGTTCCGGCGTTTGAAAGGGGATGAGGGAGAGGGAGAAGAAGGCCCGGCCGTCCTGAAAGCCGGAGAAGGGCATCTCCGCCTCCATCTCATGACCGGCAAACTCCCGGCGGATGATGACGGAGCAGTGGGTAAAGCCCTCGCTGGAAAGAGGGCGGCAGGTGAGGGACCACGCCTTCCCGCAGGGAAGGGCGCCGTAGGGTTTCTTGCACTGAGCGTCGCGGGAGTCAAAGACGGAAGGTGTGTTCATGGGAAAAACTCCTTGTTTGTTAAAATAAGGGGTTCCAACAAATGACATTTTTTTACTGGCCGCTTTTCAGGGGAAAAAGGCCGGGAAAACCCGGCCTCTGTGGGGCCCGGTCCCCGGACCGGGCCATTGGGGCTGAGGGAGGAATGGCCCAACCTGGCCCCCGCAAGGGGGATGCGATATCCGTAAGCGGCAAAGCCGCTAACGGATATCCAAGGGCCAGGCCCCACAAAGGACGTTTCACGTGAAACGCTCAAGGCAAGAGCTGGTTTTCCCCGGTGACGGAGGAATCGTCCTCGCCGGGGGTGAAATAGGCGTTGAGGATGTTGACGGCGGTAGAGGCCAGGGCCGCGCCGGCGTCCGCCCGCTCGATGGCGATGGCCACGGCGATTTCCGGGTCGTCGTAGGGGGCGAAGCAGACGAACACGCCGTGGTTCTTCGTGTCCGCCCGGACCTGGGAGGTGCCGGTCTTCGCGCCGGCGGAAACCACGCAGTTCCGGAAATAGGGGGAGAGGGTGCCCTCCACCAGACCCTTCATGCCCTGCTTCACGGCGTTCAGGTACTCGCCGCTGATGTCGATGGTGTTGACAGGCTCCGTGTTTCCCGTGGCCACGACGGAGGAGTTGTCGTAAGCCTTGGCGGCTTTCAGCAGATGGGCCTGGCAGTGCTTGCCGCCGGAGACCAGCGTGGCCACATAGTTGGCCAGCTGGAGGGGGGAGTAGAGCTGGGTGGACTGGCCGAAGGCCGCCCAGGGGGCCTGGTCCTGGCCCTGGGGGTTCTCCGGCAGGGTGCCGGCGGTCTCGGGGATCTCAATGCCGGTTTTTTCTCCCAGGCCGAACATGGCGAGGTATTTCCGGAACTCCTCCATGCCCATGCGGTAGCCGATCTCGCCGAAAAAGTAGTTGCAGGAGTTGGTGATGGCCTGGGTGACGTTGAGGTATCCATGGCCGGAGCGCTTCCAGCAGTTGAAATAGCTGTTTGCCTCGTCAAGGGGATACCCCCAGCGGCCGGTGTCCTTGATCTTTTCCGTCAGGGTGGTGTTCCCGCTGAGGAGGCCCGCCATGGCGGTGAAGGGCTTTAAGGTCGAGCCGGGAGGGTAGCTGCCCACGGAGGCCCGGTTGAACATGGGCCGGGTGGGATCATCTCGAAGAACAGCAAAATCCTTCCGCCAGGTGGAGAGGTCATAGGTGGGATAGGAGGCCAGGGCCAGCACCTCGCCGGTGCCCACCTGGATTACTGCGGCCCCCGCGCCCCGGCCCTCGTCGCCGTCGGCGTTCAGCCGGGTGACGGTCTCCTCCAGGAAGCCCTCCACCTGAGCCTGGAAGTCCAGGTCGATGGTCAGCTCCACGGTGTTGCCGGGGACGGGCTGGGTTTTATAGTATTCCCCGGTGATCTTGCCCTCGTCGTTAGTGGACACCATCCGGAGGCCGTCCTGGCCCTTCAAATACTCCTCAAAGGCCAGCTCCGCGCCCTCCTTGCCGATGAGATCGTCGTAGTCATAGCCCTTCTTTTTCAGGGAGGGGTAGTCGTCCTCAATGGTGATCTTGCTCACGTAGCCCAGGATGTGGGCGGCGCAGGTGGTCTCGTACTCCCGGACGGAGGAAAGGGTCACCTTGGCCCCGGCGTAGTTCCCGTCGCTGAGGAGGGAGATGAAGGGGGTGTCGATGTCCTGGGCCAGGACATAGGCGGCATAGTTGTCCAGCTTGCGGACGGACAGCTCGTACTGGACCCCCAGCACCATCCGGGCCTGGGTCATGGTGTAGTTCTCGGGAATGCCCAGCTCCTCCCGCATGGCCCCCATCAGCTGGGCGGGGGTGACGCCGGAGTCCATCAGCAGGTCCTCCGTCAGGTCGGCGGGAATCAAACGCTCCAGCAGAGCCTCGGCCCGCTTTTTGACAGAGAGCTCCTCCGCGGGGGCGGAGCCCTCCTCGGGCTCCGGCTCCGGGGTGGAGACCGCCTCCGGATGGCGGAGCAGGTATTCGCCCAAAGCGTCCGCGCAGGGCTTCAGGCTCTTGAGATAGGTGAGGAAGAGCTTTTGCTGCTGCCCGTCCAGCTGGTCCACGGTGTAGCGGTAGGGGGCCAGGCGGGAAATGGGCAGGTTGTCGCTCCAGGCGACGCCCTCCGACTGGCAGAGCTGGACGAGGCGCAGAATGGCCTCGTTGCTGTCTTCCCCCGGGCGGAGGAGGTCCGCGTCGAAGGTCAAATCATAGGTGGAGCGGTTGCTGACCAGGGGCCTGCCGTTGCGGTCGGTGATGATGCCCCGGGAGGCCTCCACCTTCTCCGGCCGCACGATGGAGCGGATGGCCTGGGCGGCGTAGCCGTCGTGATGGATAACCTGCACGTCGTAGAGCACGAAGAGGTAAGCCGCCAGGGCCAGCACCAGGAAGGCGGCCAGCAGATAGAGACGGGTATTTTGCATTTCCTTGCGGTCCATAGGGCGCCTTTCTATTGAAAATCAGTCGTCCAGCTGCGTTCGCCGGAAGACGGCGTGGTACAGCAGGGTCAGGGGGATGATGAAGGGGGCCGCCACGCAGAACTCCCGGACCATCACCAGGGCCCCGGCCTCCCAGGCGGCGCGGCCCCGCATCCAGAGAATCAGGCAGCGGAAGCTGTCCGTGAGCAAAAAGGCGGCGGCGGCGGAGACCAGGGAGCAGAGGAAGCCGGCGGGGAGCCAGCTCTGGGACAGCAGCCCGGCGCAGAGGCCCGCCAGGGGGAAGACCAGGGTATACAGGCAGGGAATGGGCCCCGGGAGGAGCAGGTCGCAGACCAGACCCACGCACAGGGAGAAAATGGTCCCCGCCAGGGGCCCCTGAAAGGTGGCGGGAATGGCCGCCAAAAGGGGGTAGAGAAAGGGAATGACCCCCCAGAACTCCAGCCGCTGCAAGAGCCCCGTCTGCACCAGCAGGCAGAGGGCCGTGGCGGCGGCGTACAGGGACCATTTGAAAATGGTTTCGTTTCTGGCAATCATAAAAAGCCTCCGGCGTCAGGTAACAATCTCAAAGGATTTGATAACGAAGACCTCCGTCAGGGAATCCAGGTCCGCTTCCGGGGCCAGGATGGCGTAGGAGGACGCGCCGGAGTCGTCCTTCTGGACCACCTCCACGGAGCCGATGACCAGCCCCGAGGGGTAGTAGCCGCCCAGGCCGGAGGTCACCACCACGTCTCCGGGCAGCAGGGCGCAGTCCGCCGGGAGGTAGTCCAGCCGCAGGCGGTTCTGCCGCATGAGGGAGAAGTCGCCCTGGGCCACGCCCAGATCCTTGGTCCGGAATACCTGGGCGCCCAGGGAGGTGTCCGTGTCCACCAGGGTCAGCACCGTGGACCAGTTGGTCCCCGCCCGGTCGATGACCCCCACCAGGTTCCCGCACTCGTCGGTCACGCAGTCCCCCACCTCAATGCCCAGGGAGGCGCCCTTGTTCAGCGTCAGGGAGGAGGTCCAGTTGGTCACCGCGTGCTCCGTGACCATGGCGGCCTCGAAGTCCGTGAGGTCCCGGCGCTGCTTCGTCAGGTTCATCAGCTCCCGGAGCTTGGCGTTTTCCTCCACGTCCGCCTTGGCCTGCCGGATGGTCTCCTCCATCTGGGCAATCTGCTGGCGGAGGGCGGCGTTTTCCGCCTGAAGGTCCGTGGTGTCCTTATAATAATTTTGCAGGTCGTTGAACCAGTTGGCGATGGCCGTATAGCCCGCCCGGAAGGGCGAGGCGAGGATCCCCGTCAGGTTCGTCAGGGGGGAGGAGTTGGCGCTGAGCACCGACATCACCGCCATGGCCACCGACAGGACGGCGGCGGCGAAAAGGACCCAGAGCCCGTGCTGTTTCAGGAAATTTTTCAAACCAATCACCTATATAAGGTCAAAGATAACACGGGAGGCCGTCACAGCAGGGAGACGCCGAAGGCCTCCAGCATCCGGGCCAGCCGGAGCACCGGCAGGCCCATGACGTTGAAGAAGTCCCCCTCCAGCCGCTCCACCAGCAGGGCGCCCCGGCCCTGGACGCCGTAGGCCCCGGCCTTGTCCATGGGCTCGCCGGTGGCGATGTAGCGGCGGAGCTGCGCCTCCGTGGCGGGACGGAAGAAGACGCCGGTGGATTCGCTCTCCGTGAGGCGCTTTGCCCCCCGGCAGACGGAGACGCCGGTGCAGACGGTGTGCTTCCGCCCCTGGAGGGCGGTGAGCATTTCCAGGGCGTGGGCCTCGTCCCGGGGCTTGCCCAGCCGGGCCTGGTCCAGAAAGACCATGGTGTCGGCGGTGATCACGATGTCCTCGGGCCCGCAGAGCCTGGCCGCGGCCTCCGCCTTCTCCCGGGAGATATAGGCCACCACCTCCGGCGGCGTCAGCCCCTCGGGGAAGGATTCCTCCACCTCCGGCACCCGGACCACAAAATCCGTCACGCCGATGCGTTCCAGAAGCTCCCGCCTCCGGGGAGACCCGGAGGCCAATACAATTTGTGCCATAAACCATACCTCAAATGCCAGATTTCGCTGCCGCCGCTCCGGCCTGGTAAAACAGCAGACCGCCGGAGCGCGCTAAAGTTCTTTTGGATACGTTTACCCTCTGGGCATACGGGGTCTCTAGGCGGCAAAGCCGCCAAGAGCTCCCAAATCTTACAAGAAAAGTATCACTTCCCGGTGGAGCCGAAGCCGCCCCGGTCGGGGCTCTCCAGCCGTTCCACCCGGGTGAAGGCCAGGGGAGGCTGGTTCTCCACGATGCGGAACTGGCAGAGCCGGGTGTTTTTCGGGATCTCCACATCCCGGGTGGCGTAGGCGGGCCAGCGCCACTGGTCCCCGTCGCCCCGGTAGGAGCCGTCCACCACCCCCATGGAGTTGGCCTGCAAAAGCCCGTAGTTTTTAAAGGTGGAGCTCCGGGGGACCACATGGGCCTCGTACCCCTCCGGCAGGGCCACGGCGATGCCAAGCGGAATCAGGCGGAACTCCCCGGCCTTCAAAGCAATGTCTTCCGCCGCCCGCAGGTCCACCCAGTCGGACCCGGGAACGCAGCGGAGCTCTTCCAGGTCCTCTGCAAAGTATTTCACTTTTAACTCTTTTGTCTCTCTCATGACAGGCTCCCGTACAATAAAATTCTGTATAAATATGCCGAAGAACTACGGTTTGCAGTCACTCCACACCCCGCTGATAAAGCCCCCGGGTAAATTCCCCGGCAGGGGCGGCGTGCTCCAGATAGTCCCGGCAGACCCGGACGCATTCCTCCGGCGCCTCCGTAGTAAAACGGAGGCGGGCGTAGCGGAGGCCCAGCCGCCGCCAGTCCGGCCGGTCCGCCAGATAGAGGGGTCGGCTGTTCTGCACCTCCGTCCGGTGCCCGAAGGCGGGGAGGAGGGGGAAGGCCGCGCCGGTGCGGTCGTTTAAAAAGTTGGGCCGGTCACAGCGGCAGCCCGTGGTGTTTTGAATCAGGCAGTTTTCCGTAATCATCAGGGGCAGCCGCCCATAGACGACGGCCTCGGCGGGAAGGACCTTCCGCATGTCCCGCATCTGGGAAAAGCGCAGCTCGAAGGAGAGGCAGGCGGACTCCAGCCCCTTCTCCCGAAGGAAGGCCAGGGAACGGCTGTTGAAGACATTCAGCCCGTAGTCCCCGTAGAGCCTCCACCCGCCGTCCCGGGCCAGGGGGAAGTGCCCCAGATTGCCCAGCAGCAGTCCCGTGGCCCCCAAGGTCCGGGCCTTGTCCATCCAGCGGCGGAGCCGGCCCTCGTCCTCGTCCCGCCAGACGCGGGGGAGAATCGCGCAGTATTCCGTGTCCGCCTCCGGCAGGGAGGGAACGTCCGCCAGCAGCTCCAGGGGCACGTACACCCGGGCGGGCCGGAAGCCCAGCAGCCCGCCTGTCAATTGGGCGGCGTTTACGACGGAGACGGTGAACTGGGGCGCGTCCACAAAATCCGCTGCTTCCGGCAGCGGCGGAGGCGGAAAGCATTCCCGGCGAAGGGGAACGGCGGTCCGGGCGGCACTCAGCGTTTCCAGCGCGTCCCGCCGCAGCGTGTTGATGGCGGCGGCGGAAAGGTACAGGCCCGGCTCCACCAAAACGCCCTCCTCCGGGTCGATAACGGCGCGGTAGGGCGTCCCGCCGGTTTTCTCCAGACGGGCCGTCAGGTCCTCTTTTGCCAGCGGCTTGCGCCCCGCGGGCTCCGGCACGGGGCCGGTGACGGTGACGCGGTTTCCAAGGCCGTCGTCCGCCGCCAAGGAGCAGGGGACCCCAGCCCTCACCACGCAGGTGAACTCCACGGGAATCCGGCGGTCCGCCTCCGAACGGGCGGGTTCTTCGGCGGGGGCGGCGTTCTCCGGGCGGAAGCCCAGCATCGACGGGCCGGTCCCGCCCCGCCAGTAAGCGTCGGTGAAGCCGGAGCGGGAAAAGGCCCGCTCCAGGGCCTCCCGCTCCCGGGGCGAGGGCCCGCGCCCCTCCTCCAGAAGCCGGGCGTAGATCTCCGTAACGGCGGCCACATAACCGGCGCGGCGCATCCGCCCCTCGATTTTCAGGCAGGAGACGCCCATCTCCGCCATCTCTCCCAGGTGGTCCGCCATGCAGGCGTCCTTCAGGCTCAGGGGCCGGCGGTCCTTCGCCGCCTCGTTGACCCCATAGGGCAGGCGGCAGGGCTGGGCGCAGCGCCCCCGGTTCCCGGAGCGCCCGCCGATCAGCGCGCTCATGGCGCACTGCCCGGAATAGCACACGCACAGCGCCCCGTGGACAAAGGACTCCACCTCCGCAGGGCAGTTCCGGCAGACCGCCGCCGTCTCCTCCCTGGAGCACTCCCGGGCGAGAACCACCCGCTCACAGCCCCCGGCGGCGATCTCACAGGCGCCGCCGGAGGTGAAAATGCTCATCTGGGTGCTGGCGTGAAGGGGCAGGTCCGGCAGGGTATGCCGGAGCAGGTCAAAGAGGCCCCAGTCCTGAACCAGCACCGCGTCCACCCCCAGCCGGGAGGCGGCGCGGGCGGTTTCCAGGGCCTCGGGCAGCTCCCGGTCCGACAGGAGAATGTTTAACGTGAGGAAGACCCGCGCGCCCCGGACGTGACACCAGGCCACGGCCTGGGCAAACTCCTCCTCCGAGAAGTTCTGGGCCCCCCGGCGGGCGTTGAAGCCTCCCCAGCCCAGATACACGGCGTCCGCGCCGTGCTCCACGGCGGCCCGCAGGGCCTCCGGGGACCCGGCGGGGGCCAGCAGCTCCGGGACTCCCGGGCGGCGGGACCTCACTTGGAGCCCCGGCTGTCCAGCCGCTGCTGGAGCCGGACCACCTCCCGCTTCAGCTCGCTGACCTGGCTCTGGGCCTTCCCGGCCTCGTCCAGGTAGCCCTTGATCTGCCGGCGGAGCTGCTCGGCGGCGGCCTGGGCCTTGAAGAGCTCGTCGGCGATGTTGGCGGCGGTGAGGACGGCGGCGTCGGTCTTGCCCACCCGGGTGCTGTTCAGCACCTCGTCCATCTTGTCGCCCACATAGGCGCCCACCTTTTGCATGTAGGAGGGAGACTCCTCCGCCACGAAGGTGTAGTCCTCTCCGCAGATGGTAACGACCACGCGGTTTGCCATAAAAAAACCTCCTTCAACCCCGGAGAAGGGACTCCGGGAGCGGACTGTGTAATTTTACAGCGTACAGTATAGCACACCCGGCGGGGCTTCGCCACAGGAAATTCGGAAGAATCGAAAAAATTTACAAAGGAAGCGCGCCCCTTCCGGCGGCGCGCTTCTTCTGCATTATAAGCGGAAAGGGCTCAGTACCCGATAATCAGCCCCTTCTCCATGGCGTAGAAGCTGGTGAGCCCCCGGCAGGGGAACAGCTCCACGCTCTTCACCGGCAGGTCCTTTAAAATCTGCTCCTTCAGCTTCATGGCCCCCGGCAGGTTCTCGCAGTGGCAGACGGCCACCTCCGCCCCGGTGCAGTCCTTGCTGTCCCGCATCAGCGCCGTGATGGCCTGATAGGTCCTGGCCTCTCCCCGGGCCTTGCCCGCCACGTGAATGGTGCCCTGGGGCGTGGCGTCGGCGATGACGTGGATGCCCAGGGAGTGGAGCAGCGTCCCCACCAGCGGGCGCATCCGGCCGTTTTTAATGAGGTTGTCGAAGTTCTCCAGGGTGAAGCAGGTCCGCAGCGCCGCCTGGTACAGCCGCAGCTGGGCGCAGACGTCCTCAAAGTCCCCGCCCGCCTCCAGCAGCGTTTTCGCCCGGCGGACAAGCAGGATCATGGCCCCCGCCGTGGCCTTGGAGTCGATGACGCAGATCTCCTTCTCCGGGTGCTCCTCCAGCGCCATGTCCCGGCCCAGAACGGCGGCGTTGTAAGTCCCGGAGAGGTTGGCGGAGATGGTGAAGCACACCACCCGGTCCCCGTCCTCAAAGGCCTTGGCAAAGGCGGCGGGAGAGGGGCAGGCGGTGGAGGCGGCGGCCTTCTCCTGGGCCATGGCCCCCAGAAGCTGGGGGACCTCCAGGCTGTCGTTGTCAATGAATTCCCGTTCCCCCACCTGGAGCCGCAGGGGCACCGTCTCAAATAAGATCTCCCCGCCGCCGAACTCGCTCATGCGCAGGTCGCAGCTGCTGTCGCTCACAATTTTGCAAATCATACGTCACACCCCATAATATGGTTTTTAATATCACGTCTACCGTTATCATACAGAATTTCCGCCGGATTGTCAACTAAAAAAGGAAAATTCCCCCGGAAATTTCGCCGCGGAGGGAATGGGAATTTTTTTGAGAAATCCACGGTTGACATAACGGCGTGGAAAACTCTGTGGAAAATGTGAAAAACTCCCTTCCCGGAAGGGCTTTGGGAGGGTGACGGAGCCGTTATGAAAAAGTAACAAAAGTAACATTTTTCAGAAAAACGGCGGGCCAGGCCGGGAAAGGGCGGGAAAAGGCCCCTTTGCCGGGAGGGGCTTGAACCCGGGAACTTCTTGTGATATAATCAAGCCGTTTCAAAATCCTGGGCAAAACCGGGGCTTTTCCCCCTATATCCTGTGCCCGGAGGCGAAAAAAACACGTTCCCGGCGGACGCCGCCGGTTTTGGAGGAACTATGGCGAAGAAACAGGATTACGGCAACGACAGCATTTCCGCCCTGAAGGGCGCGGACCGGGTGCGCAAGCGTCCCGGGGTTATTTTCGGCTCCGACGGCCTGGACGGCTGCGAGCACGCGGTGTTCGAGATCCTCTCCAACTCCATCGACGAGGCCCGGGAGGGCCACGGCAAGTCCATCACCGTCACCCGCTTTTTGGACCGCAGCGTGGAGGTGGAGGACGCGGGCCGGGGCTGCCCGGTGGACTGGAACGAGAAGGAGCAGCGGTGGAACTGGGAGCTGGTGTTCTGCGAGCTGTACGCCGGCGGCAAATATGATAACGTGTCCGGGGACAACTACGAGTTCTCCCTGGGGCTCAACGGCCTGGGCTCCTGCGCCACCCAGTACGCCTCCCGCTATATGGACGTGACCGTCTGGCGGGACGGCTTCGAGTACCGCCTCCGCTTCGAGCGGGGGGAGATCGTGGGGGAGCTCCAGAAAACGCCCCTGCCCAAGTCCCAGGCGAAGAAGACCGGCACCCGGACCCGGTGGCTTCCCGACCTGGACGTGTTCACGGATACCGCCATTCCGGCGGAGTACTTCTCCGGCGTGATGAAGCGCCAGGCGGTGGTAAACGCCGGGATTACCTTCCACTTCCGCAACGAGACGGAGCCGGGGACCTTCGAGGAGACGGAGTTCGCCTATGAAAACGGCATCGCCGACTATGTGGCGGAGCTGGCGGGGGAGACCAGCCTGACCCTGCCCGCCTTCTGGCAGGCGGAGAAGAGGGGCCGGGACCGGGAGGACAAGCCGGAGTATAAGGTGAAGCTCTCGGCGGCCTTCTGCTTTTCCAACCGGGTGAACGTGGTGGAGCACTACCACAACTCCAGCTGGCTGGAGCACGGCGGCAGCCCCGAGAAGGCCAGCCGCTCCGCCTTCGTCTCCGCCATTGACAAGTATCTCCGGGATCAGGGAAAGTATCAGAAGAATGAGAGCAAGGTCACCTGGGCGGACGTGGAGGACTGCCTGATTCTGGTCACCAGCAACTTCTCCACCCAGACCAGCTATGAGAACCAGACGAAAAAGGCCATTACCAATAAATTCGTCCAGGAGGCCATGGCGGAGTTCCTCCGGTCCAACCTGGAGATCTATTTTATAGAGAACCACTTCGACGCGGAGAAGATCGCGGAGCAGGTCCTGCTGAACAAGCGGAGCCGGGAGAAGGCGGAGGAGGCCCGGCTGAGCATCAAGAAGAAGCTCAGCGGAAACGTGGACATCGCCAACCGGGTGCAGAAGTTCGTGGACTGCCGGACGAAGGACGCCGCCAGGCGGGAAATCTACATTGTGGAGGGCGACAGCGCCCTTGGCAGCGTGAAGCTGGCCCGGGATTCGGAGTACCAGGGCATCATGCCCATCCGGGGGAAGATTCTCAACTGCCTGAAGGCGGACTACGCCCGGATTTTCAAGAGCGAGATCATCACGGACCTCATCAAGGTCCTGGGCTGCGGCGTGGAGGTGCAGAACAAGCACGTCAAGGACGTGTCCTCCTTCGACCTGGGGAACCTCCGCTGGAACAAGGTGGTCATCTGCACCGACGGCGACGTGGACGGCTTCCAGATCCGGACCCTGGTGCTGACCATGCTCTACCGCCTGACCCCCACGCTGATTCGGGAGGGGTATGTGTATATCGCGGAGACCCCCCTCTTTGAGATCAACTGCGGGGAGAAGACCTGGTTTGCCTACTCCGACAAGGAGAAGAACGACATTGTAAAGGACCTGGAGGGAAAGAAGTACAAGATCGACCGCTCCAAGGGCCTGGGCGAAAACGACCCGGACATGATGTGGCTGACCACCATGAACCCGGAGACCCGGAGATTAATCCGGGTGATGCCGGAGGACGTGGAGCGGACGGCGGCGGTGTTCGACCTTCTCCTGGGGGACAATCTCCAGGGGCGGAAGGACCATATCGCGGAGAACGGGTACAAGTATCTTGAAATGGCAGACATTTCCTGATGATGCTGGACAGGGAGAAGAAAGTCCACCGGCCTGAGCGGCTGAAAGGATATGATTACTCCAGCCCCGGATGCTATTTTGTGACCTTCAACACAAAGGCCCGGGGAGAACCTATACTTTGCAATTTGGAGGCTGCAAGAGAAGCAGAGGCTTCCCTTGTGGGGCCTGACCCCCTGGTCAGGCCATTCCCCCGGCAAGCGCCCAGCCTTCAACAGGAGTTCTCCTGTGTACTGACCCAGGCCGGCGAGGTGCTGCAAACATTGATTGAGCGGATTCCGGCGGTATACTGCAATGCCGGTGTAGATTGTTATGCCATCATGCCGGACCATGTACACCTATTGATTTGGATTTGGGGCGCTTCTCAGGAAAGAATGGAGGTCCCGGGCAGAAATGGCCTGACCAGGGGGTCAGGCCCCACAAAGAGAGCTTCCCTTCCCCAAGTAATCAGAGCATTAAAAGGCCTGTCCAGCAAAAGAGTGGGTTATCCACTCTGGCAGGGGCGGTATTATGACCATATTATCCGCAGTCAGGAAGAACTGCAAGGAGCCAGACAATACATTCAAAACAACCCGCTGATGTGGGTTTCAGGTAAGGAATAAACCATCATGCCAAAGAAGAAAACACCCGACGCCGGCAAGCCCAAGGCCGGCAGCCCCAACGTCCTGGGCCTCCACGCCGCTGTCGTCGAGCAGCCCATCACCGACACCCTGGAAACCAACTACATGCCCTACGCCATGAGCGTCATCGTCTCCCGGGCCATCCCGGAGATCGACGGCTTCAAGCCCTCCCACCGGAAGCTCCTCTATACCATGTACAAAATGGGCCTCCTCACGGGAGCGCGCACCAAGTCCGCCAACATCGTGGGCCAGACCATGCGCCTGAACCCCCACGGCGACGCGGCCATTTACGACACCATGGTCCGCCTCTCCCGGGGCTACGGGGCGCTGCTGACCCCCTTCGTGGACTCCAAGGGCAACTTCGGCAAGCACTTCTCCCGGGACATGTCCTGCGCCGCCCCCCGGTACACGGAGGCCAAGCTCACCCCCATCTGCCAGGAGCTGTTCCGGGACATTGACAGCGACACCGTGGACTTCGTGGACAACTATGACAACACCATGAAGGAGCCCGCCCTCCTGCCCACCACCTTCCCGAATATCCTGGTCTCCGCCAACATGGGCATCGCCGTGGGCATGGCCTCCCAGTTCTGCGGCTTCAACCTGAAGGAGGTCTGCGACACGGCGGCGGCCTATTTGAAAAACCCCAACTGCGACCTGCTGGAGACCCTGCTGGCCCCGGACTTCCCCACCGGCGGGGAGCTGATCTGCGACCGGGACGCCCTCCGGGACATCTACGACACCGGCCGGGGCGGCGTGAAGGTCCGGGCCAAGTGGCGCTACGTCAAGGAAGAGAACCTCATCGAGATCACGGAGATTCCCTACTCCACCTCCACCGAGGCCATCCTTGACAAGGTGGCGGAGCTGATCAAGGCCGGCAAGGCCAAGGAAATCGCCGACATGCGGGACGAGACGGACCTCTCCGGCCTCAAGCTCACCATCGACCTCAAGCGGGGGGCGGACCCGGACAAGCTCATGGCCCGCCTCTTCAGGCAGACCCCCCTGGAGGACGCGTTTTCCTGCAACTTCAACGTTCTCATTGCCGGAATGCCCAAGGTCCTGGGGGTCCGGAAAATTCTGGAGGAGTGGACCGCCTGGCGCACCGAGTCCGTCCGGCGGCGGGTGTTCTTCGTCCTGGGGAAGCGGAAGGAAAAGCTCCACCTCCTCAAGGGCCTCAAGCGCATTCTGCTGGACATCGACAAGGCCATCCGCATCATCCGGGAGACGGAGGAGGAGTCCGAGGTCATCCCCAACCTGATGATCGGCTTCGGCATCGACCAGATTCAGGCGGAGTACGTGGCGGAGATCCGGCTCCGCAACATCAATAAAGAGTATATCTTAAAGCGGGTCAAAGAGACCGAGGCCCTCCAGGATGAAATCGACGACCTGGAGGACATCCTCCAGGACCCCCGCCGGGTGAAGAAAATCATTCTGGAGGAATTGAAGGAGGCGGCGAAGAAGTACGGCGAGCCCCGCCGGACCGCCATCATTTACGCCCACGAGCTCCCCGCCCCGGAGGAGGACGAGGGCCCGGAGGAATACCCGGTCCACGCCTTCCTCTCCAAGGAGGGGTACTTTAAGAAAATCACCCCCCAGAGCCTCCGCATGAGCGGGGCCCAGAAGTACAAGGAGGGCGACGGCCTCCGGCAGGCCTTCGAGACCACCAGCCGGGCGGAAGTCATGTTCTTCACGGACAAGTGCCAGGTCTACAAGACCCGCCTCAGCGAGTTCGACGACTCCAAGGCCAGCGTCCTGGGGGACTATCTCCCGGCGAAGCTGGGCATGGACGCCGGGGAGAGCGTGATCTTCATGGTCCTCCCCGGGGACTACTCCGGCGGGCTGCTGTTCTTCTTCGAAAACGGCAAGGCGGCAAGGGTGGAGATCAAGGCATATCAAACGTCCTCCAACCGCCGGAAGCTTACCGGGGCCTACTCCGGCAAATCGCCCCTCAGGGCCATCCTCCGGGTGGACGCGGAGACGGAGCTGGCGGTTTACTCCACGGAGCCCCGGTGCCTCATCTTCCACACGGCCCTGCTGGCCCCCAAGACCACCCGCTCCACCCAGGGCGTGGCGGTGATGACCCTGAAGCCCAAATACCACTTGGATACCGTCCGCCCCCTGGCGGAGACGGCTGTCACGAACCAGAGCCGCTACCGGGTCCGGGCGGTCCCCGCCGCGGGGGCCCTGCTGCGGCAGGAGGACACGGAGGAGGTCCAGCTGGGCCTGCTGGACGGAGACCCGCAAACCTGACAAGACCGCAAGGAGGCAAGCGTGAAACAATACCTGAAGAGCTATGCCGTCATCACCCTGGGCTCCGTGATTTACGCCCTGTCCTTCGACTGGTTCGTCGCGCCCAACCAGTTCGCCATGGGCGGCGTCACCGGCCTGGCCCAGATTTTACACCATTGGTTTCCCGCCCTCACTGTGGGGGCGGCCTCGGCGCTGATGAACGTGCCGCTGTTCCTCATCGGCTGGAAGAAGATCGGGGGCCATCTGCTGGTCAGCAGCCTGTACGCCATGGTGGTGAGCAGCGCCGCCATCGACGGGCTCAACCTCCTCTTCGACTTCCAGCCCATGGACCCGATTCTGGCGGCCCTCTTTGGCGGCGGGGTCATGGGCGTGGGCCTGGGGCTGGTGTTTGCCCAGGGGGCCACCACCGGGGGGACCGACATTGTGGCGAAGCTCCTGAAGCTGAAATGGCCCTGGCTTCCCATCGGGAAGCTGGTGGTGGTCCCGGACACCGCCGTCATGCTGCTGGTGGCCCTGACCTTCGGCCAGCTGAGCGCCATGCTGTACGGCTTCATCAAGCTCTACACCTGCTCCAAGGCCATGGATACCGTGCTGTACGGAACGGTGGACTCCCGGGTGGCCTATATCATCTCCGACCATTGGCGGGAGCTTTCCGGCACGCTGCTCCAGAGCCGGGGCGTGACCCTCCTCCAGGCCAAGGGGGCCTACACGGGGGCGGAGAAGCAGGTGCTGATGATCGCCTTCAAGCAGAAGGAGATCGTGGACCTGAAGCGCCGGGTCTACGAGCTGGACCCGGAGGCGTTCCTGATCGTCTGCGACGCCAGGGACGTGCTGGGGAATGGCTTTTCCGCCTACCGGCGGGAGGAGCTGTAAAAACCATCAAAGGAGGCTTCCGCAGTGAATTTCGACACCGTGAAACAAAGCCTGGAGGCCCGGGGCTATACGGTCCGGGTATTCTCCACCGGAAAGGAGGCGGCGGACTACCTGGACGCCAACCTGGACGGGAAGTCCGTGGGCTTCGGCGGCTCCGCCACCCTGGACGCCCTGGGGCTCTATGAGCGCCTGGGGAGCCATAACGAGACGGTCTGGCACTGGAAATGGGAGGACCCCGCCGCCGCCCGGCGGGCGGCGCAGTCTGCGGACGTGTACCTGACCTCCGTCAACGCCCTGGCGGAGACGGGGGAGCTGGTGAACATCGACGGCGCGGGGAACCGGGTGGCCGCCACGCTGTTCGGCCATGAGAAGGTCTTCTTCGTCATCGGCCGGAACAAGCTGGCCCCCACCTGTGACGAGGCCGTCTGGCGGGCCCGGAACGTCGCCGCCCCCCAGCGGGCAAAGCAGCTGGGGAAGAAGACCCCCTGCGCCGTAAAGTGCGACCGCTGCTATGACTGCAAAAGCCCCGAGCGCATCTGCCGGGGGCTGGCGGTCCTCTGGGGCCCCATGATGGGCATGGCGGCGGAGGTGCTGCTGGTGGACGAGGACCTGGGGCTGTAAGCCGGGGGCTTCATCGCTGCCGTCAGCCGTTCTGCCGGCGGATTCATTGAGCCCTGGAGAAATGGCCTGAGCAGGGGCCCGGGCCCCGCAGAGAGAGAGCTCTGTTCTGCCGGAATGCCGCCACTATGGAAAAGGGAGGAGGCCCGCCATGAGCCGGAAATTGAGCGGACTGGCCGCGCTGGTGCTGGCGCTGTGCCTGCTGACGGGGTGCTCGCCCCTGCTGGAGCGGACCTACTCCACCGCCGAGCCCCACAGCAGCAAGTTCTGGGAGAGTGAGGCCGCCGGGACCCTCCGGGCGGAGAACCACCAGGACGTGGTGAACGACCTGCTGCTGCTGGTGGGGCAGCACCGGGAGACGGCGACGCTGCGGCTGTATGACTTCAAAAGCGAGCTGGCCGTGGCGGACGTCCTGGAGGCGGCGGCGGCGGAGGTCCAGCAGGAGACCCCCATGGGGGCCTACGCGGTGGAGTTCATCACCACCTCCAGCTACGCCCAGCGGGGCTATTACGAGGTAGCGGTGCGCATCGGCTACCGCCGGACGCTGGAGCAGCTCCAGACGGTGGTGAACGCCACCAGCCCGGAGGCGCTGTACAGCCTCCTGGCGGCGGCCCTGGACGAGGGGAAAACCGAGCTGGCGGTCCGCATGGGCTATTGGGGGGAGAACGGCCGGACCCGGGTGGAGGAGGCCATGGCACAGCTCCGGGAGGAGCGGGAGCTGACGGAGACCGTCCCCTGGGTGGTGAATTACTACCCCGCCGAAGAAAAGCCCGGCTTGGTGGAGTTCCTTCTGGACCCGCCGGAGGAGGACGGGCTGCCCGGAGAAGAGGGCGAGGCGTTCGGCGGGGCCGGGGAAGCGATTGGCGGAGAAAACGCCGGGGAGACAGCGGACGAAGGCGGGGAAGCGGCGGCCAAGGACGGCCCGGAGGAGAGCCCCGAAAAACCCGCCCAGGGCGAACCGCACTCCGGTGAGGCGGCGGCAAATCCGGAAGAAGCGCCGGAAGAAACGGGAGCGGAGCCGCCGCCTGCCGCCCCGGCGGAGGACGGGGGAAAAAATTAGGGAAAGTTTTTTCAGCGAAGAGCTTGACAAGGAGAAAAATCTTTGCTAAAATACTCCTTGTTCTTGCGGGCACTGCGCAGCCGTTGACGGTTTGCCGTCTTACGGGTGCGGTGTACCCCATGCGGGCATAGCTCATCTGGTAGAGCGCCACCTTGCCAAGGTGGAGGTAGCGAGTTCGAGCCTCGTTGCCCGCTCCAGCTCAGAAATTCTCCTTACCGCTCCGTTTCCGCCTTGCGGCGAAAACTGCGCCGGACGGGGAATTTCTTCGCTTTCAGCCGTGAACCACGTTGTTGGGTTCACGGCTGATTTTTTTTACGGGGGACGGGAGGAATGGTTTGACAGATCGGGCTCTATAAATTTCGCAAATTGACAAAAACAGCGTCCCTGATATGATAAAACGGATGGACGCTGTCGCATATAATAGGCGGCTGGTCCACCGTTATTACCTCTGTGCAGATTCCAATGGGGGGAGGTGGTGCGGATATGGAAGAAGCGGCTTTTCGCAGGGCTGCGGCATTTGAAATTCCCAAAAATTGACTCCGGATAGGCCTTGTTTGAAAATTGGCGGAATGCCCAACGGTGAGAGATTTTTTCGCCAATCAAGGCAAATTTTCGCGGGCGGGCTGACGCCCGGCAAGAAAATTTAACGCAGAGTGGCGGAAAAAGATCCGCCGTTTTGGGCGTTTTGCCATTTTTCAAACAAGGCCTAGTTCTGAAAGGCCTGGTGTTTTGAGAATTCTCAGAACCTCAAAAGATTGCTCTTTCTGCCAGCCAACTCCATACAGTTTCATCACCAAACTTTTTCCACCCTATTATTCGCCATATTCGGAAATTTCCCCTGTTTTGAAAATTTCAAATGCTTTGGCCAGGGTAAACGGGCCTTTCCCCTTGACAACCCGCCCAAAACATGATACAGTGACATGCGTGTCAAAGGCATGAAGGGGAGGAGCCTCCCCCGTTCCGGCGAAGAGAGAGGGCGTTTTGGTGCGAGCCCTTCCGGACGGGAAAGCGCTTGGCGCCCCTTGGCCTTGCTTGAAAACGGTCCAAACACCCAATCAGCGGATCTTTTTTCGCTGTGCCGCGTTGGTTCGGCTTGAAATCCGTCAGGATTCCTGCGTCAAACCGCCTTGCCCGGCAAAAAAATCTCTCGCCGCTTGGACATTTTGCCAATTTTCAAACAAGGCTCACGCCGCGGGGAGGCAATGCCCCGCCGGTCTCCCGCCGTTACCGGGCAGAGCGCCCCCGCAGGGGGGAATTCAGGTGGGACCGCGGACTGGTCAAAGTTCGCCCTGAGCCAGCGAAGGCTCGGGGTGTTTTATTTTTAAGGAGAGAATGCATATGGACAACCGGCAAAAGAGCATGGAAAAAATCGTCGCCCTCTGCAAGGGCCGGGGCTTCGTCTTCCCCGGCAGCGAGATTTACGGCGGCCTCGCCAACAGCTGGGACTACGGCCCCCTGGGCGTGGAGCTGAAAAACAACGTCAAGCGGGCCTGGTGGAAAAAATTCGTCCAGGAGAACCCCTACAACGTCGGCCTCGACGCCGCCATCCTCATGAATCCCCAGGTCTGGGCGGCCTCCGGCCACGTCTCCACCTTCAACGACCCCCTTATCGACTGCAAGGCCTGCAAGATGCGGCACCGGGCCGACAAGCTGGTGGAGGGCTATGTCCAGGAGAATAACCTGGACGTGAACGTGGAGGCCATGACCCAGGAGGACCTGGTGGCCTTCATCCGGGAAAAGGAAGTCCCCTGCCCCGGCTGCGGCAGGCACGACTTCACCGACATCCGGAAGTTCAACCTGATGTTCAAGACCCACCAGGGCGTCACCGAGGATTCCGCCAACGAGGTCTATCTCCGGCCCGAGACCGCCCAGGGCATCTTCGTCAACTTCCCCGCCATTCAGCGGACCACCCGGCGGAAGCTCCCCTTCGGCGTGTGCCAGGTGGGCAAGAGCTTCCGCAATGAAATCACCCCGGGCAACTTCATCTTCCGCATCCGGGAGTTCGAGCAGATGGAGCTGGAATTCTTCTGCAAGCCCGACACGGACCTGGAGTGGTTCCAGTACTGGCGGACCTACTGCCACGACTGGCTGATTGGCCTGAACGTGAAGGAGGAAAACCTCCGCCTCCGGGACCACGAGCCCGAGGAGCTGGCCTTCTACTCCAAGGCCACCACCGACTTCGAGTACCTCTTCCCCTTCGGCTGGGGCGAGCTGTGGGGCGTGGCGGACCGCACCGATTACGACCTGAGCCAGCACCAGAAGCACTCCGGCCAGGACCTCACCTATTTCGACCAGGAGAAGAACGAGCACTATGTTCCCTACGTCATCGAGCCGTCCCTCGGCGCGGACCGGATGACCCTGGCCCTGCTGGTGGAGGCCTATGACGAGGAAGTGGTGGACGCGGAGAAGAACGACGTCCGCACCGTCATGCGCTTCCATCCCGCCATCGCGCCGTTCAAGGCCGCGGTCCTGCCCCTGAGCAGGAAGCTCAGCGGCAAGGCCCGGGAAATCCAGCAGGAGCTTAGCAAGGACTGGATGGTGGACTTTGACGAGACCGGCTCCATCGGCAAGCGCTACCGCCGGGAGGACGAAATCGGCACCCCCTACTGCGTCACCGTGGATTTCGACACCGTGGGCGACGCGGAGAAGGCCGGGGACAGCTGCGTCACCGTCCGGGAGCGGGATTCCATGGCCCAGGTCCGCATTCCCATCGGCGGGCTGAAGGCGTATCTCACCGAGAAGCTGGCGTACTGATTCAACCCGCGGGGCCGTGGGAAACCCCGCGGCCCCTGGATTTTAAAAGGAATGAAAAAACCGTTTGCAATGAAACAAAACCGGGGCCCCGCCGGCCCCGCCTGGCTCCGGTGGTGCCTCTTCACCGCCGCCGCCCTCTGCATGGGACTGGCGGTTACCGGGGCCATGCAGTGGATTTCCATCGGGACCCTGCCCGGCGTGCTGGAGTGGGCCCGGGAGTATCCCGGCCATTTGGCCATGACCGCCCTGCTCTGGGCCGTGCCCGTGGGAATTCTGGGGACGCTGACGGGGCGGCTGTGGATCGCCGCCCTGCCCGTGGGGGCCCTGGGGCTGATTCTGGCCCTGGTGGACTACTTCAAAAACGCCATCAACGGCACGCCGCTGGAGCTGGCGGACTTCGGCCTGGCCGGGGCGGCGGGAAACGTGGCGGGCCTGGCGGGGGACCTGACGCCGCCGGAGGACCTTTGGCTGGCGGCGGCGGGGCTGGCGTTCTGCGCCCTCATCCTGTTCCTCACCCGGCGGCTCACCGCCCTGGAGGGGACGGCCCGGGGCCGGACCTGCCTGCTCTCCCTGGCCCTGGCGGGGATTCTCCTCACCGGGACGGGCGCCCGGGCCGTGGGGAACTGGCTTGGAGTGGACTTCTACACCCGGATGGGCCCGGCGGAAAACCACAGCCTCCACGGCCTGACCCTCAGCCTCTGGCGGGACGCCTTCCCCCAGCCCAAAACCCCGCCGGAGGGCTATGACCAGGACTACATGCTGGCGGTGCTGGAGCGCATCGACCAGCTGACGGAGGCCCGGCCGGACCCGGAGGCGAAACCCAATATTCTGTTCATCCTCTCCGAGTCCTTCTACGACCTGACCCGCCTGCCGGTGCTCCGGTACGGCGGGGACCCCCTGGAACACTTCCACGCCCTGGAGGCGGAGAGCGTCAGCGGCGCCTTCCACAGCCACTACCTGGGCTACGGAACCGGCTACATTGAGATGTCCATGCTCTATGGGCTGAACAGCCTGGACCTGCCGCCGGGGACGAATATCTGCTTCCAGGACGAGGCGGTCTACGAGCGCTTCGACGCCCTGGCGGAGCAGTTCACCAAATCCGGCGATTACACCGCCGAAATGCTGCACGCCTATGACAACACATTGTATAACCGAACCGTGACCTATCCCCTGCTAGGCTTCAACAATTTGTATTTTTCCGACGATATTCAACAAATGGGCATTGAGCGGGAGGACGGGGCCTACGGCGGGTTTTACATGCGGGACGGCTACTTTTTCCAGGGGATGCTGGAGCGGATGAAGGCGGTGAACGAGACGGGGAAGCGTGCCTTCCTCTTCGGCATCACCATGGAGAACCACCAGCCCTTTGAGCCTCAGAAGTTCAACTACGCGTGCCAGATTCCCCTGATTGCCGAGGACTTCACCCCCGCCCAGCGGGACGTCATCCGGGTCATGCTGGAGGGCGTCACCCGGGCGGACCAGGCCCTGGGAGAGCTGACGGAGGCCCTGCGGGAGAGCGGGGAGCCCACCATCGTGGTCTTCTTCGGGGACCACCGGCCCAACCTCTTTATGCCCGGCGGGGACACGGTGTATACGCTCCTGGGGCTCTGCCCGGAGAACGACACCCTGAACTGGAGGCCGGAGCAGATCAACGACCTCTACTCCACGGACTACCTCATCTGGGCCAACGACCCGTCCCTTCTGGACGGGCTGGCGGGGACCCGGCGGGACAGCAGCATTACCGCCCTGGGGCCCCAGCTTCTGGAGCTGACCGGGCGGCCTGTGTCCCGGTACTGGGCCCTGCTGGAGAAGGTAAGTGAAGCCGCCCTCACTCAGACGGACCTCTATTTCGTAGACGGCGGGGGCCGGGCCAGCTTCACCCGGGAGGAGGCGGACCTGAGCCCCGGGGCCCTGGAGCTGCTGGAGCTGCGGGACGCGGTGGTCTACGACGCGGTGTATGGAAAACGGTATATCACGGAACAGATGAACCTGCCCCCGGGGGCATGAGAAAAGACCGCCTGACGGCGGTCTTTTTTTGCGCTCAAAAGAACATGCCCATAAATCCGTCGGGCCGCTCCTGGGCCTGGTTCCAGATTTCGTAAAACAGCCCCGGGGAAATCTCATGGGCGGAGAACTCCCCCTCCCCGTCCCCGTCCGGCGGCGGAAGGTGCCGCAGGTCCTCCGGGAAGGGCTCTTGGGCCAAGGCCCCCTCGTTTCCCCGCTCTCCGCCGTAGGAAAAGGTAATCCCGTTCCGGTAGAACTCCACCCGGCGGGTCTCCCGCCGGCTGCCGTCCAGCTCGGAGTAAATCAGACAGGGCTCGTCCTCCAGGCTGTGTTCCCACTCTGCCAGTACATATTTCATCGGCTTACCTCTCTAAAAACCGTTCAATTTCCTCCCGGGCCGCCGCGACGCTGCCCTGGGCAAAGCCGTTCCGGCCTCCGCCCCGGCCGTGAAGGGCCTGGTTCAGCTCCTTCACCAGGGAAGAGATGTCCGCCCCGCCGGCCCGGACCAGGGCGTAGCTCCACTTCTCCCCCTCCCCGGAGAACACCGCCGCCAGCCCGCCGCAGGACTTTCCCACGGCGTCCGCCAGACGGCGGAGGCTGTCCGGGCGCATGGGAGACTGGAACAGTACCACGTCCCCCCTCCCCGCCTGCTCCGCCGCGATGGCGGCAAAGGCGGTCTGTTCCAGCTCCGCGGCGCGCTCCTTCCCGGCGGCCAGCTCCGCCTCCAGGCGCTCCACCGCCGCCAGGGTCTCCAGGGGCTTCACGCTGAGGCGCTGGCCGATGGCCCTCGCCTGGTCATAGGCCCCGGAGAGATACCGCAGGGCCCGGGCCCCGCAGAGAATCTCCATCCGGACCCCCTCCCGGAACTTCTGGCAGGAGAGGACCTTAACCAGGCCCACCTGCCCCGCCGAGGTCACGTGGGTGCCGCAGCAAGCGCAGCGGTCCGCCTCCGGGAATTCCACTATGCGGACCTGTCCGGCAAGCTCCTTCTTGCTCCGGTAGTCCAAAGCCGCCAGCTCCGCCGGAGAGGGGTAGGTAATCTCCGTCTCCCGGTCCGCCCAGACGGCTTCGTTAGCCAGCCGCTCCGCCTCCAGAGCCTGTTCCCAGGAAATATCCGTGTTGTAATCAATGGTGACGGTTTCCGCCCCCAGGTGGAACCCCACGTTGTCACAGTGGTAAAGGCGGCAGAGGACGCCGCTGATGATGTGCTCCCCGGAGTGCTGCTGCATGTGGTCGAAGCGGCGGGCCCAGTCCAGGGCTCCGGCGGCCACCGCACCGGGCTCCACCGGGGCGGCGCAGGTGTGGATTACCGCGCCGTTCTTCTCGTGGACGTCTGTGACAGGAATCTCCCGGCCCGCGGCCCGCAAAACGCCGTGGTCCGCGGGCTGTCCGCCTCCCTCGGGGTAGAAGGCCGTCTGGTCCAGGACCACCTTCCAAGCCTCCCCGGCGGGCTCGCAGGAGAGGACGGTGGCGGGGAACTCCCGGAGATAGGGGTCCTCATAGTAGAGTTTTTTCGTTTCCAATGCTAAAACCATCCTTTCTTAGGCCTTGTTTGAAAATTGGCGGAATGCCGGATTGGGGCAGATTTTATTGCCGGGCAAGGCGATTTGACGCGGGAATCCCGACGGATTTCAAGGAAGCGCTGATTTAATCAACGTGTGCAGATTTGCGCCAGAAATTTTCGCTGGCAAGGAAGAAAATTGCAGGAATCCTGGCGGATTTCAAGATTTTCTGACGCAGATCAGCGGAAATTTATGGCGTAAAGATGTGCGCGGGGATTAAATCAGTGCTTCCTCAAGTCAAATCAACGCAGTCCTGGCGGAAAAAGATGCCCCAAGACGGCGTTTTGCCATTTTTCAAACACGGCCTAGGGCCCATGTCCGCGAAAACCGGGACCGTCAGCAGGGCCGCCGCCAGAAGAAACAACAGCAGCCCGCGCCTCATCAAAACACTCCTTTTCATCAAAACACCTTCCCCAGCGTCAGGGCAGCACGGCGGATACCAGCGTCCCCTCCTCCGTCAGCTCCAGAAGGCCCAGTTCCAGCTTCCACCGGAGCACCCGGAGGCAGGCGGCGTCAATCACGCTCTCCTCCAGCGCCCCGTCCTTCACGGCCTGAATCACCCGGGGGATCTGGGTCCGGTAGTCCGTGGTCACAACCAGGTCGTTTCCGGCCTGGATGGACATCACCGCTATGTTCCCGTCCGCCGCGTAGGCTTTTACCGCGTCCATAGCCAAATCGTCGGTCATGACCACGCCGTCAAAGCCCAGGTCCTCCCGGAGAATCCGGTGGACCTCCGGAGAAAGGGACGCGGGAAGCTCCGGGTCCATGCAGCTGACAATGTTGTGGCTCACCAGCACGGCGGGCCGGAGACGGCGGAGCTCCCCGGAGGGCCAGACCGTCTCCTCCACGGCGATGCCCGCCTGGAAGGGGAGAAAGTCCTGTTCCAGGAACGTCTCTATGGGGCGGTCGTCCACGGTCACGCCGGTGTGGGTGTCCCGGTTGTTCCCGTAGCCGGGGAAGTGTTTTAAGACGCTGCCCAGGTTGTTGTAGGACTGAGTCTCCATCACGCGCGACACATAGTCCGCAGCCTCCTCCGCGCCCTTGCCGGTGGTCCGGTCGTAAATGAAATCGCTCGGGTTGGTGGACACGTCCGCCACCGGGGCCAAATTCACGTTGAAGCCCAGGTTCCTCAACAAAATGGCCTTCTCCCGGGTCTCCCGGATTAGGGCGTCCAGACCCTCTTCCCAGAGCTTTCCGGGGCTGGAGAACTTTTTGCTCCGCAGATGGGGATTGGAACTGACCCGGACCACGGACCCGCCCTCCTCGTCCACGCCGATGAGCAGGGGAACGCCGGTATCGTGCTCCACCGCCTCGGCCTGCCAGGAGGCAATCGTCTGAATCAAGTCATTGGCGGTCTTGTCCTGGGTGTCCCGGCCAAAGAGGAGGTAGCCCCCCAGGTGGTAGGTCATGATGTCCTCCAGGGCGTTTTCCGCCGGGACCCGGACAAAGAAGAGCTGGCCCGCCTTTTCCTCCAGGGTCATACCTTTCAGGAGAGCCTGGAGGGCGGCCTCTCCGGGGTCCTCCGGCGCTTTCTCCGGCTCCTCCTCCCGCTCCGGCGGGGTCTCGGGCGTTTCCGCCGGGGAAACGTCCGGCTCCTCCGGCGGAGGGGGAATCATCTCCCCGCCGCAGGCGGTGAGAAACAGCAGAATCAGCAGCAGCGCAAAAAAGGTCCCTTGCTTTCTCATTTCAAATTCTCCACCTCCGCCGCGTCGGAAGAAATTCCGCTCTGCTCCGTCCCCGCCTTACGGCGAGGCCTCCGCCCGCTCCATTCCTTCCTCCTCTCCCCACTCGAACCGCTTCGCTGGGTTCGAGCGGGGGCCCCAATCAGGCGATTGGCTTCCTGTTTCTTCATTTCAAATTCTCCACTTCCGCCAGCCATACCGCCGCCTGGGCGTCGCTGGACATCCGCCTCGTCGGAAGAAATTCCGCTCTGCTCCGTCCCCGCCTTACGGCGAGGCCTCCGCCCGCTCCATTCCTTCCTCCTCTCCCCACTCGAACCGCTTCGCTGGGTTCGAGCGGGGGCCCCAATCAGGCGATTGGCTTCCTGTTTCTTCATTTCAAATTCTCCACCTCCGCCAGCCATACCGCCGCCTGGGCGTCGCTGGGCATCCGCCAATCGCCCCGGGGGGACAGGGACACGGTGCCGACCTTCGGCCCGTCCGGGAGGCAGTCACGTTTGAACTGCTGGGTGAAGAAGCGGCGGTAGAAGGATTTCAGCCATTTCAGGATGACCTCCCGGCTGTACTTCCGCCCCAGGGCGTGCTGCGCCAGGCGGAAGACCTTCCCCGGGGCAAAGCCCCAGCGGATGATGTAATACAGGAAGAAGTCGTGGAGCTCATAGGGCCCCACCAGATCCTCCGTCCGCTGGCTGATCTCCCCCTTCACGGCGGGCAGCAGCTCCGGGGACACGGGCGTGTCCAGAATGTCCTCCAGCACGTCGTGAAGCTCCGGCTCCTCCCCGTCCTGGGAGAGATAGCCCACCAGATGCCGGACCAGGGTCTTGGGGATGGAGGCGTTGACGCCGTACATGCTCATGTGGTCCCCATTGTAGGTACACCAGCCCAGGGCCAGCTCGCTGAGGTCCCCGGTGCCGATGACCAGGCCGCCGCTTTCGTTGGCAATGTCCATGAGGACCTGCGTCCGCTCCCGGGCCTGGGCGTTCTCGTAGGTGACGGAGTGGTCCTCCGGGTCGTGGCCGATATCCCGGAAGTGGCTGCGGACAGACTGGGTGATGTCCACGGTCCGCAGGCTTGCCCCCATCTGTTCCGCCAGAAGGACGGCATTGTTCTTCGTCCGGTCCGTGGTGCCGAAGCAGGGCATGGTGACGGCGATGATATCCGTCAGGGGGCGGTCCAGCAGCTTCATGGCAAGGCCCGTAATCAGCACCGCCAGGGTGGAGTCCAATCCGCCGGAAAGACCTACCACGGCGGTTTTCGCCCCGGTGTGCTCCAAGCGCCGCTTGAGGCCCAGAGAGGCCAGGAGGAGAATCTCCCGGCAGCGGGCGTCCCGGTCCTCCTTCCCCTCGGGGACGAAGGGCATGGGGGAGACGTAGCGGGTGAGCTTGGTCTTCCCCACGCTGAGGGAGAAGCACATCCCCTCTCCCGCGTCCACGCTGTCCACAGCCTGGGTCCGGCGGCGCTCACAGGCCAGGCGCTGGACGTCGGTTTCGGAAACCAGCAGCCCGCCGTCAAACCGGCGCTCCGCCAGCATGGTTCCATTTTCCGCAATCAGCTGATGGGCGCCGAACACCAGGTCGGAGGTGGACTCGCCCCCCCCGGAGCTGGAATAGGCATAGCCGCAGAGGAGCTTGGCGCTCTGCATGGAAACCAGCTGGCGGCGGTAGGCGTCCTTCCCCACCACGTCGTTGCTGGCGGAGAGGTTTCCGATGAGAAGGGCCCCCTTCTTCGCCATTTGGATGGACGGGCTTTCCGGCGACCAGAGGTCCTCGCAGATTTCAAAGCCCAGGGCCAGCTCCGGTATTTCCCTGCACCGGAAGAGCTGCCCCGCGCCGAAGAGCACCGTCTGCCCGCACACGCCGTCCACAAAGAAGGGCTTGCCCTCCGGAGCGGGGGCAAACCAGCGCTTCTCATAAAACTCGCCGTAATTGGGCAGATGGGTCTTGGGGACGGCCCCCAGAATCACTCCTTTTTGTATCACGACCGCGCAGTTATACAATTTGTTATGAACCCGCAGAGGAATTCCCAGGGCGGTGACCACCTCCAGGTTCCGGGTGGCCTCCAGAACCGTTTTCAGGGCCTCCTCCGCGTCCCGAAGCAGCGCCTCCTGGAAAAAGAGGTCCCCGCAGGTGTAGCCCGTCAGGCCCAGCTCCGGCAGGACCAGGACCTTCACCCCCGCCTTCTCGGCGGAGCGCATCATCTGAAAGGTCTGTTCGGCGTTGTAGGCGCAGTCCGCCAGCCGCAGCTTCGGCGCGCCGCAGGCCACGGAGATAAATCCATCCTTCATGTTCCAAACCTCCTGTGTGGATTTTTTGACGGGTCTATTTTATACTGTTTGACCCCGTTTATCAAGGGGCGGAGACAGGAAAAGCGGGACGGCAAACGCCGTCCCGCTGACTATCTATTCAAAGCAAGCCCTCTCTCTTGGATGCGAATAAGTCCGCCGGCAGCAGACCCTTCATCAGGCTGGACTCCTGATTCCACAGAGAAATTTTTTGTTCTGAGTCAAATTATGGGTCAAATCACCGTGCCCAGCAACATCTTCACAACGACACAGCAAGAGCTTTCTCAGGCTCGTCAAACGCAAACGCTGTACCCCTGGAAAACTCCTGATACACCTCCAGCAGTTCCCGGGCGTGGGCGTAGATGTCCGGTCCGTACTTCGGGTAGTGAGAGGAGTTGAAGGCAGAGGCGATAAAGTTTTGGATTCCGCCGGTAAAATCCCGCTTTTTCGAGATGTCCCCGCAGTCCATCCCGCAGGGCAGCACGCTCCCGGCCTGACTGGGGAACTTCGTCTGATACGCCCCGGTACGGCAGAGCCACCGGTTCAGCGCCGCCAGCTCCGCATAGGAGGCGTTTTGAGGGTCGATGTCCCGGATATGACAGGTGAAATCGAACTCTCCGCTATTCGCCGTACCTCTAATGCGGACAACAGGGTCCTCGTCTGTGGAACCGGCGGTAAATTCCGCTTCATAGGTCTGTACGTCCGCGCCGCCCACGCCGCCGCTGCAAAGAATATTTTCCCCCATCCGCAAAGAGAAGCCCGGTCCCTGAATACAGCGATGGGTAAAACTCTCCCGTTCCACTGCCAGATTTTCCGCAAAGGCGGAGGAATCGGAAGCCAGGCGGGACCGCCGCGGGAGCGCGGTATCGTTCGCCGCCGTCAAATCGAAACGTGTCCCAATGTTCATGAACGTCCTCCCTGTTTAGCGGCGAACAGGTCCGCCGACAGCAGGCCCTTGATCAGATTGGACACCCGGCCGCAGGCCGCCGCCTGATTGTAGACCGGGGAGACGTCCTTGTACTTGGGCGTCCCGTCAGGGTTCCGCTCACTGGACAGCTCCGTCCCCCACTTTTTCAGAGAAAAGGCCCACTGGTCCAGATAGTCCAAGGGATTTCCCGGCCAGCGGTTGATGCGGTCCAGCGTATCCCGCAGGTCCGCCGAGGCCGGGAAGGGGTTGTCCATATCCCCCAGAGGCACCAGATGGAACATCATGTCGGTTCCCTGGTAATCCGTATCGCTGACGGCTCCCATGGCGTTCAGCTCGTGCATCAGGTCCATCCATTCCACCTTGGAAATGGCGTTGGGATTGGCCTTCAGCCGCTGTAAGGTTTTCTTCGCCCCGTCGGTGAGCTTTCCGGCAATCTCCTGGTTTTTGCCGGACAGAAGGTCCGAAAAGTCCACCGATGGCCCGTCCGGGTTCACCCCCGCGGGCTTGTACTTTCCCCACTCCGAGGTGGGGATTCCGGTGTTGTTGACGATGTGGTTTACTCCGCTGTCCATGCCTGATTCTCCTTTTAGCTTTGCACTCCCTTGCTTTTCAAATTCATATTCCTTTACAAAGGGTATATCGACAGAGTCCGGCATTTTGATAAGGGACCCGCCGTATTTTCGGGAGAAACGAAAAACGGACCGCGTGGCGGTCCGTTTTCCGTGTGTGTTTATTTTAGGAGGGAGAAAACGCATCGGGCTGGGAGTACCCTTTGCTGATTCTTACTGTACCCGAAACTTTTTGCAAAATTATGAGGTCTCTGTAAACAGTTTATGAATGTTGGAATTTTATTTGAACTTCCGGCTCTCCGCCACGGCCATTTCGTCACAGCGGTTGTTGAACTCGTTCTCCGCGTGGCCCTTGACCCAGTGGTAATGGAGCTCGTGCGTCTCCGCCAGGTCCAGCAAACGGCCCCAGAGGTCCGGGTTCAGGGCGGGTTTCTTGTCGGACTTCACCCAGCCCCTGGCCCGCCAGCTCTTGGCCCAGCCCTTGCTGAGGCCGTCGATAACATACTTGCTGTCGGACCACAGCTCCACCACGCAGGGCTCCCGCAGGGCCTCCAGGGCGGTGATGACGGCGGTGAGCTCCATTCGGTTGTTGGTGGTCTGGGCTTCGCCGCCGGAGAGCTCCTTTTTGTGCTCCCCGTACATCAGGATGGCCCCCCAGCCCCCGGGGCCGGGGTTGCCGGAGCACGCCCCGTCGGTATAGATCGTAACCGTCTTCATAGGCGCTTATACCGTCTCCTCAGAAGAGGACGGCTCCCCAGAGGCGGGCGCCTCTTCGGAAGCGGGCGTTTCCTCCCGGTCCGCCAGGGCCATGGAGATTACCCGGTCGCCCTCTTCCTTAAAGCGCATGACAATGACGCCCTGGGTGGAGCGGCCGCACTGCTTGATGGCCTCCACCGGCGTGCGGATCAGGATGCCCGCCTCCGTCACCAGCAGCAGGTCCTCGGACCCGTCCACCACCTTGATGCCGACCACCAGCCCGGTCTTCTCCGTCAGCATATAGTTCTTGATGCCGCAGGCGTTCCGCTTCGTGATCCGGTACTCCTCCACCGGGGTCCGCTTGCCGTAGCCCTTCTCCGTGATGGTGAGGACCGCCTTCCCCGGCTTGGCCCGGGCGGCGCCCACCACGTAATCGCCCTCCCGGAGCTTGATGCCAAGGACCCCAACCGCCGCGCGGCCCATGGGCCGGACCTCGTTCTCGTCAAAGCAGACGGCCATGCCGTCATGAGTGGCGATGAGGATATTCTGTTTCCCGTCGGTTTCCCGGACGGTGATGAGCTGGTCGTCCTCCGTCATGTTCAGGGCCCGCAGCCCATTGTTGCGGAGATTCTTCAGGCTGTCCGCCGGCAGGCGCTTCACCACGCCGTTCCGGGTGACCATGAAGAGGAAGCGGCCGTCGTCCTCGATGGAGCGGGTGTGGACCATGGCCTGGACCTTCTCCCCCTGCTCCACCTGGAGGATGTTGACAATGTTGGTCCCCTTGGCGGTCTTGCCGGAGACGGGAATCTGGTAGCCCTTCTTCCGGTAGACCTTCCCGGTATCGGTGAAAAAGAGGATATAGTCGTGGGTGGAGGCGGTGAACACGTCGGCCACCGCGTCCTCCTCCCGGGTGGTGATGCCCTTCTTTCCCATGCCCCCCTTGGACTGGGCGGCGTACTCGCTGACGGGGGTCCGCTTGATATAGCCCGCCTGGGTCAGGGTGAAGACGCACTGCTCTTCCTCGATCAGGTCCTCGATGTCGATTTCATCCTCCACGTCCTGGATTTCCGTCATCCGTCCGTCGCCGTACTTTTCGGAGATGGCGGTGAGCTCTTCTTTCAGAATCTGGCGGACCAGGGTCTCGTCGGAGAGGATTTTCTGGAACCAGGCGATGCGCTCTTCCAGCTCCTTGTACTCGTTTTCCAGCTTCTCCCGGTTTAAACCCTGGAGGGAGATCATCCGCATATCGCAGATGGCCTGGGCCTGTACGTCGTCCAGGCCGAAGCGGGCCATGAGGTTTTCCTTCGCGTTGTCGTAGCTGCTGCGGATGACCTTGATAACCTCGTCAATGTGGTCCTGGGCGATCAGCAATCCCTCCAGCAGGTGGGCCCGCTCCTGGGCCTTTTTCAGGTCGAAGCGGGTGCGGCGGACGATGACCTGCTCCTGGTGCTGGATGTACTCGTCCAGAATGTGCCGCAGGGAGAGAATTTTGGGCTGGAGCTTTCCGTTGACCTCCACCAGGGCCAGCATATTGATGGCGAAGGTGGTCTGGAGCTGGGTCTGGGCAAAGAGGCGGTTTAAGACCACCTGGGGGTTGGCGTCCCGCTTCAGCTCAATGACGATGCGCATGCCGTTGCGGTCGGACTCGTCCTGGATGTTGGAGATGCCCTCCAGCCGCTTGTCCTCCACCTGGTCCGCCATGTTTTTAATCAGCATCCGCTTGTTGACCTGGTAGGGGATCTCCGTGATGATGATGCGGGTCCGGTTCTGGCCGAACTCCTCAAACTCATGCCGGGCGCGGATGGTCACCCGGCCCCGGCCGGTGGCGTAGGCCGCCCGGATGCCGCTGCGGCCCATGATGATGCCTTTGGTGGGAAAATCCGGGCCCTCCATGTGCTGCATCAGGTCCGTCAGCGTGGCGTTGGGGTCGTCCAGCACGCAGATCACCGCGCCGATGACCTCCCGGAGGTTGTGGGGCGGGATATTGGTGGCCATGCCCACGGCGATGCCGCTGGAGCCGTTTACCAGGAGGTTCGGGAACCGGGAGGGCAGGACCTTGGGCTCCTTCCTGGTCTCGTCGAAGTTGGGGTCCCAGTCCACGGTATCCTTCTCGATCTCCCGGAGCATTTCGCCGGAAATCTTGGACAGCCTGGCCTCGGTGTACCGGTAGGCCGCCGGGGGGTCGCCGTCCACGGAGCCGAAGTTGCCGTGCCCGTCGATGAGCATATAGCGCATGGAGAAATCCTGGGCCAGGCGGACCAGGGCGTCATAGACGCTGGCATCGCCGTGGGGGTGGTACCGGCCCAGCACGTCGCCCACGGCGGTGGCGCACTTGCGGAAGGCGTGGTCATAGGTCAGGTTGTCCTCGTACATGGCGTAGAGGATGCGGCGGTGGACGGGCTTCAAGCCGTCCCGCACGTCCGGCAGGGCCCGGCCCACGATGACGCTCATGGCGTAGTCGATATAGGATTTTTCCATCTCCGGGACCAGGGGGGACTCGACGATTTTCTGGTCCGGGAACCGGATTTCCTCCGGGTCGTATTGGGGTTTCTTACTCATCTGCTGTTACCCAGCCTTTCCTTAAATCAGGTTTCACACGCTTCGTACGCCAGGTGGACGGAATCCAGTCCGCAGCCGCTTTCCTCCGCCGGGCGGAAGCTGGATATATAGAGGGAAGGGTACATGGAAAACGCCGCCTCGGGATTGAGAAGCGTACCGGATTCGTATTCCCGCCTGGTGATGATATCGCAACGGGACATTTCGACCTCAAAGACGCAGGCCTCCCCTTCCTCCAAATGTTTCGTAAGCTCTCCGGTATAAATCGTAAAGGGCGTGCTCTGGAACAGGGCGGCCACCGACATGCGCGGCGTCTCACAGTCCGTCACATAGTCGGGAATCAGGGACCGCGCCGCAGCCGGACAGCGGCAGGGCCGGGAGCAAAAGAAGGCTTCCAATTTGCTTCATAGCGCCTCCTCAGTAGTCCAGGTTCACCACATACTGGGCGTTCTTCTCGATGAACTCCTTCCGGGGCTCCACCTTCTCCCCCATAAGAATCGTGAAGGTCTCGTCCGCCTTTACTGCGTCGTCCAGCGTAATCCGCCGGAGGGTCCGGGTGGCGGGGTCCATGGTGGTCTCCCACAGCTCATGGGGGTTCATCTCGCCAAGGCCCTTGAAGCGGCTGATTTCCACCTTGGCGCCCGGATTCCCTGCCCGAAGCTCGGCGGAAACGCGCTCCCGTTCCGGTTCGTCATAGGCAACCCGCGTGGTCTTGCCCCGGGTGAGCTTAAAGAGGGGCGGCACGGCGGAATAGACGTAGCCCTGCTCAATGAGGGGGCGCATAAAGCGGAAGAAGAAGGTCAGAAGCAATGTCCGGATATGGCTTCCGTCCACGTCGGCGTCCGCCATAATGATGACTTTATGATACCGGAGCTTATTGGCGTCGAACTCGTCCCCGATGCCCGCCCCCAGGGCGGTGATGACGGGCTGGAGCTTGTCGTTTCCGTAGACCTTATCCACCCGGGCCTTTTCCACGTTCAGCATTTTGCCCCACAGGGGGAGGATGGCCTGGAACCGGGAATCCCGGCCCTGGGTGGCGGAGCCTCCGGCGGAATCGCCCTCGACGATATAAATTTCCGTCAGCTCCGGGTTGTTCTCGTTGCAGTCCCGGAGCTTGTCGGGCATGGCCGCGCCGCCGAGGGCGGTCTTGCGGCGGATGGACTCCCGGGCCTTCTTGGCGGCCTCCCGGGCGCGGCTGGCGGTGAGGGCCTTGTCCAGAATCATCCGCCCCACCTGGGGGTTCTCCTCCAGGAAAATGTCCAGCTTTTCCGCCACGATGTTGTTCACCAGGGTGCGGATTTCGCTGTTGCCCAGCTTGGCCTTGGTCTGGCCCTCGAACTGGGCGTCGGTGAGCTTCACGGAAATGACGCAGGTGAGGCCCTCCCGGCAGTCCTCGCCGGAGACCTTCTCGTCGTCCTTCAGCAGTTTGATCTTTTTGCCGTAGCTGTTCAGCACGGTGGTCAGGGCCCGCTTGAAGCCCTCCTCGTGCATGCCGCCCTCCGGAGTGTGGACGTTGTTGGCAAAGGACAGAATCGTCTCGTTATACCCGTCGTTGTACTGTAAGGCCACCTCGGCAATGGAATCCTCCCGCTGGCCGGACATGTAAATGACCCCGGGGTGGAGGGCGTCCTTGCTCTTGTTGAGCCAGGTGACAAACTCCCGGATGCCCCCCTCATAGCACATGGAGTCCCGCTGTTCCTTGCCGGGGCGGAGGTCCACGGTGTTGATGCGAAGGCCCGCGTTTAAGAACGCCTCCTCCCGCATCCGGGTGTGGAGGGTGTCGTAATTGTAAACCGTGTCCTCGAACATCTCCGGGTCCGGCTTGAAGGTGACGGTGGTGCCGGTGCGGTCCGTCTTGCCCACCACGGTCATCTCCTGGGTAATCTGGCCCCGGGAGAACTTCATCTCGTAAATCTCGCCGTTCTTGTGGACCTGGACCGTCAGCCACTCGGAAAGGGCGTTGACCACCGACGCGCCCACGCCGTGGAGGCCGCCGGAGACCTTATAGCCCCCGCCGCCGAACTTGCCGCCGGCGTGGAGGATGGTGTACACCACCTCCAGGGCGGGCTTGCCGGTCTGGGCCTGGATGTCCACGGGGATGCCCCGGCCGTTGTCCACGACGGTGATGGTGTCCCCCTCGTTGATCTGGACCAGAATCTCCGTGCAGAAGCCCGCCAGGGCCTCGTCGATGGCGTTGTCCACAATCTCATAGACCAGATGGTGGAGGCCGGAGGCGGAGGTGGAGCCGATATACATGCCGGGCCGCTTCCGCACGGCCTCCAGGCCCTCTAAGACTTGGATTTCCGACGCGTCGTACTCGTTAGACGCGTCTACGGCGGTGGAATTTAAAATCTCATTCTCTGCCATATACTTCTCCTTTGCTGTTCTTTTTCTTGTAAGAAAAAGAACCAAAAAGAATTTTATCCCGCTCTGCGGTGCGGTGTTTGTCTTGCCCTGTCACACGGCAACGGAGAGCTACCTTACGGAACTTATCTTTTGGAGCGGAAAAAGCCATGCTGGAAACACCCTTTTGTGGGGCCTGACCCCCTGGTCAGGCCATTTTTCAGGCCATCTCCCATGGCCCGGTCACAGGACCAGTCCCCCAGGGCCGGACAGGCAGGATTTTCCTCCGGCCCGCTTTTCCCCGCTCCCGGTAAATTTTTTGGAATATTTTCCATTCAAGCCGCATAGGCTGTCCCATCACTCCGGCTTCCCGCTCTCCGCCCGCTTCCGCAGGGCGGCGGGGCTGAGCTGGCTCAGATAGACGATCTGCTCATGATACGGGTGGCCGCAGACCACGAAGGACCGGGGCAGGTCCCCGGAGACGTCCAGAACCACCCCCTCTTTTTCGGCGGCGGCCAGATAGTCCCGGGTCCGCTTTTCATAGCTGCATTTGTCCAGGTCAAAAATGCCGATGATCCGGCGCTGGGGGATAATCTCGTTTTGTCCCAGGTGCAGGTACATAAATTTCTCCTTACAATCCAGAGGGCAAAGCATCACTCCCAGTTCAGCCCCTCCCAAATCCAGGCAAACCAACGGCGTCGGACTGCTTTTCCAATTCATGAAATTCTTCCCTGTTCCACGTGAAACACCTTGCCGCCCAAGAGATTCGGCAATCGGTCCTCCTCGCAGCAGGTGATGAACACCTGTCCTCCCGCAATGCGGTTCAAGACAAATTCCTGCCGCTTGGGATCCAGCTCGGAAAGCACGTCGTCCAGCAGAAGCACCGGATACTCCCCCGCCGCGCTCTTGTAAATCTCCCGCTCCGCCAGCTTCAGCGCCAGGGCGGCGGTCCGGGTCTGTCCCTGGGAGGAATAGGTCTTCGCCTCCCGTCCGTCAATGGCAACGAGAAGATCGTCCTTGTGGGGCCCGGAGAGGCACAGGCGGGAGGCCAGCTCCGCTTCCCGGCGGCTCTCCATGTGCCGCCGGAGGCTGTCCGCCAGCGCGCCAATCTCCGCGCCGGGGTCCTCTATGGAGGAGACCGTCTGATATTGAAGCTCCAGCCGTTCCCTTCCGCCGGAGCATTCCCGGTGGTGAACGGCGGCGTACTCCGCCAGCCGGAGGCAGAAGGAATGCCGGTACTGAATCAGCGCCGCTCCCAGCCGGATCATCTGCTCATTGAACTCCGGCAGGGCGGACAGCAGGTCCGGCCGTTCGCCAAAATCCCGCAAAATCCGGGTCTTCTGCTCCCGGGCCCGTTCATAGCCCGCCAGGGCGGCGGCGTACCGGGGCCGGAGCTGGCAGAGGGCCGTATCCAGGAAACGCCGCCGGGCGGCGGCCCCCTCCCGGATCAGATACAAGTCCTCCGGCTGGAACAAAACCGTGTGATACACGTCCCCCAGAGCCGCGTTGGTCTTGATGGGGACCTGATTCACCGTGATTTTCCGCCGCCGGCCCCTGTACAGGTCCGCCTGGACCCGGAACTCCCGCTCCCGGGAGCCGACCCGGGCCAGCAGCCGGGCGGAATCCTCCTGAAAGCCGATCATCTCCCGGTCCGTCCGGGCCCGGGGGGACCTCCCCCGGGAGAGATAAACCACCGCCTCCAGCAGATTCGTCTTCCCCTGGGCGTTCTCGCCGCAGATCACGTTGCACCGGGGGTCGAAGCCCACCGCCTCCCGGGCATAGTTCCGAAAGCCCTCCAGCTCCAGGCGGTCAATCCGCATAGCCCACGGCCAGCTCTTCCCCGGCAAATTTCACCAGATCGCCGGGCCGGAGCTTCTTCCCCCTTTGCAGGCAGGGCCCGCCGTTGACCAGGGCCTCCCCGGCCTGGATGCGCTCCTTGGCCTCGCCGCCGGTCTCCACCAGCCCCGCGAATTTCAGCAGGTCCTGGAGCTTGATGAACTCCGTGGTAATCATGACTTTCCTCATGGCCGCCTCACTCCGCGTTCTTCAGCCGCACGGGCAGGACCATATAGAGGAAGCGGTCCTTCCCGTCCGTGGGCGCCAGGATGGCGGGAGACACGCCGGTATTCAGCTCAATCCGCACCGCGTCCGCCGGGGCGAAGCGCAGCGCCTCCATCAGATAGCGGTTGTTGAAGCCGATCTCCAGGCCCTCGCCGTCCCCCTCCAGGCGGCAGACGTCCCTGGCCTCGCCGTTGCCGGTCTTGGCGGAGAGCAGCACCCGCCCCTCCTCAAAGCGGCAGCGGACCGGGCTTTTCAGCTTGTCGGAAATCACCACGGACACCCGGTCGATGCTCTCCATCAAAGCCTTGGCCTCCACGGTGACGGCGATGGGGTTCTGCTTGGGAATGGCGTTCCGATAGTCCAAAAACTCTCCCTCCAGGCGGCGGCAGATCAGCTCCACACCGCCCACGGTGAAGAGGATGTGCCGCTTGCCCAGGGTGATTTCCGCCAGGTCCTCCACGTCGCCGCAGATACCCTTGACCTCGTTCAGGGCGGAGCCGGGGGCCACGAAGGAGAACGCGCCCCCCTCCAGCTTTTCCAGGGGCTCCTTCCGCACCGCCAGGCGGAAGCCGTCCACGGCGGCCATGGTCAGGACCCCTTCCCCGATTTCAAACAGGGCGCCGGTGTGCACTGGGCGGCTCTCGTTGGTGGAGACGGCAAAGGCCACCTCCTCGATCATGGCCCGGAGGACCTTCCGCTTGATGGAGACGGCGTACTCGTCCTCCACCTCGGGAAGGTCCGGGTAGTCCGCGGCGGACAGGCCGGGAATCTCGAAGTCCGCGTCGCCGCAGAGCAGGCGGACCTGTAATTTCTCATTGGTGGTAAAGGTAACGGTATCGTCGGGCATCCGCCGGATGATGTCTCCGAACAGGCGGGCGTTCAGCACGAGTTCGCCGGGCTCCTCCACTCCGGCGGAGACCTTCGCCCGGATTCCGGTCTGCATGTTGTAGCCGGAGACGGTGAGGGCCTCGTTTCCCGCTTGGAGCAGCAGTCCCTCCAGGGCGGGGATGGAGCTTTTCTGCGCGGCGGCGCGGCTGGTGACGGCGATGGCGTTTTGCAGCAGGGCTTTTTCACAGCTGAATTTCATAAGGTGACCTCCTCGCGCTGGAGAGCGCACTTTTTAAGAAAGAAAAATAAATGTTTTAGGAGAAGTAGTCGTAGGGGGGCGGTTTTGTGGATAAAGGGAATTTTTCCAGAAGCCCCAGGGCTTTCCGCCTCCACAGCCCCTGTTGAAAAACAGGGCGCTTCTCCACGCCTCCTGTCGAAGGAACGTTTTTCCACAGAAAGGTTTTCCTTTTCCACCAGCAATTGTGGAAATTTCCCCCCTAAAATCCGGGGATTTTGAGGGAAAAGGAGGAAGATACAACGGGGAATTTCCTCCGTCCAGGCCTTGTTTGAACCTTGGCGGAATATCGGACTGGGGCAGATTATTTTGCCGGGCAAGGCGGTTGGACGCGGGAATCCTGACGGATTTCAAGTCCAATCCACGCGGTCCTGGCGGAAAAAGCTGCCCCAAGACGGCGTTTTGACTTTTTTCAAACAAGGCTTAATGCCGGGAGGTAATGTTGGTTTTTAATTCCTTCACCATTTCGGCAAAGGCCGGGTCTTTTTTCATTTTCTGCTCCACCTGGCGGATGGAGTGGATGACGGTGGAGTGGTCCCGGTTGTCGAAGAGCTGGCCGATGTTGTCCTGAGAGAGATTCGTCATGACCCGGATCAGGTACATGGCGATCTGACGGGCCTCCACCGCCGCGCGGACCCGCTGCTGGCCCTTCACCACGGATTCCTCCAGCTGGTAGTACCGGCTGACGTAGGTCAGGATGCCCTCCGGCGTGGGGATATACTCGTTGCTGCCCTTTAAGATGTCCTGCATGGCCCGGTTCACGGTAGATTCGTCCGTCTCCTTGTCCAGCAGCTCCTTATAGGCCAGGACCTTATTGACGGTGCCCTCCAGCTGGCGGACGTTGGCGGTGACCTTCTGGGCGATCATGACGGCGATCTTGTCCGGAAGGTTCATGCCCAGCAGGGCCGCCTTGTTCTTCACGATGGCAAGCCGGGTCTCGAAGTCCGGCGGCGTCACGTCGGCCAGCAGGCCCCACTCGAAGCGGGTGCGGAGCCGGTCGTCCAGCAGGGTCATTTCAGAGGGGGGCCGGTCGGAGGTCAGCACGATCTGCCGCCCGGATTCATACAGGGTGTTGAAGGTGTGGAAGAACTCGTTCTGCACCTGCTCCTTCCCCGCCACGAACTGCACGTCGTCCACCAGCAGCAGGTCCGCCTCCCGGTACTTGGCCCGGAACTCGCTGCCCCGGTTGGCCCGGACCAGCTCCACGAACTCGTTGATGAACTCGTCGCCCTTGATGTAGACGATTTTGGAGGCGGGGTCGTTTTTCCGGATGACGTTGGCGATGGCGTAGAGCAGGTGGGTCTTTCCCAGGCCGGAGTCCCCGTAAATGAGGAGGGGATTGTAATTCTGGGCGGGGTGCTCCGCCACGGCCATGGAGGCGGCGTGGGCCAGCTTGTTGGAGGGGCCCACCACGAAATTCTCAAAGGTGAACTCCGCGTAGGTGAACCGCTCGGACTGGCGCTTGGGCGCGGCGGCGCCCTGAAACTCCACCAGCCCCGCGTCGTCCAGAATCTTCACCTCGAAGTCCGTGGAGAAAAGGTCGTGGAGGGCTGCCTTGATGTTGTTTAAAAACAGGGATTCCAGGTATCCCCTTTTGAAATCGCTGGCGCAGTGGAGGTAACAGGTATTGCCCTTGATATCCACAATGCGGAGCTCATCGAACCAAGTGGCGATGGTAGTCTCGGAGAGCGTGCCCTGAAGCTGGCGCAGGACATTCTCCCAAATGTCGGTGACGGAATTCAAAAAGGAAACACCTCTCTTTCTTCTCTTTCAAAAACATTTATGTATTATAGCAGAAAAAGGAGCGGATGGCAATACTTATTCTAATAATAAGCGTCCGGTTTTAACCCGGCGGAACCGCTTCTTGACATCAACGGAAGATTCTCTTATAATATTTTTGTGCGGCATGGATAATTTTGCCGGATGTCAGGAAACGAACGTTGTCAAAATCCATCAAACGGAAGGAAGCGCGTTCACAAAAGGAGGAGCATCGCTATGGACTTCATGAAGGAATATGAGAAATGGTTATCCAGCCCCGCCCTGAGCGAGGCGGAAAAAGCCGAGCTGGAGGCCATCAAAAATGACCCCAAGGAGATCGAGTCCCGGTTTTACGGGCCCCTGGAATTCGGCACCGCCGGACTCCGGGGCACCATGTACACAGGCCTGCACAACATGAATATCCATGTGATCCGCTGGGCCACCCAGGGCTTTGCCGACGTGATCTGCGCCGAAGGCGAGGAGGGAAAGAAGCGGGGCGTGGCCATCTGCATGGACTGCCGGAACCACTCCATGGAATTCGCCCGGGCCGCCGCCGAGGTCTGCGCCGCCAACGGCATCCACGTGCGGATCTTTGAGGCCCTGCGCCCCACCCCGGAGCTGAGCTTCGCCGTCCGGGAGTACCGCTGCCAGGCGGGCATCAACGTCACCGCCAGCCACAACCCCAAGGAGTACAACGGCTATAAGGTCTATTGGCAGGACGGCGCCCAGCTTCCCCCCCGTCACGCCGACGCCATTGCCAAGCGCCTGGGAGAGACCGACATTTTCAACGATATCAAGCGTATGGACTACGACGAGGCGGTCAGGGCCGGGATCATTGAGGTCCTGGGGGCCGGGACCGACGAGAAATTCCTCTCCAACGTTATGGGGCAGGTCAACGACAAGGCCGCCGTGGCCAAGGTGGCGGACAGCTTCAAGATGGTCTACACCCCCTTCCACGGCACCGGCCACAAGCTGATTCCCGAGGTCCTGGGCCGCCTGGGCGTGAAGCACCTGCTCTGCGTGCCCGAGCAGATGGTCATTGACGGAGACTTCCCCACCGTGGTCTCCCCCAACCCGGAGAATCCCGAGGGCTTCTACCTGGCGGTGGACCTGGCGAAGAAGGAGGGCGCGGACTTCATCCTGGGCTCCGACCCCGACGCCGACCGGGTGGGCATCATGGTCCGCGCCAAGGACGGCGAGTTCAAGGTCATCACCGGAAACCAGACCGGCGTGCTGCTGCTGGACTACCTCATCGGCGCGCGGAAGCGGGCGGGCACCATGCCGGAGAAGGCCACGGCCCTGAAGACCATCGTCACCACGGAGATGGCACGGAAGGTGGCGGAGGTCAACGGCCTTCAGTGCTTCGACACCTTCACCGGCTTCAAGTTCCTGGCGGAGAAGAAGGACAAGCTGGAAGCCGCCGGCGAGGGCAAGGTCATCTTCTCCTATGAGGAGAGCTACGGCTATATGCTGGGCGATTATGTCCGGGACAAGGACGCCGTTACCGCCGCCCTGCTGCTGACGGAAATGGCCGCCTGGTACGCCGGCCAGGGAATGACCCTGTCGGACGCCCTGGACGCCCTGTATGAGAAGTACGGCTATTACGCCGAGCATACCTACAACCTGGTCATGCCCGGCCTGGACGGCCTGAAGGACATGGCGAACCTGATGAAGGGCCTGCGGGAGAATCCCCCGGCGGAGATCTCCGGCGTGAAGGCGGTCCAGTTCAAGGACTATTCCGACGGGTCCGTGGTGGACTGCGCCACCGGGGCGAAGAGCGCCATGGAGCTGTCCGGGTCCAATGTGCTCCGCTTCGAGATGGAGGACGGCACCTCCATCATTGTCCGGCCCTCCGGCACGGAGCCCAAGATCAAGGTCTATATCCTCACCCAGGGGAAGGACGCCGCCGGCGCCAAGGCCAATGTGGATAAGTACGGCGAGTGGGTGAAGTCCCTCCAGAAATAAGCGGAATGGATATGGGGCGGGCCTGTGGGTCCGCCCTCTTTCCGGGAGCATGGCAGTTCCTGGGGAATGGCCTGACCAAGGGGTCAGGCCCCACAAAGAAGGATTTCTGTTCTACCGGACCACCAGCAATGCCGGGCCCGAAATGCTGTAGCCCGGGTAGGAGCATGCACTTTCCTTGTGGGGCCTGACCCCCTGGTCAGGCCATTCCCCCCTCCCCCAAAAATTTTTTGAGAAAATTTAAAAACCATAAAACCTGGGGGCCTCCTCCCGGCACTTAATAGATAATGGGGTATTTCAGGCCCTGAATATGAAAGGAGCGATTATCATGAAAAACTGCTTTCCCTCCTCCTGGCCCTGGCGCTGTGCGCCGCCCTGGCCGTTCCCGCCCTGGCGGCGGAGTTCTCCGATGTTCCCGCCGGTCACAGCTTCTATTCCGCCATCGCGGACTGCTCCGCCAAGGGCATCGTCGGCGGCTACTCGGACGGCACATTCCGCCCCGGCAATACGGTGACCCGGGCCCAGTTCTGCGTCATGCTCTCCCGGGCCTTCTATGCCGGAGACGTGGAAAAATACAGCAGTCCCATCTATATCCAGCTAGCCCCCTTCTGGGCCAACTATCAGGCCATGGAAGCCCACCAGGCCCTGAGCGGAGCCAGCTTCGCGAACGAGATTGAGAACACGCCCGCCATGAACCAGGGCATCTCCCGGTACGACATGGCCCAGCTCATGACCAACATCATGACCGGGCAGGGCTTTTCCGCCGGAGAGGCCGAAAAAGCCGCCTCCGCCGCCCGGATCGCCGACTATGCCGGCATTCCCGCCCAATACAAGGAAGCGGTTTCCAACGTCTACGCCCTGGGCATCATCGGCGGATATTCCGACGGGACCTTTGGCGGGACCGTCACCATGAACCGGGGCCAGGCCGCCGTGGTCATCCACCGCATGGCCCAGTATATGGGAAGCACGGAAGCTCCCCAGGCCCCCGCCCGGACCGAAGCGCCCGAGACCCCCTCCGCCCCCCAGGCCCCGTCCGGCAGGACCCTGACCAACGGCAAGGCCGTGACCGAGGACAACATTCTGGAACTTCTGAACGAGCTACAGGCCAAGTATCCCCAGGGCGCCAGCTTTGTTAACGGATACTCTGCTGGAAACAAGAGCTATGATGTTTTCAAAGTGACAAATACCTACGATAGAGCTAAGGGCGGAAAAACCAGCACAACCGGAGACTGCGGCGGCTGGGCGGCTCTTGTCAGTGACTATATCTTCGGCCAGACGGGTTTCCCTGCACGCAAGGTTGCTCTTGCTGATGTTCGACCTGGCGATATTGGAATTTCCCTAGACTCTAATGGAAAACTTACCCATGTATTTATCATAACAACTCGTGCTACGCACAACGATGAGTGTGAATGGATGGAATTCATAAGCACTGATGCTGGTGGAACGCCGAACATCGTTCGCTGGAACACACTCAATGCGCAATACGATGTCCTTCAGCCCGGCGATTACACTACTGACGTTTGGACCCGCTACCCCGAATAAGTAAGGAAACAACAGTCCTCCAGGAGTACCTGGGGGGCTTGCACATATTGACGAAATTTTCACCGGCATTTTGGATGGGAAGCATAAATGTGATTCTGCCCAAAATTTTAGTTGTATTCCGCCTGGGAATGTTGTATAATTCATATATTGGACGCTTGCGGCCCTCCCGGGCCCGCCGGTATGGTAAAAAAGGAGGCATCGGCTATGGGAATGACCGATAAGCAATTCAACAGCTATGTGCGCTTTATCCTCTCGGCGCTGAAGGACATGCTGGAGGAGACCGACGAGCAGAAAAAAGCGGCAAAGGCGAAAGAGCTGATGGAGAACCTGCAAACGACATTAGAAGACTAAGGAGTGGAACGAATCATGAGCTATTCTGTACAGAACATCCGCAACGTCTGTCTGCTGGGGCACAGCGGCAGCGGCAAGACCGCCCTGGCCGAGAGCCTGCTCTACATGACCGGCGTCATCGATAGAATGGGCCGGGCCGCCGACGGAAACACCGTCTGCGACTACGATCCCGAGGAGACCAAGCGCCAGATCTCCCTGTCCCTCTCCCTGGCCCCCCTGGATTACAAGGGCTGCCGCATCAACCTGATGGACACCCCGGGCGCCTTTGACTTCGCCGGGGAGGCCATGGCCGCCCTCCGGGCCGCCGACGCCGCCGTCATCGTCTGCTCCGCCAAGGACGGCGTGTCCGTGGGCCTGGAGAAGGCGTGGAAATACTGCGAGGAGCGGAACATGCCCCGCTTCATCTACATTTCCAAGACCGACGAGGACAACTCCGACTATAACGCCACCTTCGAGGCCCTGCGGGAGCGCTTCGGCAAGAAGATCGCCCCGGTGGTGGTCCCCATCTGGGACGGCAGCAAAAAGGTCACCGGCGTCATCGATGTTTTGAACAAGCGGGCCTATGAGATGCAGAGCCTCAAGCGGGTGGAGATCGCGGTCCCCGCCGACAAAGAAGGCGTCATCGCCGAGTTCAACGACGCCCTCAAGGAGTCCGTGGCCGAGACCAGCGAGGAGCTGATGGAGAAATTCTTCGGCGGCGAGGACTTTACCTATGCCGAAATGATCCAGGGCCTGCGCCAGGGCGTCCGGGAGCTGAGCCTCTTCCCCGTCCTCTGCGGCTCCGCCATCAACTGCCTGGGGTCCCTGATGCTGATGGACAACATCGTGGACCTGCTGCCCAACCCCGTGGAGGGCAACTGTCACAAGGCCACCAAGGCCGGCGGCGAGACGGAGGAATTCGTGGTCTCCCCCGGCGGCGTGCCCACGGCCTTCGTGTTCAAGACCATTTCCGACCAGTACGGCAAGTACTCCTTCGTCAAGGTCCTCTCCGGCACCATCACGCCGGATATGCCCATGGTGAACGCCCGCACCGGCGAGAAAGTGAAGCTGGGGCGGCTGTATATGATCCGGGGCAAGAAGAACAGCGAGGTCAAGGAGCTGGTCTGCGGCGACATCGGCGCCATTGCGAAAATGGACATCAAGACCGGGGACACCCTCTGCGACGAGCGGAAGGTGGTCAGCCTGAAAAACATTCCCTTCGCCGAGCCCTGCTACTCCGTGGCCATCCAGCCCAGGACCCGGGGCCAGGAGGATAAGATCGCCCAGGGCCTCACCCGCCTGAACGAGGAGGACCCCACCTTCACCGTGGTGAACAACGCCGAGACCCATCAGATGGTGGTCTCCGGCGCGGGCGACATGCAGATGGACGTGCTGGTGAGCAAGCTGAAGGACCGCTTCAAGGTGGAAGCGGAGCTGAAGCCCACCCGGGTGCCCTACCGGGAGAAGATCCGCAAGACGGTCCAGAAGCAGGGCCGCCACAAGAAGCAGACCGGCGGCAGCGGCCAGTTCGGCGACGTGTGGGTCCGGTTCGAGTACAACCCGGATGAGGAGGATATGGTCTTTGCCGAGGAGGTCTTCGGCGGCTCCGTGCCCCGGAACTTCTTCCCGGCTGTTGAGAAGGGCCTCCGGGAGGCGTGCCTCCACGGCCCCCTGGCGGGCTATCCCCTGGTGAACCTGAAGGCGGTGCTGTACGACGGGTCCTATCACCCGGTGGACTCCTCCGAAATCGCGTTCAAGACGGCGGCGCAGCTGGCCTATAAGGCCGCCATGCCCGAGGCGAACCCCGTCCTGCTGGAGCCCATCGGCGAGCTGAAGGTGACGGTGCCGGAGAGCTACACCGGCGACGTGATGGGCGACATCTCCAAGCGCCGGGGCACCCCCATGGGCATGGACCCCGTGGGCGACGGCACCCAGGTCATCACCGCCGAGGTGCCCATGGGCGAGATGGGCACCTATGCCATCGACCTCCGGGCCATGACCCAGAGCCGGGGCAGCTTCACGTTCCACTTTGTGCGGTATCAGGACTGCCCCCCCGCCGCCCAGGAGAAGGCCATCGCCGAGGCGAAGGCCATGGCGGAGCAGTAAGCGTTTGTTTTCAGAGTTTCGTCAAAAAAGGGCCCCGCTCCGATTGGAGCGGGGCCCTCTTTGAAGTCGTGAAAATTACGCGCTCAAATCCGCAGGGTTAAGGAAGCACTGATGAAATCCCCGCACACAGCTTCACGCCATAAATTCCCGCTGGACTGCGT
>CAJTVF010000008.1 GCA_910579435.1 uncultured Oscillibacter sp.
ATCCTTCTACTTTTTTCTTCCTCTTTTGTCCAACATGTATTGTACTCCTACAATTTCCTGGGAATCTTCTGCAGGGAAAGTGTTGCGGAATCGGGAGACTTCATATATAATGGAAACGGACGCCTCAGGACGCGAAAACCAAGGATACCCGGCTCTCCCGCCGGAAAAGGAGAAACGCCATGCGTGAAAACGGCTTAAAAGTGAAGGATTTTGTATCCATCTTTAATTTAGAGGTTTTAAACCGGGGCAGCGATTTTGACAGCGCCCTGCTGACCGTTCCGGATCTGAACCGGCCCGGCCTCCAGTTCCATAGCTTTTACGACTATTTTGACCCCTGCCGCTTACAGGTCATCGGCAAGGCGGAGGTCACCTATCTCCGGGGGCTGTCCGACGCCCAGCGCCGCAAGTGCTTCGATGATTTGTTCCTGTACGACATCCCCGCCCTGGTCATCGCCCGGAGCCTGGACTGCTTCCCGGAGTGCATTGAGAGCGCGGCGGAGCACCAGAAGACCCTGCTGCGGACCAATGAGGTGACGGTGGCCTTCACCAGCCGCACCATCGAGTATTTGAACCGGGTACTGGCCCCCTGCGTCACCCGCCATGGCGTGCTGCTGGACATTTACGGCGAGGGCGTCATGATTACCGGCGACTCCGGCGTGGGCAAAAGCGAGGCGGCCATTGAGCTCATCATGCGGGGGCACCGGCTGGTGGCCGACGACGCGGTGGAGCTCCGGCGGGTCTCCGGCCGCCTGACGGGCTCCGCGCCGGAGGTTATCCGCAATTATATCGAGCTGCGGGGAATCGGTGTGATCAACGTGCAGCAGCTCTTCGGCGTCCGGGCGGTCAAGAATGAGGCGCAGCTGGATCTGGTGGTGAATTTTGAGCCCTGGGACAGCGAGAAGTTCTACGACCGCCTGGGCATTGAGGACCATTATATTGACATTCTGGATATCCAGGTTCCGACTCTGACCATTCCGGTGCGCCCGGGGCGGAACCTGGCCAGCATCGTGGAGGTGGCGGCTATGAACAACCGGCACCGGAAATTGGGCTATAACGCGGCTCAGGAGCTGGCTCAGAAGGTGGACGCCCGGGCGGATGGAAAGCTGTGAGGAGGAAACAACTATGTATATCGGCATTGACGTAGGCGGCACCAATCTGAAGGCCGGCCTGGTGGACGAGGCGGGCAATATCGTCAGAGTAGAGCGGGTTCCCCTGGATTTTCAGGGCCCGGAGAAGTTCGCGGAGACGCTGGCGGAGCTGTCCAAGCAGGTGATTCAGGAGAAGGTCCGGTGGGTCGGCGTGGGTCTGCCCGGAGCGGTGGACGGGGGCGATGTGCTCTTTACCACCAATATCCCCATGGAGAATGTTCCCCTGGAGCAGCTGTTCCGCCGGCATCTGGATCTGCCGCTGCTGCTGGGCAACGACGCGGACTGCGCCGCGGTTGGCGAGTTTTTCCGGGGGGCGGGGCAGGGGACCCGGGACTTTGCCGTCATTACCCTGGGCACCGGCGTGGGCGCCGGCATCATTGTGGACGGAAAGCTCCGGGGCGGCTTGGCCTCCAGTGAGGCGGGCCACATGGTCATTGTCCGGGACGGGGAACCGTGCAACTGCGGCCGCCGGGGCTGCTGGGAGCGCTACGCCTCCGCCACCGGACTGATCCAGCAGACGAAACGGGCCATGGAGGCCCACCCGGAGAGCCTGCTCCACGAGATCGCCGCCTCCGGGAACGGCGTGGAGGGCCGGACGGCCTTCCAGGCGGCGGAAGCCGGGGACGAGACGGCCCTGGCGGTCTGCCGGGATTACGTGAACTACCTGGCCGGCGGCCTGGCCAGCCTGATCAACATTCTGCGCCCGGAAGCTGTGGCCATTGGCGGCGGCGTGGCGGCGGCGCCGGAGCGGCTGCTGCTGGAGCCTCTGCGGGAGGCCGTGGCGAAGGAGAGCTTTTCCCGCCATGGAGGGCGGATCACGAACATTCTCCCGGCGGAGCTGGGGAACGACGCGGGCATCATCGGCGCGGCCATGCTGGGCCGGGTGATTTGAATGCAGGTTCTGAGTATCTTGAAAACAGGGAGGCCCTTGCATGGACTGGGTGACGCGGCTTGACAAACAGATGGAGGACTACCTGCCGGACGTGAGGGTGCTGAGGGAGGAACCCATGGCGAGGCACACCTCCTTCCGGGTAGGGGGGCCGGCGAGACGGATGGCGTTCCCGGAGAAGGGCGAGCAGCTGGTGCTGCTGCTGTCCATGGCCTGGGAGTGCGGGGCCCGTCCTTTGGTGATTGGCAACGGCACAAATCTGCTGGCCCCGGACAGCGGCCTGGACCGGCTGGTGGTCGAGACCTCGGGCCTCAGCCGCCTGGATATGGGAGAGGAGCCGGGCAGCCTCCTGGCGGAGTCCGGCGTGCCTCTGGCCCGGCTGGCGGATTTTGCCTGCAGGCAGGGGCTGACGGGGCTGGAGTTTGCCCACGGCATCCCTGGAACGGTGGGCGGCGGCGTGTGCATGAACGCCGGAGCCTATGGCGGGGAGCTGAAGCAGGTGGTTTCCGGTGTGTCGGCGCTGTTCCCGGAGGAGGGCGTAAAATTCCTAACCGGGGAGGAATTGGCCTTCGGCTACCGCCGGAGCTTTCTCACGGAGCATCCTGAGGCGGTGGTGGTGTACGCGGTGTTCCGGCTCTCCGCCGGGGACCCGGAGGCGATTCGGGAGACGCAGCGGTCCCTGATGGCCCGCCGGAAGGCCAGCCAGCCCCTGGAATGGCCCAGCGCGGGGAGTACCTTCAAGCGCCCGGAGGGCCATTTTGCCGGGACCCTCATCGAACAGTGCGGCCTGAAGGGACTCGGGGTGGGCGGAGCCCAGGTGTCGGAAAAGCACGCCGGGTTCCTCATCAACCGGGGAGGGGCCACCTGCGCCGATATCAAGGAGCTGATCCGCCAGGTGCAGGAGGCCGTCCTGGAAAAAACCGGCGTCCGGCTGGAGCCGGAAGTCAAGATTGTGGAGTGAGGGGGAGGTTTCCCATGGAAATTCTGATCATTTCCGGCCTGTCCGGCGGGGGAAAGAGCAAAGCGGCCTCTTTTTTGGAGGACAGCGGTTTTTATATCGTGGACAACATGCCCGCCGCCATGATTTTGAAATTCGCGGAGTTCTGCGCCGGAGGCGGCGGGCGCTACGCCCGGGTGGCCCTGGTGTACGACGTGCGGACCGCGGAGTCCTTCAATGAGCTGTTCGACGTGCTGGATAAACTGAAGGCCATGGAGGGCGTCTGCCGGATGCTGTTCTTGGACGCTTCTCCGGCGGCCATCATCAAGCGCTATAAGGAGACCCGCCGCCGGCATCCCCTGGAGAGGGAGACCGACTCCCTGGAGGAGGCCGTGGAGAAGGAGCGGGAGCTGCTGCTTCCGGTGAAGCGGCGGGCGGATTTTGTGATCAACACCACCCGGCTTTCCACCGCGAAGCTGCGGAGCGAGTTGCTGCGCATTTTCAACGGCGAGGGGGAGCAGGCGGGCATGACGGTGAGCGTTACGTCCTTCGGCTTCAAGTACGGCCTTCCCTTGGAGGCCGACCTGGTGCTGGACGTGCGTTTTATGCCGAATCCCTTCTACATCGAGGAGCTGCGTCACCAGACCGGCTTGGACAAGCCGGTTTCCGACTATGTGTTCAGCTTTCAGCAGACCCACGATTTCCTCCGCAAGGTAGAGGACCTGCTGGGCTTTACCTTGCCGCTGTACGCGGAGGAGGGAAAGACCGGCCTGGTTATCGCTGTGGGCTGCACCGGCGGGCACCACCGCTCTGTGGCCATTGCCCATGCGCTGACGGAGTTCATCCGCAGACAGGGTTACCAAGCGTCGGAACACCATCGGGATATGGAACGGGCCGTTTGAGCCGGAAAGGAGCCCTATGGAATACCGACCTTACCGCACGCCCCGGAAGTATGGGCCCCGGATTACCGCCATCGGCGGCGGACACGGCCTGTCCAACATGCTGCGGGGCTTGAAGGACTACACGGAAAACCTCTCCGCCATTGTCACGGTGGCGGACGATGGAGGTGGCTCCGGCGCGCTGCGCCAGGATCTGGGGATGCCTCCGCCGGGAGACATCCGCAACTGCCTGGTGGCCCTGGCCAACACGGAGCCGCTGATGAAGCAGATGATGGATTACCGCTTTCAGGAGGGGACTCTGGCGGGGCAGAGCTTTGGAAACCTCTTCCTGGCGGCGCTGAACGGCATTTCCCCCAGCTTTGACTCGGCGGTCCGCCGGATGAGCGAGGTTCTGGCCATCACCGGCCGGGTGCTGCCCGTCACCACCGCCGACGTGCAGCTGGAGGCGGAGTTTGAAAACGGAGCCAGCGTCATCGGCGAGTCCAAGATCTCCTACTGCAAAAAGAAGGAGGACTGCCGGATCACCAAGGTCCGGCTGCTGCCGGAGCGTCCCAAGGCCCTGCCGGAGGCTCTGGCCGCCATTCAGGAGGCGGACATGATCGTCCTGGGGCCCGGGAGCCTGTATACCAGCATCATTCCGAACCTGCTGGTGGACGGGATCGTGGACGCCATCCGGAAATCCTCCGCCCTGAAAATCTATGTCTGCAACGTCATGACCCAGGAGGGGGAGACGGAGGGCTATACCGCCTCGGACCATATCGCGGCGCTGTTTCAGCACTCGGCGCAGGGACTGTTCCATCTGAGCCTGGTGAATTCCTCTCCCATTCCCGCAGAGGCGGCCGGCCGGTATGCCCAGGAGGGGGCGGAGCTGCTGCGCTACGACGCGGACCGCTGCGCCGCCCTGGGGGTAGAGCTGGTCAGCCGCCCCATCGTCATGGTGCAGGACGGTTATGTCCGCCACCATCCCGGCAAGCTGGCCCAGGAATTGATTCTGCTCCATGCGGAGCGGAACGTCCGCATCGCCGGCGGACGCTACCGAAAAGAGTAAGGTGAAGTTCCTTTACATGAACTGGCATAGAGGAGGTTTCCCGGGTGTCCTTTTCCTTTGAAACGAAAAATGAGCTTTGCAGGCTGCCTGTGCAGCGGCGTTGCTGCGCCCAGGCGGAAGCCTACGGGATCCTGCTCTATTGCCACACCTTCAGCTCCTCTGAGGTCCGGATCATCACGGAGAATCCCAATTTTGCCGCCCGGCTGCCCCGGCTCTTTCAGCGGGCCTTCGACCTCCGCTTTGACCGCCAGCCGGACCCGAACCGGGAAGAGGCGGGAAAGATGGTTTTTCAGATTACAGAGCGGGAGAAGCTGGACCACATCATTGACCTCCTGGGCTACGACCCCAGGCAGAGCCTGGCCCTGCATATCAACTTCGCCATGGTGGAGGAGGAGTGCTGCCGGGCGTCCTTCCTGAGGGGCTGTTTCTTCGCCGGGGGAAGCATCACGGACCCCTCCAAGCGCTATCACCTGGAGCTGACGGGCTCCCACCTCCAGGCCAGCCGGGAATTGGAGGTGCTGCTGCGGGAGAGCGGCTATCCTCCCAAAAGCGTGACCCGGAACGGGAGCGTGGTCACCTATTTCAAGCAAAGCGACCAGATCGAGGACTTTCTCACCCTGATCGGCGCGCCGGTAGCGGCGATGCACATCATGTCCACCAAGCTGGAAAAGGGCATCCGCAACAGCGTGAACCGGCGGCTGAACTGCGACAGTGCCAATCTGGACAAGGCGGTGGAAGCCGCCCAGAGCCAGGGAGCCGCCATCCGTAGGCTGGAGGCGGCGGGGCGGCTCAAGGACCTGCCGGACAAGCTCCGGGAGACGGCGGCTCTGCGGCTGGAATATCCGGAGCTGAGCCTGTCGGAGCTGGCGGAGACCTTTGACCCGCCGGTGACGAAATCCTGCCTGAATCACCGGCTCCGCAAGCTGGTGGAGCTGGCGGAGGGGCTGTGACGTGCAAGCGCCGGTAAGACAAGCCTTGGAAAGCACAAGCGCTCATACTTGAAAGGAGTGTTGATGTTGAAGCAAAGGAAGAAGATATCTCTGGACTGCTTTGGGGCAAAACGGCTCAGCGACCTGCTCGCCTTGCCGGGTATCGCGCTGGTTCTTCTCTTTGGTTACCTTTGGCAATGGTCGGGGGAGGGAAGGTTTATCATCGGCATCGCTGCGGGAACGGCCCTTCTCCTTGCCGGGCTGATTGTGGGGTGGCTCGGTATTGTCTGTCCCCGTTGCGGCGCGCCGCTGTATCAATTCCCCAGGCTTCCCAGACATATTCCGCAGCACTGCCCCCGCTGCGGGGAAGAAGTCACCAAAGAAATTCATGAATAAGGAGAACTGCGATTGATGCCTGACACGAAGAATTGGACCCAGCTGTTTCCCATGGACCGAAAGCCCTCCGTGGAGGAGCTTGACCAATACGCGGACAACCCCCTCTGGCCGGAGCTCCGGCAATACCTGAAAGACGCCTATGGCGCGGAACCCCGGATGGACTACAGCCGCTGCGGCCTGGAGCCGGGGTGGAATGTAAAATTCAAAAAGGGAAGCAAGGCTTTGGCCACGGTGTACCTTCGCCCGGGCTACGTGACGGCGATGGTTTCCGTCGCGCCGAAAGACGAGGACGCTGCGGAGGGCGTGCTTTTGACCTGCACGGAGTACACGCGAACACTGTACCGGAATACAGCTTCCTCGAAAATGGGGCGCTGGCTGATGATAGACCTGACCTCCCCGGAGGTTTTGGAGGATCTCAAGGCCCTGCTGGCCCTCCGGGTGAAGCCGCGATAAGAGAGAAAGGAGGAGCGCCATGTCCTTCGTCCACCTGCATGTCCATACGGAGTACAGCCTTCTGGACGGCGCGTGCCGCATCCGGGACCTGCCGAAAATCGTAAAAGAATTGGGCCAGACCGCCTGCGCCGTCACGGACCACGGAGTTATGTACGGCGCGGTGGACTTTTACCGGGCCTGCAAGGCGGAGGGGATCAAGCCCATCATCGGCTGCGAGGTCTACGTCACGGCGGAGGGACGCCGCCTCACCGACAAGGTTCATGAGTTCGATTCCGAGAGCCGCCACCTGGTGCTCCTCTGCGAGAACGAGGAGGGCTACCGGAACCTCTCCTATATGGTGTCCATGGCCTGGACCGAGGGCTTTTACATCAAGCCCCGCATCGACCTGGAACTCCTGCGGGAACACAGACGGGGACTGGTGGCCCTTTCGGCGTGCCTGGCGGGGGAGATCCCCCGGAGGCTGCGGAACGGGGAGTATGAGAACGCCAAGCGCTATGCCCTGGAGCTGGCGGAGATCTTCGGGCCGGACCACTTCTACCTGGAGCTCCAGGACCACGGCATCCGGGACCAGGCGCTGGTGAACCGGGGGATTCTCCGGATTCATCAGGAGACGGGCCTGCCCATGGTCTGCACCAATGATGCCCATTACCTCCGCAAGGAGGACGCGGAGGCCCACGACGTGCTCCTCTGTATCCAGACGGGAAAGACCCTGGACGACGAAAACCGGATGCGTTACGAGCCCCGGAATTTTTACCTCCGCAGCGAAGCGGAGATGGCGGAGCTGTTTTCCGAGTTCGAGGGAGCTATTGAGAACACGGCGAAGGTGGCGGGCCTGTGCAATATGGACTTCACCTTCGGCAAGTACCACCTGCCGGAATTCCAGCTTCCCCCGGGATATGACAGCTTCTCCTATTTAAAAAAACTCTGTGACGAGGGCTACCGGGCCCGCTATGGAGATGACGGGGCCCACCGGGAACAGCTCCGGTATGAGCAGGACATGATCGAGAAGATGGGCTTCACGGACTACTTTCTCATCGTCTCCGATTTCGTCCGCTACGCCCGGAGCGTGGGTATCCCCGTGGGGCCGGGCCGGGGCAGCGCGGCGGGCTCTATGGTCAGCTACTGCCTGTATATCACGGACATTGACCCGGTGAAATACGGGCTCTACTTCGAGCGCTTTTTGAACCCGGAGCGGGTGAGCATGCCGGATATCGACATGGACTTCGGCGACACCCGCCGGGGGGAGGTCATCGAGTATGTCCGCCGGAAGTACGGCGGGGACCATGTGGCCCAGATCGTCACCTTCGGCACCATGGCCGCCCGGGGCGTGGTCCGGGACGTGGGCCGGGTAATGAACCTGCCCTACGCCGAGGTGGACCAGATTGCAAAGCAGATTCCCAACTCCCCCGGGGCCCACATTACCCTGGCGGACGCCCTGCGGCTGACGAAGTCCCTCAGCGACCTCTATAACCGTGACGAGACGGTGAAGCGGCTCATTGACACCGCCCAGATGCTGGAAGGTATGCCCCGGAACGCCTCTACCCACGCCGCCGGGGTGGTGATTACCAAGCGGCCCGTGTATGAGTATGTGCCCTTGGCGAAAAACGACGACATTGTGGTCTGCCAGTATGGCATGGTGACGCTGGAGGAGCTGGGACTTTTAAAGATGGACTTTCTGGCCCTGCGGAACCTGACGGTGCTGGAGGACGCGGTGCAGCTCCTCAAGGAGCAGCAGCCGGACTTCCGCCTGGCGGATATCCCGGAGGAGGACCCCGAGACCTATGAGATGCTGGCGGCTGGGAAGACCTCCGGCGTGTTCCAGATGGAGTCCACCGGCATGACCGGGGTCTGCGTGGGGTTGAGGCCCCGGAACATCGAGGACATTACCGCCATCATCGCCCTCTACCGGCCCGGGCCCATGGATTCCATCCCCCAATTTCTGGAGTGCGCCCATAACCCGGAAAAGGTGAAGTACGACCATCCGCTGTTGGAGCCCATTCTTTCCAATACCTATGGCTGCATTGTTTATCAGGAACAGGTCATTAAAATCTTTCAGGAGCTTGCGGGCTACTCCCTGGGACAGGCGGACATGGTCCGCCGGGCCATGAGCAAGAAGAAGGTCAAGGACCTGGAAAAAGAGCGGGAGGCATTTTTGCACGGCGACGAAAATCGAAACATCCAGGGCTGTGCCGCCCGGGGAATTCCGGAGGGCACCGCTCAGCTGATTTACGACAAAATCTACGACTTCGCCGAGTACGCTTTCAACAAAGCCCACGCCGTTTCCTATGCCGTGGTGGCCTATCAGACGGCCTACTTCAAGTGCCATTATACCCGGGAGTACATGGCGGCACTGCTGACCTCTGTGCTGGACAACTCGGATAAGGTGGCGGGCTATATCAACGAGTGCCGGGACTGCGGCATCGCCCTGCTGCCCCCGGACATCAACCGCTCCCTGGACCGCTTCACCGTGGAGGAGGGAGGCATCCGCTTCGGGCTGGTGGCCATTAAAAACATCGGCCGGGGCTTTATCCAGGCCGTCATGAAGGAGCGGGAGGCATCCGGCCTTTTCCGGTCCCTGCCGGACTTCTGCCGCCGCATGGCGGGCAGCGACATGAACAAGCGGGCGCTGGAAAACCTGATCCGGGCCGGGGCCTTTGACTCTACCGGGGCCCGGCGTTCCCAGCTGATTCAGATCTACGAGAAGGTGCTGGACGCCGCTGCGGCCCGCCAGAGGCAGAATCTGGAGGGGCAGCTGGACTTCTTCGGCATGTCCCGCTCTCAGGCGGCGGAGGACGTCCACCTGCCGGATATCCCGGAGTTCACCGCTCAGGAGCGGATGACCATGGAGAAGGAGACCACCGGCCTCTATCTCTCCGGCCATCCCATGGACGCCTACCGGGACATTGTGCGGCGGCTGCGGGTCCCCCAGATCGGCAGGGTGATGGAGGACTTCGCCCAGGAGAACGGCCCTACCCGCTTTGCCGACGGGCAGTATCTGACCCTGGCGGGGGTCGTGACCTCCAGCAAGACCAAGACCACGAAAAGCAACAGCCTCATGGCCTACGTGGTGGTGGAGGACGAGACCGGGTCCATCGAAATGCTGTGTTTCAGCCGGACGCTGGACGTCTGCGGGCCGTATCTCCGGGAGAACCAGGCCGTGGTGGTGAAGGGAAAGCTGTCCGTCCGGGACGAAAAGGCCCCCCAGCTCATGTGCGATTCCGCCTATCCGCTGGAGATGGCGGAAGGCGGGGCCCCCGCCCAGCCCCCCGCCGACAAGGCCGGTAAGCTGGTAGAAGGGGAGACCCTGTATTTGAAATTTCCCTCTATGGACCACCCGTCCCTCCGGCATATGAAGCTGGTGTTCACCATGTTTCCCGGCGACACGCAGGTAAAGCTGGTCATGGCGGACACCCGGAAGGTCTACGGCACCCAGGCGCTGCTTCACAGAGCGCTCATTCAGGAGGCCAGGGAGACCTTGGGGGAGGAAAACGTCGTCGTCAAATAAAAGACGCGGGTATGGGAGTTCCATACCCGCGTTCTTTATGGGGTCTCCGGCAGGAACAGCTGGAGGATCTGACCGTAGAGCTTCTCCGGCGCTTCCTGAAAGCGTTTCGCCGCCGCCTTGGCCTGGGCCCGGTCTACCATCATCATCTTCAGGTCCATCACGCCGCCCTTGTCGTCCGTGAGCTGGAGGCGCAGCGTAAAGGTGCCGTTGGGCCGCTCCTCGACGGAGGCCTTCACCTGCCGCCGGCGGCGGAGCCTCCGATTCCACTCCTCCAGATTCCGGTCGCAGCGCTGCCGCACGGAATAGGGGAGGCTGGACTCACAGGCGGCTCCGTTCCGCCGTCCCTTGTCGGTGAGGGCATAGAGGCCGGCGTCGGAAAGGCTCAGATGCTCCGTGCGGACCAGGTCGGTCAGGCAGTCGGAGAAGTCGAAGTAGTCGATGGCGTCGTCGCAGAGCGTCAGGTCCAGAATGGTGTCAAAGGGCACTGGCTCTTCCACACGGGCGGCAATGTAGAGGATCAGAAATTTGATTTCCAGCTTGTCCTGGATAAAACCCGGCATGACGGCGGCCTCCTTTCCCTCTTTCATGTATAGTTGAAGCACTTGAACATTCGTAATTTGCGGATGTTCAACCAGCGGGCCTTCAGTCTGCTGGACGGGCTCCGCCCGTGTGCCTCAACTATGAAGTCAAACACACGGCCGCTTATGCGGTTCCTAGCGGCCGTGCTGCTGCCGCCAGGTTGAACAGAATCACGATGATTCTGTTCAAGTGTGTTGACTATAAAAAAAACAGATATTCATGATTTGATTATACTCCGCCGGAAGGAAAAAAACAAGTCCGCCTGAAAAGCCTGCGGAGGAAATTTGTCGAAATTTACTGGAAAGCACCTTGACGGTTCCCTTCGGTATTGGTATCATAAGAACAGTTCAAAACGAGAAAGGCGGCGGCAAGATGAAAAAGAGGACGCTGGCAATCTTACTGGCGGCGTGGATGATTCTGTCCCTGACCGGCTGCGGCGGGAAGACGGACCCCGACCCGGGTCCGGAGCCCGAGGAAAAAACGGATACGCTTCCGGCTCCCGAGCCGGACCCGGAGCCTGAGCCTTATGTCCCGGCGGGGATGAATCCGCTGACAGGCCTGCCCATGGAGCCGGAGTATGAGAACCTGCGGCCCATCGCCGTCATGCTGAATAACCTGAAGGCGGCCCAGCCCCAGCTGGGCATCTCCCAGGCGGATATCATCTATGAGGTTCCGGTAGAGGGCGGCATTACCCGGATGCTGTGCCTGTACCAGACGGTGGAAGAGGTGGACGTCCTGGGGAGCGTCCGTTCCGCCCGGCCGTACTTTGTGGAGCTGGCCCTGGGCCACGACGCGGTCTATGTCCACGCCGGCGGCAGCCAGGAGGCGTATTCCAACCTCTCCAGCTGGAGGGTGGACCATATGGACGGCGTCCGGGGCGGCGACGATGCCCAGATTTTCTGGCGGGACCCGGACCGGAGGAAGAACAACGGCTACGAGCACAGCCTGATTACCTCCGGAGAGAAAATTCTGGAGTATCTTGCCAAAGGCAAGATCCCCACGGAGCACGAGAGCGGCTGGAACTACCTCCAGGCGTTCACGGAGAACGGGACCCCGGCGGGAGGAGAGACGGCGGAGCATGTCAAGGTCCGCTTCTCCGGCTACAAGACCGGGACCTTTGACTACGACGCCGCCACGGGAACGTATCTGGTGGGCCAGTACGGCAAGGAGCATATGGACGGCAGCACCGGAGATCAGGTCAGCGCCACCAATCTGCTGGTGCTGAAGACCTCCACCGCCGTCCTGGACGACGTGGGCCGTCTCCGGGTCCAGACCACCGGGGAGGGGGAGGGCCTCTTTTTCTGCGGCGGCAAGGCGGTGCCCATCCAATGGAGCCGGAAGAACCGGAACAGCGCCTTCTCCTACACGCTGGAGGACGGACGGTCCCTGGCGCTGGGGCAGGGAAACAGCTATGTCTGCATCATCAGCCCCAAGACCAGCACGGTGGAATACGAATAGGCCTTGTTTGAAAATTGGCGGAATGCCCAACGGTGAGAGATTTTTTCGCCAATCAAGGCAAATTTTCGCGGGCGGGCTGACGCCCGGCAAGAAAATTTAACGCAGAGCGGCGGAAAAAGATCCGCCGTTTTGGGCGTTTTGCCATTTTTCAAACAAGGCCTAGGCGAAGGGAAGGACCGCCCCGTTTTCGGGGCGGTCCTTCTATAGCTCCTGTCAAAGGAAAACTCTGAGCTGCCGGCGCTTTGGATTGGTGGATCACCAGGCTGCCAGAGCGCGCAAACGTGTTTGGCGTCCTGATTCGTTCAGGAAAACCTGCGTCACTTACGGCAGGCGCAGCAGCATTCCTCGTAGTTCTCCGGCATCCGCACGGTGTTGGGCGGGAAGAACTCGCCAACCGGGAAGGCGATGTTGCGGAAGACGCCGCAGGGGTCCTCGGTGCCGCTGCCGCAGGAGCACTCCTTGTCGGGCATGCAGTAGTCGTACACGGGCACCAGGAGCTGGGAATCCCGCTCCAGGCGAACGATGGAGAACTGGCCCAGGGTGACGTAGATGCGGCGGCTGTCGTCGCCGCTGGAGAGCTCCCCGTCGAAGCAGCTGTTGACGAAGGAGGGCACCTCGCACAGCTCACAGTCGCAGTCCCGCTTGCCGCAGCAATCCATGACGCGGGCGTCCAGGACGATGGGGTCCACGGCCTCTATAACGGACACGAACATGGAATGCGGACTGTGTTTCTGCGGATGGGGCCCCGTCCGCGTATTCCGTGTCTTAACCGCACAGGGGACCGGCTTGCCCGGCGCCTTGCCGGAAATCCGGTGGAAACCTCCCGCTTCCGACCGAGAGCGGAGCAAATCCGGTTTCCCTCGCGGAAATCCCAAGGCCCCGCCGCCCACAGCCATCAAACCCTCATCTCCCGCAGCCTTCGCAGTGGGAGCAATCCGGGAACCGGGCCGGGTCACAGGCAATGCCATGCCGGTCATAGTAGTCCTTCAGCGCGGCCTTGATGGCCTCCTCCGCCAGAACGGAGCAGTGGAGCTTGTGAGCGGGAAGGCCGTCCAGGGCTTCGGCCACCGCCTTGTTCGTCAGGGCCATGGCCTGGTCCAGGGGCTTTCCCTTGATCAGCTCGGTGGCCATGGAGCTGGAGGCGATGGCGCTGCCGCAGCCGAAGGTTTCAAACTTCACATCCTGGATGACGCCGTCCCGGATTTTCAGATAGATTTTCATAATATCCCCGCATTTGGCATTGCCTGCCTCGCCCACGCCGTCGGCGTCCTCGAGGACCCCCGCGTTCCGGGGATTGCGGAAGTGGTCCATCACTTTTTCGCTGTATAATGCCATGTTTCAGTTCCTCCTCAGATGATATGCGGCATTTTGCCGCGTTCCAGATCCCGCCAAACCGGGGATATGCTCCGCAGGTACGACACCGCGTCCCGGACAGCCTCAATCAGGTAATCCGCCTCCGATTCCGTGGTTTCCTCGTGGATGGTCAGCCGCAGGGAGCCGTGGGCAATTTCATGGGGCCGCCCGATGGCCAGCAGCACGTGGCTGGGGTCCAGGGACCCGGAGGTACAGGCGGACCCGGAGGAGGCGCAGATGCCCTTATCGTCCAGCAAAAGCAGTAGGGCTTCGCCCTCGACGCCTTCAAAGCAGAAGTTCACGTTACCGGGAAGGCGGCGGTCCGGGCCGCCGTTCAGAACGCTGTGAGGGATTTCCGACAGGCCCGCGATGAGCCTGTCCCGCAGGGCGGAAACCCGGGCGGCGTTCTCCTCTATATGAGCGCAGGACTCCTCCAATGCCGCCGCCATCCCCATGATGGCCGGGACGTTCTCCGTTCCGGCGCGCTTTCCCCGCTCCTGAGCTCCGCCCTCAATGAGGGGGGACAGGAGCACGCCCCGGCGGACGTAAAGCGCACCGATACCCTTGGGGCCGTGAAACTTGTGGGCGGAGAGAGACAACAGATCGATGTTCTGGGCCCGGACGTCGATGGGCAGGTGTCCCGCTGCCTGGACCGCGTCGGTGTGGAACAGCACTCCGGCCTCCCGGCAGACCGCGCCGATCTCCGGTATGGGCTGGACGGTCCCGATCTCGTTGTTGGCGTACATGACCGTGACCAGGCAGGTGTCCGGGCGGATGGCCTCCCGGACCTGCTCCGGCGTGACCAGGCCGTTTTCGTGGACGTTCAGCAGGGTGACTTCAAAGCCTTCGCTCTCCAGCTTTTTCAGGGTGTGGAGCACCGCGTGGTGCTCAAAGGCAGTGGAGATAATGTGCCGCTTTCCCTTCCGGGTCCCCAGGGCGGCGGCGGAACGGATGGCCTGGGTGTCCGCCTCGCTGCCGCCGGAGGTGAAGGTGAGCTCCATGGGCTCGCAGCCGAGACAGGCGGCGATGCGTCTCCGGGCATCCTCCAAAGCCTCCCTGGCCTTCTGGCCGAAGGCATAGAGGCTGGAGGGATTACCGTAAATCTCGTCCATATAGGGCAGCATGGCGTCGACAGCGGCCCGGCTCATCTTCGTGGTGGCCGCATTGTCCGCGTAAATCAGCATAGAAATCCTCCATTTTATTTACCTATTATTTTAGTTGGTAATAGGAGTATGGCACTAAAAACCTATTTTGTCAATAGGCAATTTGGGTGTTAAGCGCCCGCCGGATTACCGGCGGGGAACCGCGCCCTATGACAAGGACCGCCTCTCGTTCAGAAGGTCCGCTAAGCTCACGCTCTCCAGATACTCGCGGATAACCCGGTCAAGCCCTTGCCACAGCGGCAGTGTGCGGCAGGCGGCGGCCCTGGCGCAGGGAGAGGCGTCCGCCTCCAGGCAGACGACGGGGGCCAGGGAGTCCTCCGTTAGCCGCAGGATCTCTCCCACCGTGTACTGCTCCGGGGGACGGGTCAGCTTGTAACCCCCGCCTTTTCCGCGGACTCCGTTGAGCAGCTTCGCTTTGACCAGGATCTTGATGATGGCCTCCAGGTATTTTTCCGAAAGCTCCTGTCTCTGCGCGATCTCCTTTAGGGGAATATACCCCTCCGCCGGATGCTCCGCCAGGTCCGTCATGACCCGCAGGGCATAGCGCCCTTTTGTTGAAATCAGCATCTTGATCCTCCTCAAAATGATAAACCTATTATAGAACATGGTTAATAGGGAATCAACCAAAACATGTTGATTTCCATATTTTGAAGAGTGGCCGCCTGAAGCAGCGCCAGGAGTCGTTGAGCCGAAGAAGATACCTTCCCGCCGTCCTTGACAAATGGAAGCGCGAGGCATATAATTCACATTAACCTACCAGAAAGATTGGTATAAATGAAACGGTATCCGGCCTCTTCTCGATGCCGCCGCTCCCATTCCAAACGGGAACACGGGAACGACATGGATTTAGGAGGAATAATCATATGAGCAGAATCTATACGTCCGCCGATCAGCTGATCGGCAAAACGCCCCTGCTGGAGCTTGCCCGCATCGAAAGGGAAGAGGGCCTGGAGGCCCGGGTCCTGGCGAAATTGGAGTACTTCAATCCCGCCGGGTCCGTCAAGGACCGGATTGCCAAGGCCATGCTGGATGACGCCGAGGCCAGGGGTCTCTTGAAGCTGGGTTCCGTCATCATCGAACCCACCTCCGGCAACACCGGCATTGGCCTGGCCTCCGTGGCCGCCGCCCGGGGGTATCGTATCATCATTGTCATGCCGGAAACCATGAGTGAGGAGCGCCGCCGGATTATGAGGGCCTATGGCGCGGAACTGATCCTCACCGAGGGGGCCGAGGGCATGAAGGGGGCCATCGCGAAGGCCGATGAGCTGGCCGGGGAAATTCCAAACAGCTTTATTCCCGGTCAGTTTGTCAATCCCGCCAACCCCGCCGCCCACAGGTCCTCCACGGGACCGGAGATTTGGGAGGACACCGGCGGAAAGGTGGATATCTTTGTAGCGGGCGTGGGCACCGGCGGCACCCTCACCGGCGTAGGGGAATATCTGAAATCCCAAAATCCCGCCGTCAGAATCGCAGCGGTGGAGCCCGCCGCCTCTCCGGTGCTGAGCAGGGGCTCTGCCGGAAGCCACAAAATCCAGGGGATTGGCGCGGGCTTTGTCCCGGAGGTGCTGGATGCCGGCGTCTATGACGAGATCATCGCCGTGGAGGACAGCGACGCTTTTGCTGCCGGGAAACTAATGGGGCGGAAGGAAGGCGTACTGGTGGGCATCTCCTCCGGCGCGGCGGTCTGGGCGGCTATCCAGCTGGCCAAGCGCCCGGAAAACAGGGGAAAGACCATCGTGGCCCTGCTGCCGGACACGGGAGACCGCTATCTCTCCACGCCGCTGTTCGCAGATTGAGCCGGCGGAATGGGCCTCCCGAAACCCGGCGTGGCGGGGCAAATCGCGTCTGTTCACAACAAGGCCAAACAGGCGCCTTACCGGCAGGTTTTGCCGTCTGCGGCGTTAAAAATATTTGACGTATACCAGTATGCCGGCAAATGTTTGCCTTGTATCCGACGGACATTTGCCCGGAAATCTGCGCGTTTGGCTTATGTGGGCAGACCCTGGAACGGACTGCGCGTAACAAGAGGAGAAAAAGGCTTGCCTTCCGGCAAGCCTTTTTTAGGCCTTGTTTGAAAAAAGTCTAAACGCCCAAAACGGCGGATCTTTTTCCGCCACTCTGCGTTAAGGAAGCACTGATTTAATCCCCGCACACATCTTTACGCCTTAAATTTCCGCTGATCTGCGTCAGAAAATCTTGAAATCCGCCAGGATTTCTGCGATTTTCTTCCTTGCCAGCGAAAATTTCTGGCGCAAATCTGCACACGTTGATTAAATCAGTGCTTCCTTAAATTTTCTTGCCGGGCGTCAGCCCGCCCGCGAAAATTTGCCTTGATTGGCGAAAAATCTCTCACCGTTGGGCATTCCGCCAATTTTCAAACAAGGCCTAAGTTTCCGCCATACATCCGCGCACATAGGCAGAAAACGCGCACATATGATTCTGAAGGGAGGTGATGAAATGAAGACGGTAAAACCGGTGTACTCTGTGGTCGACCCGAACGCAAAAGAACATACGTTAGCGGCATGGAAAAGCCTGGCCGTGGAAAAATTGCTGCAATACATCGAAGCGAGCCGTCCGCAGTGAATGGCGGCCAAGCCTATGCGGATTCGTTGTTCCGTTTGCGTGTTTTGGAATGAAAATGCAATCCGCGTCCGGTCTGGACTGGCTGAAGAAAGGAGCAGCCGATGAAAATTGCAGCATACTGCCGTGTATCAACGGAGAAAGAGGAGCAGCTGGACAGCTTGGCGCATCAAAAGGAATTCTTCCTGGAATATGCCAGGAAGAATGGTCATGAGCTGTTTCACCTTTACGCGGACGAGGGGATCTCCGGTACAAGCCTGAAAAAGAGGACCGAATTTCAGCGCCTGATGAATGACGCGCAAAAGGGCCTGTTTGAGCTGGTGGTCGTAAAGGATATTTCGCGTGTCGCCAGAAACACGGTGGACTTCCTGCAAAGTATTCGCAAGCTCAAGACCATGGGCGTCAATATGATTTTCATTACGGCCAATATGACGTCCCTTGGAGACAGCGAGTTCATACTGACCATCTTCGGTGCAATGGCGCAGGAGGAGAGCAGCAGCCTTTCAAAGCGCGTCAAATGGGGGAAAAAGATCAACGCGAAGAAGGGAAGAGTCCCGCAGCGCATCTATGGCTATGACAGGATCGATAACTATACGCTTCAGATCAATCAGGAGGAAGCGGGCGTCGTCAAGCGAATCTTTGACTTATACTTGAAGGGAGGACTTGGCTGCCGGGGTATCAGCCTGGCCTTGAATGCCGATGGAGCGAAAACAAAGTTTGGCTGTGAGTGGGATCCCCGGGGAGTCAGGAGGATCCTCCAGAATCCAATCTACTGCGGACACTATGTTAATAATAAATATGAGATCGAGGATTACCTGACCGGACGCCAGGTCAGGCTTCCGGAAAGGGAGCACTTCCATCATGACAGGCCGGAATGGGCCATCATTCCGGAGGAAGACTTCCGCAGAGCCCAATTGCAAATGGAGGAACGGCGCAAACGGTATCAAACCCATGAAGGGCCTTTTACCGGAACGAGATACAGCACCAGGCATGTATTCAGCACGCTAATCCGCTGTGAGCACTGCGGAAGGGCCTTCACACGGAAAACATACACGTATGTGAAGACAAGAGTATATTGGCTCTGCTCAACAAACAGCCAGTTTACTGCGAAGCAGTGCGGCAATCTGGTGAAGCTGGAGGAAGAGGAGCTCCTGGCTCACATCCGGGATTACTTCTCTTCTTTGATTCAGGAGAAGGATGTGTTTGTGCGGCAGGTTCTGGCGGAAGTCAAAAAACAGTGCGCCAGGCAGGAGAACGCGTTTGACGCGGAGGCGATGGAGGTAAAGCGGAAAAAGCTGATTGCCAGGAGGCGGCGGTATCAGGAGATGTACGCCAATGACGTTATGACGATGGCCGAATTGAAGGGAAAAACAGCGGCCGTTGAGGAGGAATTGGAGACGCTGGATTTCACATTGAAGCAATACAAGCAGTCTCAGACTGCTCAGCAGAAGAACGAGGACGCTATTGACCGCTGCATCCGGGAAATCGAACGTTTCCTGAGCCTTGAGACGGTGACGAATCTTGATATGCGCAGGATGATAGATCGAATCTCTGTGAACATGGATGGAACCGTCAGAATTATCCTGAAAAAGTTAGAGGATGGGCCCCCTCTCTGAACCTTCCCGGTTTAGGGCAATGATCTCCACCACGGCGATGGGGAGGTTGGAGCGGCTGGTGAGCTGGAGGTCCGGCTCGCCGGTGCGGAGCTCAGAGGAGAAGATCTTGGCGTTCCCCTCGCTGCCGAAGAGGATGGCCCGCTTGTCGAAGACGCACAGGCCCTCCACGGTGACGGGGGCGGGGCAGCTCAGGTAGGCCTGAAGGGTGACAGAGTAGAAGAAGCGCATGTCGACGGTGTAGAAGCCCCGGTTGAAGCTGACAGGCTCCACGTCCACATAGACATAGAGGAGTTTGGCACTGCCGCCCTTGACGGACAGCGCGCGGTTGATGATGTCCACATACTGGAGCTTGGGATAGAAACGCAGGTCCTCGATACAGTCTTTGTCGTAAGATACAACGCTTTTAAGGTTTCGAAACAGAAAAAATCAATCCGTTTTCATGAGGAAATCCAACTCAAAATCAGCGGGTTTCGTCTTTTTTTCTTTCCGGTATTGGATTACCTCGATCACCGAATGGAGCAGCGCATTCCTCTGGGCAGCGTCTCCCTTCTGATAGCCCTCCAGAACCGCCTGTATGCGCTCCGCCTGCCGCCCCGGGTCATATGCCTCCGCCTCCCTCAAACGGCGCTGTGCGGCTTCCTGCTGGCCTTCCAGGGCCGTTATCTTGTCCATGACCGCTTTCATCCGCTCCCGGTAGGTGGGGAGGTCGTACTCGCCCAGTTCAAGCAGCTCATGCAGCCGCTCCTTTTGCCGGCGAGCGTTGTGAAGCTCTTTGCCGATAGCCGCCACGGCGTCCTCCAGCGGCGCGAGGTCCGGGGCTTGCTCGGACCGCTCCACCTGAAGCTCTGCCAGCAGGTCCTCTAAATGTTCCAGAATGCGGGACTCCACCAGGGACAGCTTTGCCATTGCACAGCAGCCCTTGCGCTGGCAGAGCAGGTAAGGTTCCCCTTTTGATAAGATTCGCTGCATATTCCCGCCGCACTTCACGCACTTCACCAGCCCGGCCAGAGGGCTTTTAATCGTCCCGTCGTGATAGGCCGGACGGTAGCGGCCCGCCATAATCTCCTGCACTTTATCAAACAGCTCCTTCTCTATGATCGCCGGGTGGAGCCCGTCCGTGATGGTCCACTTTTCTTTCGGGTTATAAATGACAATATTTTTGGGATTTCCCTTTGCGTTTTTCTTGATATGGCTTTTCTGGTCCCATACAATTTTCCCTATGTAGGTCGGATTCGTGAGAATCTTCGCGATGCTGTTTCGGGAAAAGGAGCTGGAGCGGTGAGGGCGGCCGCCCATGGCGTTGATCTGGTAGGCAATCGAGGTACAGCCCCAGCCGCCGGCGTAAAGCTGGAACATGACCCGGACCAGCTTGGCCTCCGGTTCAAAAATCTCCAGAGTAGGGCGGCGGTCAATGTAGACCCGCCGGTAGCCGTAGGGGGCGTTCGCCACGTAGCAGCCCTCCCGGATGCTCCGCTGCAGCCCCCGCCGGAGGCGCTTGTTGATGATCTTATACTCCCGGCGGGACATGAAGGTCTTGAATTCCGCCAGTTCGTCGTCGATTTCGTCCGACAAGTTATACACCTTGTCAGGCGTGACTATCAGGGTTCCGCTGTCGCGGAAGGCGTCTAAAATAATGCCCTGGTCCTTCATCCGCCCGCGGGAAAGCCGGTCCAGGTCCATGCAGAGGACGGCGTCGCAGCTCCCGGCCTCCACGGCCTCCAGCAGCCGGAGCATTTCCGGGCGGGCATAGAGGCTCTCGCCGCTGATGACTTCCGAAAAGTAATCCAGAATCACCAGCCCGTGGCGCTGGGCGCATTCGTCCAGGGCCTGGTGGTGCTTGCGGAGGACTTCCGCCGTCTCCAGGCCCTCCTCCATGCGGGATTTGCGGAGGTAGACGTAAGCGGTTTTTCCAAGCATGTCCTGGGGCATGGTGAAACGCCTCCTTCAAGCTGATGCTATAAAAGGGCAGAAGTTCCGGCGGGACTTCTGCCCTCTATGCTGTCCCCGGTGCTGTCACGCCGGGGGCGGGTTTATTGTGCTTTTTTCAATTCCGCTACATCGTGTGTCAGGAGCCGGACTACGGTTTTCAGCGTGTCCACGTCAGCTGCTAATTCATCCACCCGGCTTTTGGGGGCCAAGGTATCCAATAGATTTTGGTGGCCTTCCGCCAGCAAGTCCAGGCGGGGGAGGACCACCGCCTCCTGGGTGACGGCAACCTTTTGCAGGAGGTCCCTCATTTCCGTCTGTTCGGACTTGATTTCCGCCAGAATTTGTAAAATCTTTTCTTCATTGTTCATAGTGGCTCCTTTCACTATTCCCTCCACAGTATAACTTTCCTTTATGCCGCCCCCGGTGCTCACGCCGGGAGTGGATTTTATTTGTGTCCAAGTTGGACACGGTATAGGCTGTTGGTATTTATTTGACATTGCGATTTTCACCGTAAAAGATGCGGCCATTTTTTAATATCTTGCGATATCCGCAAAGTAGCGAAAATGAAGGGTCCGGATGTACGCATACTTTTGCGTCACTGCAAGCCATAAAACGAGAACAGCAATCAAATTCTTTTGAAACTTTTTCAACTGATAGTAAAGCCGCTTCTTTTAAAAGGTGGACAATTTCGTCCTTAGACAATTGAGAAAAATGGATCCTTAGGAACTGCGGTTCAGAGGCGATTCCAGATGTTTTTACGGTATTTGGAATTGATTCTTTCAAGGTTATCGGGATAGAGATATACCACTTTTTTCCTCGTAGTTTTAACCTGCAAATGTTGGAGGACCGAAAGTTGAGCGAACTATACCCTATACATTTTTTATATGTGATGTCCTCTGGATTTGCGTTTACTGACTTTACTGCTTCACGCAAATCAGGAAGCATGCTTTCAAAAAAATCTTTTTCCCGTTCCCGTCCAAGCTCTTGCCCTGTCTTTGGGAAAATGCTCAATTGGTCATTCATGCCGTCCACACACTGGCGCATCGTTCTCCTCCTTGGATACATTCTGGGAATTTTGATCATATTTCATCTGACAAGATAGAATCCTGAAGCATATCGTAAAAAACATCTTCAGAAATAGTCACAATATCAAATCCATCAATCTGCATTTTTTCGGCCTTCTTTTGTTTGCTGCTTTTACCATCTTTGATAGACTTGCAATAGTCATTATTTCCCAAAACCAAAAAATTCGTTTTCTTCGTAACGGTATCACCAATGATTCCACCGCAATCAACAACTGCTTGCATAGCTTCTTTTCTAGTCATTTTGTCGAGTGCACCAGTGAAAGCAAATACTTTTTGATAGATCGGCCCCTCCTCATTAAACGCATTAGTTTGGGCTGATATATTTTTTGCATGGGTAGGAATACCCCATGATTTTTTTATTGCAGGTTGCAAATTTATACCCAAATCCAAACAGTATTGTCTCATGGCCTGATAAGACAAATGTGTACGGATGCAATCAGCGATGGCACGGTGTTCCTCTGTTTGGGGAACATTTAACCGGTTGCAAAGATCAACCAATCTATGCTTGTGTTCGCCTTTAAAAATCACACGGCTTAAGGACATTGTGTCCGCATAGTCGTTAGAAAATGGAGAGAGATTATATAACATTGCAAAATCATAAATAAAATTGATATCAAAATTGACATTGTGCCCCAGAATCACATCGTTGCCGACAAAACTAAGAAACTCTGGGAAAATATGTTCTGCTAAGGGAGCACTTGAAACCATTTCATTGGTGATTCCGGTCAAGTTTTCGATAAAATCAGATATTTCCTCCATGGGTTTTACAAAACTCTGGAAACGTGCATTTTCAATACCATTTCTATACCGAATAGCACCCAATTCAATAATATCACAGAAGCGGGGATCAAGTCCCGTAGTTTCAATATCAATTACCGTATAATTGCATAAATCTATACTCCGGCGATATTTTCCCTTTTTTTCTCTGCGGCAATGTCCTTGTTCCTCTGATCCAAATTGAATGACTATTTCCATAAATTTCCTCCGTCTATTTTTTAAGCTTCTTTAGTATCCAATCGACTCTCACGACCTTTTTTATATTTCCCCGAACGTACCATATCGTCGGCGCAGTCTAATAGCTTCTCTTTTCCCTCTGCGTTCATTGCCCGATACATATCTACCAATTTCCCTTCTCCAATATCGGGGGGAGGTGCATTTTCAATCTCGTTAAGTGCTAACTCAACCAACTGAGCAACGGCCTTGCTCCTTGTATTAAGACTGCTTTTCTCTCGATAGTTTTCAATTTTTTGAAATGATTCATCACTAAAGGAAACGGAAAACCTCGGTTTATTTGTTGCCATATATTCACTCCCTCCTCTTTTTGAATTTCATATTATCATAAGTGATTCACAATGTAAAGGCTATATGTTATATATGATGCAAAAAATAAGTGGTTCACTTTTGTGACAATTATCAATTGAAGTGAATCAAACAATCTGCTACGATAAAAGTGAACCAAGAACAAATTTCGACGTCGCAAAATGAATCACTTTGAAAGGGGGATTATTGTGTCTACCAACATGAAGCGTACAACCGTTTCTTTTACCGACGAACTGACGGATCGCATTTTTTCTCTTCGAGCAGATGCGCGCTTTCGTCGGTGCTCTTACTCCGAGTTGATTCGGCAATTGGCAGAGAAGGGGTTGGAAATGCTGGAACTAGAACAACTCAGGTCAGAAGCTGCCGCTCCCGGCCTAGGCCTGGGGGACTTGGCAACGGAGCCTGGTCCCCAGTCCGAGGCGGGGATTCGGGACAGCGCGTGAGGGGAGGGAATTCGATTGACCAGGAAAGAGGTAATAGAAACGCTTGGAAAGCAGCTGCAACTACTTTCCAAGCGTTCCTCAAAAGCCGAAGCCCTGTATCCTGATGAATTATCAGAACTTTCAAGGGCTATGTGCGAAGTGGCAACGACTATTTCTGATCTGTATCCGGATTCCGAGTAAAGCGTTCTTGCAGGGTCTCGATAAAGTCAGCGATTCCATTCGCCCCTTCTGCATTGGGAGAAATGTGTACATTGGGGGATTGACATAGGATTTTTGCAATTTCTAACGACTGCTTTATTGCGGCTTCTGTATTTAATGGAATCATGGTATCACCTCCTTTCTCCGCCAAAATTCTACCACAAGGCGGAGCAGGAGGCAATAGCGGAGCCGGGTCCCCAGTCCGAGGCGGGGATTCGGGACAGCGCGTGAGAGGAGGTGATGCGGGATGAAACGAATGATGGAAGGATGGTACTGGAAATGCCGGCATAAACTGCGTGATTTTTTTTCGTGAACTTTCCGATTGCCTCAGCGAATTCCAGCGCGATTGCCACACCCGGCGGGAGAAATGCCCATTTTTATCCGATGCTGAATTCGTCATGGTGATGAAGGACGGGAAGCCATATGAAATTCTGGTGTTTGCGAAACGCAATGTTATCCCCGTTTGCCTCACCGCTATATGGACCGTGGAGGACTGGGAAGAGTTCGTTATGAAGTGCGCCTGCCACGAGCTGACGGGAAAGACGCCCCTTCAATCTCTGCGGCAGATGATAAAGTCCACACCGGACCGCTCCGCAAAAACCACGGTGGTTTCTCCACTGCGATGAAGACTTGATAGTTCGATGGTGTACCCTTTTCTCTCCATAGAATGATCCCAGGCCTGCTTGAAACACTAGTGATCTCCCGCCGAGGCAAGATCCGCAAGGTACTGCTTAAGCGCATAGTAAACGGCTGGATTCGCTTCCCGGAGTTTCTTTAAGGACGCGAAATAGTAGCCATCTGAATTTGGTTTCATCGGTTAACCTCCTTTCTCCGCCAAAATTCTACCACAAGGCGGAGGAAGGAGCAAGGGTTCCCGCCCGGCGAGGGCGGGACGGGGATGCAGGACAACGCGTGAGGGGAGGTGATGCGGGATGAAACGTGAGTTTTACGATAGGAATTGCCCGGGAAAATTCCCTCTGTTCCCTGGTGAGGTAGAAAACAGAGCCGAGCAGATTTTGAGCGCTCTGTCCGGTCTCAAAGTCTGCTCGGCTCTGGAACTTCTGGACCTCTGCAAGGACGCTGTAATGCAGTATCCTCTCAGGGATGATTAACCCTCCCAGCTGAAGGAGGAAGGGTATGATTCAATTCCTTGTAAAACTGCTTAACTTTATGCCGTGGCGCATAGGATTTCCCAGGAGGGATGTATATGGAAATCACAATTATGCAAAGGACTGAAATCATAGACGGGAAGGGATATCTCTTGACCACCACCAGGATTACCGGGCTCCAGCAGGTCCAGCGCCACGGCAAGCCCGTGTGGGTATCGGCGATTACATACCACGACAGCCGGGAGGGCTGTACCAGCGCCTTCCGGCTGTACAAGGGGCCGATTCCGCCGGAGGGGGAGGTGCTGAATAAGCTGCCCCCTTCAGTGGAGGACCGTGTGAAAGAAATTGCTGGACAGATACTGCTGAGGAAAGGAGCGGTTTAAAAAATGGAACACGCAGAATTGCGAACGGCCGAAGAATGAAAATTAAAAAAATTAAGATTACAGACGTTGCGATAATTGCGGATCTGGTGGAGGCGGAGGCGAACCGGGTTATTTCCGCCTCCATTACGCCGGAGCTTATCCAGATGAAGGAAGCGGAGGCCCGCATGGAGCATGGCCGGGTAATCGTGCCAGGGTGCAGATTCAGTGATTTCGGCTTCTAAGTGACTAAAAAGGCCTTCCGAAAAGCAGAATTTCACGAGGCGGAGTACTGGCTCTGTGAATACGGAGGAGTTTATATGACCATAAAACGCACAAAAAAAAGACCGCCCGAAGGATGGCACCTTCGAGCAGTCGCGTCCAAGGCTTGCGCCGAGAACAGTTGCTAAAATTATTATATCAAATTCTCGGCAAAATGCAAGCCCCAATTTGGACAAGAGAGGATGAGATCATTGGTGCGCTCGGGCCGGAGCTGGAGGATGATTTTTGATGAAGGGAGAATGAACAGAAGGTGACTTGTATTATTGGGTTCACAGACAGGCAGAACGGGGTTTCGTGGATAGGAGGAGACAGCTTAGGTAGCGATGGGTATGTGAAGGCTGCCGAGATGCCGGCAAAGGTATTCCGAAACGAGATGTTCAAAAATGTCCTGATCGGAGGGACAACTACATTCCGGCATCTGGATCTGCTGAAGTATTCCGAAGACCTGTTCGATGAGGTTGACCGGTACAAGAATACCGAAATCGACCACAAGTTCATGGTAAAGAAATTCGTCCCGAAGGTGATAACGCTGTTCAAGGATGGGGTCATCGGAGAGGACGAGAAGAACCGGGGCGGCAACTTCATTGTCGCAACGCCGCTTCGGGTCTTTGAGGTGCAGCCAGACTACTCCGTCCTTGAGCCGGAGCTTGGGATATGTGCGGTCGGATGCGGTAGGGAGGCCGCGATGGGTAGCCTCATCACGACCATCGGAATGGACATACCGCCGCAAGATAAGATTGTGATGGCTCTGAAAGCGGCAGAGCAATACTGCTGCGGAGTGAAAAGGCCGTTCCGCATCTTGTGTACTGACGAGAGAGAAGAAATCGTTGTGAGATAGGAGAACAGACATAATGGAAGCTAATTCCCGGAGAACTTTTCCAAAGGGGCCGGTTAACTATGAGAGCCACAAAAAAAAGACCGCCCGAAGGCTTTCGCCTTCGAGCAGTCGCGTCCAGAGCTTGCGCCGAGAACAGTTGCTAAAATTATTATATCAAATTCTCGGCAAAATGCAAGCCCCAATTTGGACAAGAGGGGAGGGATTTTCCCCGTGTCCTGGGAATTTATGCTTACAGTCATTGGATCGGGCTTTCTGGTGAGCCAGCTTTCCCGATTTATTGACTGGATAGAAAGGGGCTGAACAGCCATGGATCATATCACCCAAGGCGGGATGTATCTTGTCATCCCGGCTTCCGTCGCGGAGGACGTGCGTCTGCGGGAGCGTTCTAAGCTGATTTACGGCAGGATCGTCCAATTGGCCAGCAGCACTGGCTTTTGCTACGCCAGCAACCAGGCGCTTTTGGAAATTTTATCCCACGAGGACCCCAAGACGGGGGAGGTTTCCGTTATTACCGAACGGACGCTTCAAAGCGTCCTGGCGGAGCTGCGGGACCGGGGGCACATCCACATGGACGAGGGCCCGGTCCCTTGTTCCGGCGGGGAAGGAACGGTGGTGCGGCGGCGCATTTTTGTAGGTCGAAAGCTGGCGGACATGCCGCCTCCCCAGGGGGGTGAAGAAAATTTCACCCCCGAAAATTTCTTCACCCAAGGGGTGAAAAAATTTTCACCCCCTTTAAATAGTAAGAATAATACAAGTAAGAATATACCCCCTATAGTCCCCCGTGAGGTTTTTGACCTTTGCGTAGGATACGCCGGGGAGGACGGGGAGCTTTTGGACGCGATCCTAGGTCTTTTGGAAAACCGGGCGGTGGCGAAAAAGTCCCCGGTGAAGACCACCCGGGCCATGAACGGCATCCTGAACAAGCTGGACAAGCTCTCCGGCGGGGACCGGGGAATGAAGCTGGCCCTGCTGGACACGGCCACCGTGTCCAACTGGCTGACGGTGTTTCCGCTGAAACCGGACGAGCTGCCAGCCTCCGGTCCTGCCTGTTGCGAGGAGGGATACGATGGAATTTGAGAAGGCGCTGGAGCTGGCGGCGGAGGTCCTGGTTTTTTGCGGCGGAGACGCCATTTCTCCGGAAGCTCCCCAAGGGCTCTGGTTCTGCGACAACGTCATCGAAGTCTCAGACATCCGGAACAACGCCGTGTGCCTGGGGTCCGGCGTGGAGTGGGACGCGGTGGTCAAATGCCGCCCGTTCTTCGAGCTGTTTCCGTACGTGGTCATCGTCACGCCCAACGCCATCGCCCGGGAGCGGCTGGTGAAGGAGCTCTTTCCGCGCATATCCACCAGCGTCGTCTACGTCATTCAGGACGCGGGCTTCCGGGGCTGCAAGACCATTGGAGAATACATAAACGCCTATGAGAAAATCGCGCCGAATTTGAGAATTGACGTATTCGACGCCGCGGTATTCGCGTGCTGCGCATACCTGGAGGACCTGGAAGCGGTGCAGAAAGAACAAAAATGGCTTGAAGGAGGGACAGCTAATGGGTAAACGGAAAAGAACGTCTATGTCCGCCAGGGACCAGCCCGCGGCGGAGCGGCGAAGCGTCGGCTTCCTCATGGGGGGCGGATGGGAGTCCATCTGCTGCGAAGGGTACACCCGCCTGGCGGACAATCCGGAGGTTCGAATGGCAGTAGGCAGGATTGCGGAGCTGATCAGTTCGATGTCCATCCGTCTTATGGCCAACACGGACTCAGGGGACGTGCGGATTAAAAATGGGCTTTCCCGCCGGCTGGACATTGACCCTAGCCGCTGGATGACCAGGAAAACTATGATGGCGTCAATTATCTGGACGCTGCTCCTGGACGGCGGAGGAAACGCGGTGGTCTGGCCCCGAACCTCAGGCGGCAATCTGGAGGAGCTTGTACCGATTCCACCCGGGCATGTCAGCTTCCAGGCGGACGGCTTCGGCTACAAAATCTTGATCGGAGGAACTCCCTATGACCCGGCGGACCTCCTCCATTTTGTGGTCAATCCTTCCACTGATCGGCCATGGCTGGGGACGGGTTTTCGCGTGGCGCTGAAAACAGTGGTCAAGACGCTTCGCCAGGCGGAGAAAACCAAAAACGCGTTCATGTCCAGCGAGTGGAAGCCCAGCGTCATCGTTAAAATTGACGGGAACTCCGATGAGCTGATCTCCGAGGCGGGCCGAAAGCGGCTTGCCGAACAGTATCTGAAGACGTCGGCCGCCGGAGAGCCCTGGATGATTCCGGCCGAGCAGATGGAGATCGTGCAGGTAAAACCTCTTTCGCTCAACGACCTGGCGATTTCCGACACCGTAAAGCTGGATAAGCAGTCCGTCGCGGCGATCTTAGGCGTTCCGCCCTATGTGGTGGGCCTGGGCAAATTTGATCAGAGCGAATGGAATCACTTCATCGCCACCACAATTATGCCGGTTGTCCGCGGCATCGAGCAGGAGCTGACCCGGAAGCTGCTGTATTCGCCGGATTGGTATATCTCCATGAATCCCTGGGCGCTTTATTCCTACGACGTGAAGGACCTTTCCAATACCGGCGCGAATCTGTATATCCGGGGCATTATGTCAGGCAATGAGGTCCGCAACTGGATTAATCTGGCTCCCAAGGAGGGACTGGACGAGCTGGTGATTCTGGAGAATTTTATCCCCCAGGGCATGATCGGAGATCAAAAAAAGCTTCTTCAGGAGGGAGGAACAGAAGATGATACCTGAGCAACGGACTATGATCCCAATTCAAAGCGGATTCCAGACCCGGGAGGCAGAGGACGGGGAGCTGTACATACAAGGCTATTTCTCCGTTTTCAACTCAGCTTACCGCATCTGCGACGGTCTGTCGGAAAAAATTGCGCCCGGCGCGTTTTCCGACACCCTGGGCGAGGATATCCGGGCGCTGACCAATCATGACACCACTCTGGTGCTGGGCCGGAACAAGGCCGGCACGCTGGAGCTTCGGGAAGATGCTCATGGCCTTTGGGGCGGCGTCCGCATCAACCGGGACGACCAGGACGCCATGAACCTGTACCGCCGTGTACAGCGGGGGGATGTGGACCAATGCTCCTTCGGTTTCTTCATCCTGGATGAGGAGCGGATCGTCCGTGAGGACGGAAGCGTCGAGTACATCATCAAGAAGGTTCGGCTTCTGGAGGTTTCTGTTGTAACCTTCCCGGCATATGAGGAGACCTCTGTTTCCGCCAGGACGCGGCAGGAGGAAGATATCCGCCGCCGGATGCTGGAGGAGCAGCGGACGGCGCTGCGAAAAAAATTGAAGGGAGAATGACTATGGCACTAAAGGCGCTGCTGCTGAAGCGGCAGATTGACGAGAAGAAAAACAGAATGGCGGCCCTGTCCGCCAAGACGATGGAGCTGGATACCCGGGAGCGGGAGCTTGAGGCCGCTTTGGCGGAGGCATCCACGGAGGCGGAGCTCCGGTCCGTGCAGGAGTTGGTGGACGCCTTTTCTACGGAGCAGGAGGAGCACCGGGCGGCGGTGCACGCCCTGGAGCAGGAAATTGCCGCCGATGAGGAGGAGCTGCGGACCCTGGAAGCGAAAACGCCCCCGCCCCTGTCTCCCACACCCGCGCCGCTCCCGGCGGGCGGCGACGAAAGAAGAAAGGATGATGTATCCATGTCCAAGCGCATGACCAGGGCCTTCGGCAACATGACCATGGAGCAGCGGGCCGCTTTTATCCAGCGGGAGGAGGTTCAGGACTTCCTGACCCGGTTCCGCGAGATGTTCAAGGGCGGGCAGAAACGGAGCGTCTCCGGCGGGGAGCTGCTGATTCCCACTGTCGTCCTGGAACTGCTGCGGCAGAACATTGAGGATTATTCCAAAATGCTCCGGCATGTCCGCGTCCTCAGCGTTGCCGGCCGCAGCCGGCAGCCCGTTATGGGCGCGATTCCCGAGGCTGTATGGACGGAGGCCTGCGCCGCTCTGAACGAGCTGAATTTCACGTTCAGCGAAGTAGAGGTGGACGGGTATATGGTGGGCAGCTATGTGGCCATCTGCAACGCACTGCTGGAGGATTCGGACCCCTCCCTGTTGTCGGAAATCATTATCGGAATGGGCGAATCCATTGGAATTTCCGTCGACAAGGCCATTTTATTCGGAACGGGCGTGAAAATGCCGCTGGGCATTGCTGCCCGCCTTGCCCAGACCTCCAAGCCCAGCGATTACCCCAAAAACGCCAGGGAATGGCAGAACCTGTCCCAGTCCAACATCATTACCATTCCGGCGAGGACCACGGGTTTGGCTTTCTTTCAGAAGTTCATCCAGGCGGCGTCTGCGGCAAAGGGACGCTATTCCCGCGGCTCCAAGTTCTGGGCTATGAACGAGGCGACTTATACGACCATTCAGGTGGATGCCACCAACATCAACGCCGCCGGGACGATCGTCTCCGCGATGAACGGGACTATGCCTGTGGTGGGCGGGGATATTCTTGTGTTCTCCGACAATATTATCCCGGACAACACCATCATCGGCGGTTACGGAGACCTGTACCTTCTGGCGGAGCGGGCGGGCACCTCCGTGGAGTACAGCGACCTCCCGCTGTTTATTCAGGATCAGACGGTGGTCAAGGGCACGGCCCGCTATGACGGGATTCCTGTGATTCCTGAGGCCTTCGTGGTGATTGGCCTGGGGGAGGCTCCTGCGCTGGAGATGGACTTCGTGCCGGATGTGGCCAACCCCTCCGTGGCGGCGCTGCGGTCCCTGGCCATCGGCACGCTGGCTCTGGAGCCCTCTTTCCACCCCGATACCCTGGAGTATACCTCCTACACCAGCGACGCCACCAACATGATCAGCGTCGTGCCCACCACGGGCTCTCTGGCCTTCTTAAAGGTCAACGGGAAAAAGGTCCAGAACGGCGCCGCAGCGGCCTGGGAGGACGGGGAGAACACGGTAAGCGTTATGGTGGCCAACGGCGACAAGACCAAGACCTACACCGTTACCGTCGCGAAGATCACCGATACCAACGCGTGACGCCGCTATGGATAAAGAAACCATGCTGGCCCTGCTGAAGCTGGACCTTCAGCGGACGGCGGACCTTCCGGGCGATTCGGAATACCTTCCCGCGCTGATCAGCACCGCCCGGGCCAGCCTTGAAAGGCAGGGAGTGAAGGACGACGGGACCATGGATTACGGCATGGCCGTGGTGGGGACCGCCGCCTGGATTTACCGGAAGCGCATTAGCGGAGAGGCGGAGCCCGCCTATCTCCGGCGGCTCCGGCTGGACCTGCTGCTGGCCCGGGGAAGGGAGGCGGAAGCATGATTCTGGATTCCCTGACGGCGGCGTCCGCCATCGGCCTGCTGACGGAGCGGAACCACCCGGGAGGCATCTATACCGGGCAGACGGCGGAGAGCGTGATCAAGGATATCTGCGGGGACCTCCCGGTCCTTGTCAAGAGCAACCTCAAGGATATCCCCCTCTACGGCTGGCTGCCCTATGCCAAGCCGCCCAAGAGCTCCGCCCGGGACAACCTCTGCCAAGTGCTGTTCGCCCTGGGGGCAACGGTGCGGGCGGATGCGGACGGGGTTCTGCGGGTGTTTATCCTGTGGGACGGAGCCAGCGGCGCCGCTCCAGAGGAACGCATATACGAGGGGGCCAGCGTGGAGTATGAGGGCGCTGTCTCCGCCCTGGCGGTGACGGAGCACCAGTACATGCAGGGCGGGGAGGAGGCTGCATTGTTCGAGGGTACGGCGTCCAACGGCGACGTGGTGGAGTTCCCGGAGCCTATGTATGACCTGAAGGCGGCAGGGTTTCGCCTCCTGTCCCATGGGGACAACCACGCCGTGCTGTCCGCCGGGACGGGGACGCTGACGGGCCGGAAGTACATACACAGCACCCGGCAGGTCATCCGGTCCGTGTGGCCGGGGGTCCCGGAGAACGTGAAGTCCATCACGGACCCCACGCTGGTGTCCCTGACCAACTCCAACGCAGCGGCGACGCGTCTGGCGGCGTATTACAAGTGCCGGGAGGTCATCGAGAACGGCGTGGCGCTCAAGCAGCAGGACGCCGGGGACCTGCTGAGGGCCTACCACCCCTACGACAGGGAGACGGTCTCCGCGTGCGTGGAGAGCATGGACGTGAACGGGTCCGGCATCCTGAAGGCGAATATGAAGCTCCTTGTGGGTTACGAGCCGCCCCAGCCGGATACGACGGAGTTCTTCAGCAGCTTTATCGTCGTCACGAAGAGCGGGACCGTCACGCTGCCGGAGGGGACCGTCCGCATCCGCGCCGTGCTGATCGGCGGTGGCGAAGGCGGCGAAGGCGGCACACACGGGACCGCCGGGACGGCGGGCGGTCTTGCGAGCATCACCCGGACGAGGGCCGGCGGCAGTGTCGGGAAGGCCGGGGAGCCCGGGAAAGGCGGCGCCGCCGGAAAAGGCGGGAAAGGCGGGAACATTGCCATTTTCGATATCGACGATCCAGGGACCAAGATCCAGATAAAACTCGGGTCGGGCACCCAGGGGGGGCCCGCGCATCCTCCGGATAGTGTCTCATCGCCCTCCCCGCCTACCAATCCGCACACATACCTGTATACCCACGTGGATCTGCCGCTCGACCAGCGCGGAGTCTACAGCAGCGCTTCCGGCTCCCCAAGCGATACCGGCTACTACGAGCCGATGGAGCGGAAGACCTACGCGCGCCCCGGAGCGGACGGCATCGACGGAGGTGACGGTGGCGAGGCCGGCAGCGGGTCGTTCTCGACGCCAAGTGATGAGGTCCTGGGCATCATCTACCGCCTGACCACCACGCCGGGCAAAGCTGGCGGCGACGCGGCGTCGTACTCCGGCGGCAAGGGCGCGGAGAGCTATTTCGAGGCGAAATACACTGTGTATGAGGACACGTATTACTACCCCACGGCTGAGACCAGGGTCTCCGCCGGTTCGGTTCCCAGCGGCGGCGGCGGCGCGGCCAACGGTGAAAATGGCGGGAGCCCGTCCTCCGCAGTGAAGAACGCCGGCGGCAAGGGCGGTGACGCGGCTGCCCCGGCCCCGAGCACGGTCCCCGGTTCCGGCGGGAACGGCGGGAACGGCGGAGGCGGAGGCGGCGCCGGCGGTGCGGGCTATGTCGGGGCGAACCAGGGGAACCAGAACCCAGGCCCGGAAGTCACCGAAAGCAGCGCGGGAGCCGCCGGAGGGGCCCGTGGCGAGGGCAGCGACGGCACGAACGGCGCGTCCGGCTGCGCGATCATCTATTATTCACAGGCGAAAACAATGCAGCGGGGCGCTTTGATGGACAGCAAGGGGCGGTTCGTCCTGGATGCTCTGGGGCGGCTGATCGTATTTTAGGAGGTACATATGACACAGGCGGAATTTAACGCCATGCTTCAGACGGCGATCGCCCAGGGCCTTCCCGGCGGATATATCTCCAGCCGATGGAGCTGGGAGGAGATGGAGTCAATGCTGCAGCAAATAACTGCCCCTTTGGAGTGGTATGATGTGGCGATTATTTCGGGCACAAACCTTGGTTACGGACACAGTGTGTGGAATCCGATTCAGTACACGAAAGACAGCAACGGCACTGTTTTTTGCACGGGTGGCCGGATTGGCATTTACGACAGCAATGGGGGCCCTGCCGGGACGTTTGGCGGGAACCCGCACATCTTTTCCCTCGCCCAGGGATTCTGGCCCAGGAAAGCCATTCGGCTTCCAGCGGTGGGGGTCAGGACAGATAAGAGTATGGTTCCGTCAAGTATAGACGTGGGTACAAGCGGCGGCATTCAGATGCACACACCGCCTTCCGAATTGATTTTCGAGCTTGACGTCCCCCCTTTTGTGTTCCAGGCGGAATAAAAGGAGGCTGTTTGTATGAACGCTCAGTATGCTTGCGTGACAGGAAGCGATATGATTTACCGGAACCTCGTCCTCGTTTGTATGGAGGGGGGCCAGGAAAAGATTCTGAACTACACGCTTAAAGACGGCGAGCAACTGGTTTACGCTATGCCACCCGCCCAGCGGGTTTATGGCAGCCAGGAAGGCTTGATTCGGCCGAGATGGAACAAAGAGACAGCGCGATGGGAAGAATCTGCCTTGGCAGAAGAGGTTTTGGAAGAGAAGCCTTGAGGCAAGAGAATATGACGGAAATTTTAGTAGCGCTGATTGGCCTGGCAGGGTCCGGCCTTGGGTCCGTGCTGGGCATCTTGGTCAGCAGTAAGCTGACCCAGTACCGGCTGGAGCAGCTGGAGAAGAAGGTGGAAATTCACAACCGGGTGATCGACCGGGTGTACAAGCTGGAGGAACGGACAGAGCTTCAGGAGGAGAAGATCAAGGTGGCGAATCACCGGATCGGGGATTTAGAGAAGAAGGTGGACGGGTGAAGGGGCGGAGACAGCAGAGTCCCATGAAAACTTCAAATCTGATCCTGCTGGCGCTGGGGGTGTTCGCCTTGGGCTTCATCGTGGCCATGACGGTGATCTTTTGCGTCAAGGGCGCGGTGCCCGATACGCTGATTCAGTATACTCTGGGGGCCGGGGGCGTGGAGGCCCTGCTACTGGCGGGGATCAAGATTTCGAAAGTAAAAGCCGGGGACAAGCCCGGAGAAAGTGAGGATACATATGAATAATCTGTATGAAATTATCGGCAATCTGCTGGCGGCGTTTGTGGTGGGCCTGCTGGCCGCCCTGGTCCCGAAGGCCAAGGCGTGGTTCGAGGCCAATACCAACGCCGCGACACAGGAGAACATTCGGCGGCTGGTCCAGTCCTTCGCCCGGGCGGCGGAGCAGCTGTACCATGACCAGGACCCCTCCGGAGAGGTCCGGCAGAAGTTCGTCCAGGAACAGCTCCGGGCGCTGGGGGTGGAGATCACCGAAGCGGTCATTAATATGATTGAGGGGGCCGTCTGGGAGATCAACACAGAGAATAAAAAAGCGCTGGTGCTAACCGGGGAAAGGAGTGGTAATTGTGGATGCCAGTAAAGTCTTGGACATCGCTCGGACAGAACTTGGAACCAAGGAGTCTCCGGCGAGCTCCAACCGTGTCAAGTACAACACCTGGTACTATGGCCGGGAGGTGTCCGGCTCCGCCTACCCCTGGTGCATGGCGTTCGTGCAATGGGTCTTTGCCCAGGCGGGGGTTCCTCTGCCCATCAAAACCGCCTCCTGCGGGGCGCTGATGAACGCCGCCAAGAAGTCGGGCCAGTGGGTGACAAAGGACTACCGTCCAGGGGACGTGGTGATCTACGACTTCCCCGGCGGCGCGGCCACGGACCATACGGGCATTATCGAAAAGGTGACGCTCACCGGCGTGGTTGCCATTGAGGGCAACACCAGTCAAACGGGAAGCCAGAGCAACGGCGGCATGGTCTGCCGGAAAAACCGACCCTATAGTCAAATCGTGGGCGTTGTGCGCCCGAACTACCAAAAGGAGGACAAGCGTATGGGCAATACCCCCAGCCCCGCCCACAAGGAAGGCGTCGAGTGGGCCAGGAAAAACGGCATCCTGACCGGCGACGCGTCCGGGGACCTGAAGCTTACGGAGCCTGTGACCCGGCAGCAGCTGTGCACGATGCTGTACCGCTTTGCCAAGAAGATTGGCAAAATCTGAGTAAGGAGGCTGCGAATTCGCACCGATGCGCCTGGACAACCTCACGGAGGACGAGTGCAAAAATTATCGTCACGGCTGCAATTTTACGGACGATGAGAGAGCGGTTTTTGATTTGCGGGTAAAGGGGAAATCCCGCGTTGAAATCGCCGCGTCCCTGGCGATATCCATTGCTACGACAGATCGACGGCTTCGCGGCATCTATGCAAAAGTAAATAGGGTGAAGGAGCTGGGGCGTTAAGCCCCGGCTCCTTTTTGTGTGATAGTTTTTTGATAGGAAATTGATAGTTTTTCTTTCGAAATTTGGTGTATGATGGAAGGCGAAAAAACGGAAGGAGCGAACCACATGGAACAGTATCGTTTCGACCCCTACACCGGACAGCCGCTGAACCCGCAACGGCCCGTGAATAATCGCACATGGCTTGGAGGCGGATACCAGCCCGGCGGACAAGTTCAGGCCCCCACACAACCCCCGGCCCGGCAGGATGCACCCAACGTGATTTTTCGCCCCGTGGCCTCTTTTGATGAGGCAAAGGCGGTCCCCACGGACTTCTCCGGGGCACTGACCATCATGCCGGATTGGGCGCATGGCTATATCTACGCCAAGGCCCTGGGAGACAATGGGGCGCCGGTATTCCGGACCTATCGTGACGTCGATTACAGCCCCGTTCAGACGCCGCCCCCGCAGACAGCGGCGGAAGCCGTCCCGGCGATAGCATACGCTCCGCTGGAGGAGCTGGAACACCTCCGGGAAGAAGTGAAGGCGCTCCGTCAGGAATTGACGCCGGCAAAAGCGCCAGCCAAGGAGACGGCGGAGAAGCCCGCCGGGAAAGGGAATAAGTTATGAATAGTATGATTCAGAACATTCTCCAAGCGGCAGCTGGCGGCGGAAACACCATGGGGCTGGTTCAACAGTTCCTGGACAGCCAGGACCCCAATGATCCGAAGGTTGCCCAGGCCCGCCGGATGATTCTTGGAAAATCTGCGGGAGAACTGGAGCAGACCGGGCGGAATCTGCTGCAAGAGGCCGGAACGACTCCAGAGAAAATCTTTTCCGCTCTTGGCATCCATTTTTAAGTTTCTGCCTCAGAAAATCAAATAAGAAGTCAAATCTTTACTTCTTTTCAGTTTGCGGTCTTGAGAAAAACCGCGCTCATTCCGGCAATTTCCGGGAGAGCGCGCCTCTCGGATTGCAATACATGAAAAGGAGTTTTTTTCAGGACCGGCCCCGCCGGGACATGGACCGTTCTAGCCCTCCCCGGTATGAATATGACCGGGGTGGCCGTATGGACTATGGGGGGAGCGATTACAACGGGCCGGATTCCCGTTTCCGGGACCGTCGGGGCCGGGAGCACTACGACAACGGGCGCTTTGCTCCGCAAAATGACGGCGGGGCTTGGGTAGAAAGCCGCTACTGGGACGACCGGGAGGCGTATCGAGGCCCGGAAAGCCGCTATCCCATGACCACGCCCTATGTCCCGCCTGTATATCAGGACTACGGTGGCGAGAAAGGAGGGCAGCGCCCCATGAACAGAATTGGCTTCCGCATGTCCGGCGATATGGACCAGCGCCCCCCGGAGTTTGACCGGGAATACCGGACCGACGCCGGACACCGGGGAATGGATGAGATGGCCTACCGGGGCGGGGAGCGGATGAGCGGCCACGGCTCTGGCAGCGGAGGACGCCCTTTTGACAGAGAGATGGCCCAGGAATGGGTCCAGGGCATGCGGAACGCCGACGGCACCACCGGTCCTCACTGGACCATGGAGAAGACCGAGGAGGCCAGGGCCCAGAGGGGGATCAACTGCGAGCCGCTGGCATTTTGGGTGGCAATGAACATGATCTACTCCGACTACTCCAAGGTAGCGGAAAAGGTCAACGCCAACAGCATGGACTTCTACGTTTACATGGCAAAGGCGTTCCTTGAGGACAAGGACGCCCGGAACCAGGGCGGGGAGAAGTTGGCGCGGTACTACGAATACGTGGTACTGTGAAAAAGAAGAGGGCAAAAGCTCTCCAACTTTAAAAAAACCTTAAAAGCGTTGTGTCTTCCTCGCGGCAAGAATCGTACACTTTCCGTGTATGAATGCAAACTGCCTCTCGGATGCCGCTGAGGTCCTCCACAGGACCGGGCATGACTTTTTCAGGCATTGCAATACCTCCTAATAAGTAGCTGGCGAAAGAACAAGGTCCTTTCAATCCAGTGTATGCGCCGCCGCCTGGGAGGTGAGAGGGGAGGGCTTATTTCAGCTCCTCCCGCAGGAGGGCATACATGCAGTAGGAGTGGACCCGCCCATTTTTATAGACGCCGTTCCGCATGGTCCCCTCACAGGTGAAGCCCGCCTTTTCCAGCACCCGCCGGGAGCCCAGGTTGTCCGCGAAGGGCTCCGCGAAGATGCGGAGAATGTCGAAGCGGCCGAAGGCTTCCTGGCAGACCTGCCGCACCGCCTCCGTCATAACGCCCCGGCCCCAATGCTTCTCCGCCAGCCAGTAGCCCAGCTCGGCGGACTTCTCGTACACGTCGTTCCTGACAAAGACGCCGATACTGCCGGCGGCCCTGCCTTCTATGATAATAGCCCTTGTGAGCTGGCGTTCCTCGCCTTTGGAGATGCAGTCATTGACGTACCACTCCGCGTCCGCCAGGGTGTAGGGAGAGGGGAAGGCATTCCGCAGATTCGCCGCGATATTCGGGTTATCCGCCGCCGCCGCGACGGACGCCGCGTCCGCCTGCCGCCAGGGCCTTAGGGTAAATGAAGACATATGGCACCTCCAAAATAGAAATTTGAACTCATTATATCATGGGGATTTGCGCCTGTCCACCTCCGCTGCCGGAGCCGATGGAAAGAAAAGGGAATCAAGGAAGCACTGATTTAATCCCCGCGCACATCTTTACGCCATAAATTTCCGCTGATCTGCGTCAGAAAATCTTGAAATCCGCCAGGATTCCTGCAATTTTCTTCCTTGCCAGCGAAAATTTCTGGCGCAAATCTGCACGCGTTGATTAAATCAGTGCTTCCTCAAGCAAAGAAAAGGCTTGCAAAACTTTCAGTATCTGGTATAATGGACACATTCGGATTACACAAAAGAAAGGGAGCATTCAATGGATTACACGATTCTTATGTTGATTGTCATGGTGGCGATCATGTACTTCCTGATGATTCGCCCGGAGAACAAGCGGAAGAAGAAAGCGCAGGAGATGCGGGACAGCCTGAAAAAGGGCGATATCATCACTTCCATCGGCGGCATCATCGGGCGGATCGTCTCCGTCGGAAAGGACACCATCGTCATTGAGACCAGCGACGACCGGGTTCGCATGGAGCTGACCAAGTGGGCCGTCAGCTCTGTGGGCGTCCAGAGTGGTGAACAGCCCGAGGAGAAGAAGGAAGAGAAGAAGCCCTCCAAGAAGGAAGAGGAGAAAAAGGAACTCGATAGCGGCAAGGGAGATTGGAACCCGGAGATCTGACCCTTCTCAAAATGAATTTGTGTTTGGCCCGTTTCCAAAGCATAAAAGCGGCCTCCCCCGGAATATGCTCCTGATAAGAGCATGTTTCGAGGGAGGTCTTTTAAATGGCGAAGGGACGAAAAAAACTGGCGGTGTGGCAGGGCTTTTTGGCCGGAGGACTGCTGTCGCTGGGCGTGTACCTGCTGGGCCTTTTGTGTTTGACCCTGCTGCTGGTAAAGGGCGCGCTGTCGGAAGGGGGATGCTTTCCCGTGGTGGCGGCGCTGTGCGTTCTGGCCTGCCTGGCGGGGGGGCTGCTGACAGTGCGCCTGACCCGCTGGCGGGCGGGAGGCGCGCTGACGGCGGCGGCATTCCTGTGCGTGCTGCTCCTGGCGGGGCTTGGCGTTTGGGAGGAGATCGCCTGGCTGGGCCAGGGCGGCGTGCTGCTGCTGTGCGGCTTGACCGGGGGCCTGCTGGCCGGAGCGGCCGGGCCCGGAAAGCGGCGGCGGCGGAAGTGAGGAACCAGAGCCCCATTGTCGAATTGCACAAAAACGCCGGAATTTGCTAAAATATCCCATTTTGGGCAAAAACGGCCCACCTCCCGAGAGGGGAGGGGAGGGGGCACAGATATGGGAAAAGCGGGCGGGAGTGTCCCCTAAATATTGACGTGAGCGGGTCGAGGTCGGAGTTTCGTTCGACCCGCTTACGGAAGTTTACATAACAAAGTTTACATAACATTTTTGTGATAAGTCCCAAAAAAGTTCTTTTTTGGGGAAACATCTTGCGGAAAGCGGAAAAATAAGCTATATTATGAGTATAAACCATATAGACGAGGTTACACACTTCTCCCTTGCCGTTGCTGGCAGGAGGGTGTTTTCTTATCTGACTGTCAAATCATCCGGCTTTTCAAAAACGCGTATAAGCCGCCGCCCGCCTTCATAGGATGAAATGAGGTGAGGCGGTTTGAAGTGGAAGAGGCGGGAGATGACGGAATGGAGGCGGCAGTTGTCCCTCCTGCTTGTTCTGGCGCTGTTCTTTTTCGCCGGCGTCATTTTGGGACAGGTTTTTTCCGCCCGGGTTCCGGACGCCACCGGCGATGAGCTGGCCTGCTACCTGACGGACTTCCTGAAGGTGGAGGAGGGGGACCTGTCCCCCCGGACGGCTTTGTCTGCGGCGGCGCTGTATTTCCGCTATCCGCTGGCGGCGTTTTTGCTGGGCTTTGCCTCCATCGGCGTGCTCCTGCTCCCGCTGGTGAGCGGGGCGTTCGGCTTCTTCCTGTCCTTTTCCGTCTGCTGCTTCACGGCGGCGTTTGGTTCCGACGGAGTGGTGCTGGCGCTGGCTGTGTTCGGCCTCCGGTGCGCGGTGACGCTGCCCTGTTATTTTCTGCTGGCTGTTCCATCCCTGGAGCGGTCCGCGGCTTTGGCCTGTCTTTCCCTGGGGGGAGGACGGCGCACGGCTCCTGTGCTGTATGGCCGGGAGTGGTGGAATCGCCTGGCGGTGATTTCCGGTGCGCTGCTGGCGGGGATGTGCGCTGATCTGATGCTGGCCCCCTGGTTTTTGCGGCAGCTTTTGGACCGGATCCTGGCTTGATAAGAAACAATGCTCTCAATTGGCGGAACTGGTAAAGAGAGAAGGGATCGTTACGAACGAGATCGCGCGCTATGAGGAATATCTGGTGGGGGAGAGGCACGCCTCCCAGAACACCGTGGCGTCCTACCTGCGGGACGTGACCCAATTCGCGGACTATTTGACCGCCCGGGGCTTGGAACTGCTGGAGGCCTCCGCCGAGACGGTCCAGGCCTATATGGACTGGATGCTGAGCCGGGGAAAATCCGCCGCCTCCGTCACCCGGTTCCTGGCGTCTGTGAAATCCTTCTATAACTTTCAGATCTTCAGCGGCAAGCTGAAGGCCAATCCCGCCAAAGGGATCGCTGCCGCCAAGGTGAAGAGGAAATATCCCGAGATCCTGACCTCCAGGGAAGTGGACCTGTTTTTGGAGCAGCCCCAGTGTGTGGACGCCAAGGGCTTCCGGGACCACGCCATGCTGGAACTGCTGTATGCCACGGGGATTCGGGTCAGCGAGCTGATTACCCTGGACCTGGACGACCTGAACCTGGCCGCCGGCTTCATCCACTGCTCCGGCAAGGGCCGGGAACGGATCATCCCCCTGTACCGCACGGCGGTCAAGGCCCTCCAGGACTATGTCTGGAAGATCCGGCCCCAGCTGGTCTCCGGCGAGGAGGAAACCGCCCTCTTTGTCAACATGAACGGGGAACGGATGAGCCGCCAGGGCTTTTGGAAAATCATCAAGCACTATCAGGGGAAAGCGGGCATCCAGAAGGAGATTACGCCTCACACACTGCGCCACTCCTTTGCGGCGCATTTGCTGGAGAACGGCGCGGACCTGCGGTCCATCCAGGAGATGCTGGGCCATGCGGATATTTCCTCTACGCAGATTTATACGCACGTGGTGAAGGGGAATTTGAAGGACGTTTACCAGAAGGCCCACCCCAGGGCGTGATCGACGGTATTGAAAAGGCGCTGCCGGTTTGGCAGCGCCTTTCAAAACGTCTGAGCGTTATTTCATCACTTTCTGCATCTTATACTGGCCCTCCAGCCTGTTTTTGGGATTATCAATTCAAATAATATGAAAACCACACTTTCAAGTCTGTACTTACTGCATTACGCGATCAAAGCGCAACACCTATCAAATGAAACAGAGCCAGCTTCCCCATGTAGAATAGTGGGAAGCTGGCTCTGCATTTAATATGTCTGGCTCATTTGCTCATTACCATTTTCAATTTTACAAGGTCTATCGTGCCTACTATGACGAACTTGTGATACTCCTGGGGACAGGCTTGCGTATTTCGGAGCTCTGTGGACTGACGATAGCGGACGTAGACCTGGAGAAAAATATTATCTCCGTTGACCACCAGCTGTTGAGGACGGACAAAATAGGTCGGTACGTGGGAGACCCCAAAACCAGGTGCGGGATACGACAGGTTTACATGGGGCCAGAGGTCCAAGAGGCGTTCCGACATGTATTAGGCCTTGTTTGAAAAATGGCAAAACGCCCAAAACGGCGGATCTTTTTCCGCCACTCTGCGTTAAATTTTCTTGCCGGGCGTCAGCCCGCCCGCGAAAATTTGCCTTGATTGGCGAAAAAATCTCTCACCGTTGGGCATTCCGTCAATTTTCAAACAAGGCCTAACCCTTGACATTTTCCAATGGTAAATCAACAGTTTTTCCTGTTGCGCTTCTGGGCTAAATTTGTTATACTGACTAGGAATGCAAGCCGAAAGGGGCGGACTATGCGGATATTAGGCATTGACCCCGGCTTTGCCACCATCGGCTTCGGACTGGTGGAGGCGGACCGGGGACAGGCGCGGATGGTGACCTATGGGGCCATCACCACCCCGGCGGGGCTTCCCCTGAGCCGGAGGCTCTACCAGATCGGCACCGATATGGAGGACCTCATCGGCCAGTTGAAGCCGGACGTCATCTCCATCGAGGAGCTGTTTTTCAACAACAACATCACCACGGGCATCGCGGTGGCCCACGGCAGGGGGGTCCTGCTCTACGCCGCCGAGCGGTGCGGCATACCCCTGTATGAATACACCCCCTCCCAGGTCAAGTTGGCGGTGACGGGCTACGGAAAGGCGGAAAAGCGGCAGGTGATGGACATGACCCGGCGGCTTTTGAAGCTGCAAAAGGTTCCCCGGCCCGATGACGCCGCCGACGCCCTGGCCTTGGCCTTGTGCCACGCCAGAAGCGTTACCTCCCGGCTGCCCCGGGAAACGGACGTTCCGGAGACGGTTTGACCGAGACGAAAAAACGGAGGCGCTATGTTTTACTATTTGGACGGCACGGTGGCGGAAATCCTGCCCTACCTGGCGGTCATGGACTGCGGAGGCGTGGGCTATGCCTGCAAGACGACCAACAACACCCTGTCCTCTTTGAAGAAGGGACAGAAGAAAAGGCTGTACACATATCTGAATGTGGCGGAGAATGTCTTTGAGCTCTACGGCTTTGCCTCCCAGAGCGAGCTGAACAGCTTTAAGCTGCTCATCGGCGTCTCCGGCGTAGGTCCCAAGGCGGCGCTGGCCATCTTATCCGCCGGCACGCCGGAGACCTTAGCCATGGCCATTGTCACGGGGGATGAGAAGGCCCTGACCGCCGCGCCGGGAGTGGGAAAGAAGATCGCCCAGCGCATCATCCTGGAGCTGAAGGACAAGATGGCCAAGGAGACCGCCGGGGGGCTGGACTTTTCCGGCGGCAAGGGAGCGCCTGCTCCGGTGGTATTCGGGAACAAGGCCACAGAGGCGGCCCAGGCCCTGGCGGTGCTGGGGTACTCCAGCCAGGAGGTCTCCGCGGCGCTGAAGGGCCTGGACATGGGTCAGCCGCTGGAGGAGATTGTCCGACAGGGGCTGAAGCGAATGGCGAAGCTGTAACGGCAAAGATTTCAGCATATGAAAAGCATAAATACTTTACGTATTTTTTGCTGTGCTACTGCGTTCCGCCATTCTGCTGGCATGGAAATTCCATGAAAAGGCGGGCCGCTTTACATCGAATTGCAAGGAGAGAAGCCGCGTATGATCTTGTCCAGGCTGATTGCCATTGGATTTTTGGGGAGCATTTTCGCGATGTTCCGTTTCGCCAAATACTGCCATTTGCTGAACGCCCTGGGCCTGGAGCAGGAGGAGGCGGAACGGTATCAGGCCAGGGCCAAGCGGTGGCTGGCGGCCGCCGGCACCCTGCTGGGCACGGCGGTGCTTTCCATCATCGCCGGCGGCATCTTTCAGTGAAATTTCCCGGGAAAAGGACGTGAGCGTTTGAGCATTGATTTTGGAAGCGACATCTATGAGGAGCCCATAGTGGCGAAGACCTTCCTCCAGGAGGACGCCCAGGAGGGCTCCTTGCGGCCGAAAAGCCTGTGGGAGTATATCGGCCAGGAAAAGGCGAAGGAAAACCTCTCCATTTTCATCGAGGCCGCTCAGAAGCGGGAGGAATCCCTGGATCACGTTCTGCTCCATGGTCCTCCGGGCCTGGGCAAAACCACCCTGGCGGGCATCATCGCCCAGGAGATGGGGGTCAACATCCGCATCACCTCCGGCCCGGCTATTGAAAAGCCGGGGGATCTGGCGGCGCTTTTGACCAATCTGAACGAGGGAGACATCCTCTTTGTAGACGAGATTCACCGGCTCAACCGCTCTGTGGAGGAGATTTTATATCCCGCCATGGAGGACTATGTGCTGGATATCATCGTGGGGAAGGGACCCTCCGCCAATTCCATCCGCTTGGATTTGCCGAAGTTCACCCTCATCGGCGCAACCACCCGGGCGGGGCAGCTCTCCGCGCCCCTGCGGGACCGTTTCGGCGTGACGCTGCGGCTGGAGCTTTACACGCCGGATGAGCTTTCGAAAATCGTCACCCGGTCTGCCGGAATATTAAATGTAGATGTGGTGCCGGAGGGAGCCTATGAGATTGCCCGGCGGTCCCGGGGCACGCCCCGTATTGCCAACCGGATGCTCCGCCGGGTCCGGGACTTCGCCCAGGTGCGGGCCGACGGCGTAATTACCAAGGACGTGGCGGACCAGGCCCTTTGCGCGCTGGAGATCGACTATCTGGGCCTGGACCCCACAGACCGGCGGATGATGGAGGCCATTATCGAAAACTACGGCGGCGGCCCCGTTGGCCTGGAGACCCTGGCGGCCACCATCGGGGAGGAATCCGTGACGCTGGAGGATGTGTACGAGCCCTATCTGATGCAGCTGGGCTTCCTGACCCGGACCCCCCGGGGGCGCTGCGTGACGCAGAAGGCGTACCAGCATCTCCATAAGCCCATCCCCGGCGGCTCGGCCCCGGAGGACGCCATGGAGCAGCTGACGCTGTGAAAGGCGTGTATCTCTCCTCCGTCCGCCTCCGGCGGGAACTGCCGGAGGGAAGCTGGCTCCGGCGGCTGGGGCCGGTAAACTATTTGATAGAGGGCGGCGTCCTGAAGTTCGACCGCCCCGTCACCTTCCTGGTGGGGGAGAACGGGACGGGGAAGTCCACCCTGCTGGAGGGCGCCGCCGTGGCTTGCGGGTTCAACCCGGAGGGCGGAAGCCGGAATTTCAACTTTTCCACCCGGGCCACCCACTCCGAATTGGGGGAGTACCTGACTCCGGCCCGGAAGCGGTATCCCCGGGACGGGTTTTTCCTCCGGGCGGAGAGCTTTTACAATGTGGCGACGAACATCGATCTGATGGATGAGGAGCCCGGTTTAGGCGGCAGACTGATTGACAGCTACGGCGGCGTGTCCCTCCACCGGCAGTCCCATGGGGAGAGCTTTCTCGCCCTGGTCCAAAACCGCTTCGGCGGGGAGGGGCTGTACCTGCTGGACGAGCCGGAGGCGGCGCTGTCGCCCTCGCGCCTTCTGACGCTGATGGGGGAGATGGACCAGCTTGTGAAAGCGGGCTCTCAGTTTATCGTGGCGACCCATTCGCCGATTTTGATGGCATTTCCAAAGGCCAGAATTTATGAGCTGAGTGAAACGGGTGTTCATACGGTGGAATACCGGGAAACGGAGCACTACCAGCTGACAAAGCGGTTTTTGGACGATCCGGAGCGAATGCTGCGGTATTTACTGGAGGAGTAAGGAGTGACAGGCATGCTGGAGACATACACCGCTTTTATTGAGAATGACCTTCATGATATCTGGATGCTGTTGGAAGAAAGGAGATTTTCGGAAGCATACCAGCGCTTTGCCCCGGTATGGGAGGATATGCTGGGCATTTATGAGGAGGCGGAATGGCTGGACTACCTCGGACAACAGAGCACGGAATTGGAGGAGGGGCCTTTGCGGCTCCATCTGGCGGCGTGGGCAGACTGCTGTTTGGAGCCAGGCCTTGTTTGAAAAATGGCAAAACGCCGTCTTGGGGCATCCTTTTCCGCCAGGACTGCGTTGATTGGACTTGAAATCCGTCAGGATTCCTGCGTCCAATCGCCTTGCCTGGCAAAAAAATCTGCTCCAATCCAGCATTCCGTCAATTTTCAAACAAGGCCTAGTTCCTTCAAGTCCTGGCCCAGTCGGGGAAGAAGGCGTCGGAGCTGGCCTCCATCTGCGCCTCCTATCACCCAGGTCCTCATCAACGTGGAGGTGCCCCGCAGCGGCGGCGTGAAGGAGATGATCATGGACTCCCGGGAGCTGGCGGAGGCGGTGAAAAACGAGGAGGCCGCCCTGGGCGGGGAGGGCCGGGGGCTGGTCCGCGCCTCGGGGACGGAGGCCCTGATTCGGGTCATGGTGGAGGCCAAGACGACCGAAATTGCGAAAAAAACGGCCGATTCTCTGGTTAGCCTTATAAAATCACTAAAATTTTAAGGAAAATTTCCGTTTATTTTGATAAATTGCTTGACATTTTCCGCCGCAGATGGGTATAATACAACATGCGCAATACTTATGAGAACGACGTGTCGGAACTGGAACGGCAGCCGGACGGGGAGCTGTGCCTCCTGGCCGCAGCCGGGAACCGTTTGGCGGAGGAAACCCTCGTCACCCGGTATAACCGCCTGGTCCGCACCTGCGCCCGCCCCTTCTTCCTGGCGGGCGGCGACAGCGAGGATCTCACCCAGGAGGGCATGGTAGGCCTGATTACGGCCGTCCGGGAATACGACGCCGGGAAAGAGGCGTCCTTCCGCACCTTCGCGGAGATCTGCATTCGAAGCCGACTCTACTCCGTGCTCCGCGCCGCGGCGCGGGATAAGCAGCAGCCGCTCAATCAATCGCTATCCCTAGACGACTCCCATTTTGACAGCAATCCCCTCACCTCTGGGACCAATAATTTGGCGCAGCGTAATCCCGAAGATTTCCTGATCGACAGGGAACACACGGCAGCCCTCTTATCCGGTGTCCGGAAACAGTTGTCCGAGTTTGAAGCAAAAATTTTGGGGTTCTATCTGGACGGTCTTTCTTGCAGGGAAATTGCAAAAGCGGTGAACAAGCCCCCGAAATCCGTGGACAACGCCGTGCAGCGCATTCGACGCAAGGTGGCGCGGCAATTACTTTCCGGCGATCTCAGCAAACGCTGAACGCAATATAATTTTCTTTTCAAAGAGAGGGTAAAATCATGTACGAAGACAAGACCTTAGTGTGCAAAGAGTGTGGTCAGGAGTTCGTGTTCACCGCCGGTGAGCAGGAGTTCTATGCCGAGCGCGGCTTCCAGAACGAGCCCCAGCGCTGCAAGGCCTGCCGCGACGCCCGCAAGAACGCCGCCCGCGGTCCCCGGGAGTATTTCACCGCTGTCTGCGCTGCCTGCGGCGGCGAAGCCCGCGTGCCCTTCGAGCCCCGCTCTGACCGTCCGGTCTATTGCAGCGAGTGCTTTGCCAAGATGCGCGAGGAGCAGCGGTAATCGGTTTTCCGTTTCGTCTCTTGTGCCAAGTCTTTGAAAACAGCCCCACGTTTTTTCGTGGGGCTGTTTTTTGTTTCCCCTCGCCTTTCGCTGGAGCAGAGAGCGGCCGGAGGGAAAGAGCTGTGCCGTACTTTTGGCTTTTGTCGGATTTTCTATTGAATTCGGGCAAATAATAGAGTATAATAGCTGGACAGTGGCCGCTGGCGGAAATTTGTTCCAAAGGAACCGTGTTTCCGGCGGCCGAACGATGAATTTTATTTTCAATACGGAGGAATCCACAGATGATCGAGATTACGAAAGACACCATCATCGGCGATATTCTGGACATCGCCCCCCAGACCGCGCCCATCTTCCTGTCCATTGGTATGCACTGCCTGGGCTGCCCCTCTTCTCGCGGGGAGACCGTGGAGGAAGCCTGCATGGTCCACGGCATCGACGTGGAGAAGCTGCTGGCCCTGGTGAACGAAGAGGCCAACAAGAAGGCGGAGTGACGCCGCTTTGCGGGACTTTACACTGACTCCCCGCCTCCGGCTGCTGGCGGACTGGGTGCCTCCTGGTGCGCGGCTTGCCGACGTCGGCACGGATCACGCCTACCTGCCCGTGTGGCTCCGGCTTCACGGGCGCGCGGCTTCCGCCATTGCCTGCGACCTGCGGGAAGGGCCCCTGGCCCGGGCCCGGGAGACCGGGAGGGCCTGGGGCGCCGATGGCATCGACTACCGGCTGGGGGACGGCCTGGCGGTGGTCTCGCCGGAGGAGGCGGACACGATCGTCATTGCCGGGATGGGGGGCGAGAACATCGCCGCCATCCTGGCCCGGGCTCCCTGGGCCGCCGATGGAAGGCACACGCTGCTGCTCCAGCCCCAGAGCCGGGCGGAGGTCCTCCGTGCCTTTTTGGCGGAAAACGGGTACGCCATCCGCCGGGAGGCCCTGGTGAAGGACCGGGGGACCATTTACCCGGTCATGGAGGCGGGGGGAGGGAGCATGTCCCTGACCCTGGGCCAGTGTTACGGCGGGGCGGACCTTCTTCAGGATCCCCTGGGAGACCGGTACATCATTGAGAAGATCATCCGGCTGCAGGCGGCGGTGGCGGGGATCAACCGCTCCGGCGGCGGGCAGGAAAAAGGAGACGCGCTGCGGGAAATCATCACCGCGCTGCTGTCTATGAGAGAGGAGTGGCGGAATGCCAACGGTTCGAGAGATTGAGGCAGCCCTGTTTGAACTGGCGCCCCGGGAGGGGACGATGGATTGGGATAACGTGGGGCACCTGCTGGGGGACCCCGGTCAGGAGGTTCGCCGCTGCATGGTGGCGTTGGACATCACCCACGCGGTGGCGGAGGAGGCCATCGCGGCGGGCTGCCAGCTCCTTGTCTCCCATCATCCCATCATGAACTGCAAATGGTCCCAGGTGCAGACGGTGCGGGACGACACCTTTCAGGGCAGTCTCCTGACCAGGCTGCTGCGGGCCAATGTGTCCGCCATCTGCATGCACACGAATCTGGACATCGCGGGGGGCGGCGTCAACGACGTTTTGGCCCGGGCCTTGGGCATTCAGGAGCCGGAGGGCTTTACCAGCGAGGGCGTGGGCCGTTGCGGCTGGAGGGCGGAGCCTATGGCGTTGCCGGATTTTGTTCGGTTTGTCTCCAGGACCTTGGGCTGCAATGGCGTCCGCTATGCCGGCGCGGGAAAGCCCGTTCACCGGGTGGCCGTGGGCGGCGGAGCCTGCGGAGAATTTGAGGACGCCGCCATTGCCGCCGGGTGCGACACCTTCGTCACCTCCGATCTGAGCTATCACCAGTTTGTGGACGCCAGGGTCAAGGGCATCAACCTCATCGACGCCGGGCACTTTCCCACGGAAAACCCGGTCTGCGAAACGGTGGCCGCCTTTTTGACCCAGCGGTTCCCGAACCTGCAAGTCCAAATATCCGCTTCTCACAAGGAAGCGATTCAGTATTATGTGGAAGGAGAATAAACGCCATGTCAGGACATTCAAAGTGGCATAATATCCAGAAAACCAAGGGCGCGGCGGACGCCAAACGCTCCGCCGCCTTTACCAAGATCGCCCGGGAGATTATTGTCGCCGTCAAAGAGGGGGGCTCCGGAGATCCCAACAACAACTCCCGGCTGGCCACGGTAATCGCCAAAGCCAAAGCGGTCAACATGCCCAACGACAACATCAAGCGCACCATCGACAAGGCGCTGGGAGCGGGGAACACCGACAACTATGAGGCCGTCACCTATGAGGGCTATGGCCCCGGCGGCGTGGCCGTCATTGTGGAGGCCCTGACCGATAACCGCCAGCGCACCGCGCCGGAGGTCCGCCATGCGTTTGACAAGTGCAACGGCAATCTGGGAGCCATCGGCTGCGTGTCCTGGTCCTTCGACAAAAAGGGCGTCATTGTCATTGACAATGAGGAGGGGGAGCTGGACGAGGAGACGGTCATGATGGACGCTCTGGACGCCGGCGCTGCGGATTTCGAGGCCGACGGCCCCGCCCTGGAGATCACCTGCGACCCCGATGCGTTCAACGGTGTGGTGAAAGCCTTGGAGGAGAAGGGGTACAGCTTCGTCAGTGCCGAGGTGGAGATGGTGCCTCAGAACTACATCACCCTCAGCGGAGAGGGCGATGTAAAAAACATGCAGAAGCTCATCGATATGCTGGAAGACAGCGACGACGTGCAGAACGTCTGGCACAACTGGGATAATGACTGACACGAAGAAGCGGGATGGGCCGGAAAGGGACCGTCCCGCTCTTTCACATAAAATATATTAAACAAAAACTTTGTTTTGTGTAATAATTGAAGGCTGCTTCAAGCGCAGAAACGGACCGCCGTCCCTTAAGCAGGGGGACAGCGGTCCGTTTTTATCCCTTCCTGCGCCGGAAGAGGAGGGCGGTCAAAAGTCCGGCCAAGAGCACGGCCAGGGACACGGCCGTCAGGAGCAGGGCGCTGCCGCTAAGAGCAACGGGGGCTTCCCCTGGAATCGCTCCGCCGGGAAAGCCGCTTTCTCCGGGCCGCTCCGGCGGGCCTTGCCGCAGGATTTCGACGGGCTGGGACTCCATTGCCGGCAGGGCCGCATCCTCCTGGAACTGCGCGGGAGGACTGGGGGCGCCTGCCTGCGGGTCCTCTCCCGGATTGCCGCCGGGAGAGGATGGCCGTTCCCCGCCGCCAAAGCCTTTGTCATGGTCCATGGTGCCCATGTCGGAGAGGACGATGGAGGAGGCGTCCACCAGGGCGGAGGGGTCCGCCGCCTGGCCGTCCTCGGTGGAGGGGATGGTCCCGTTCAGCTGACCGGCGATGCTCTCGGACCGGAGGCGGCAAAAGGCCCGAAGGGTTTCCACACCGATTTCGAACTCTTCATAGGTATAAAACCGGGTGGGGTCCTGTTCCACATAGGGGGAAATCAGCTCCGCTGCGCTGTCGATCAGCGCCGCCGGGTCCACGGTTTCCAGAAACTCCCGGAGATACTGGTGATACAGCTCCGTATACTCCGGGCTGGCAAAGATCCAATCCACCATAGGCCGGCTGTCGCCGCCGGAAACAGGGGAGTCAATGGGGGCGTTGACCTCACTGTCCGCGTCTCCGCCCTGGAAGGTGCCGTAGGCCAGGTTGTAGTCCCAGGGAATCATGGAAAGACGGCCCTCTTCTTCATAAAGGTAATAATTGTGGACCATGGAGCCGGTGTAGCTGTCGCCGTTGCGGACGAAATTGTGGACCACGAAATAGCGGAGGACCTCGTCAATATCAAGAACTTCCTCCAGGTTTTCGCCGTCATTGAGGGCCTTCAGCGAGGCGATCAGCCGGGCCTGGTCCACCTTGGTCACGTCCGTTTTGGCATTCTGAAAGATGTTCGGGTAACTGTCCGGGTCGTCGTCGATGTATCGGAGCTTCACGTCGTCGCTGCCCATGCCGCCGCCGGGACCGCCTCCCATTCCGCCGGGCTCTTCGCCGCGTCCGCGCTTGCCGTCAGGAGCACTCTGCCCGCCGCGGAACGGCTGGCTGTCTGGCAGGGAGGGAAGAGCGCCGTCTTCGCCAAAATCCATAACATTCTTCATGTCAAATTCCCGGCCGTTGCCCCGGCCGCCGCCGAAGCTCATGCTGTCGGGCTTATAGAGCTTGCCGGGGTCGCTGCCGTAATTCCGCCGGAGGAAACCGTCCTCCACGCCCTCCACGGCCAGGTACAGCCCCCAATCCTGGCCGTTGACCGTGATGAAAACATAGCTGCAAAGGGGCGCGTCCACGCCGAAGGCTCCCATCATTTGATAGGTGAGGTAATCCTTCATATAGGTGGTATCCTGAATGATGTTGTTCAGGCTCAGCTTATCCAAGCCGTAGTAGGTGCTGCCGCTGTTATAGTGGTCAAATTCCAGCTTGAAGCTGTAGCGGTCGCTGTCCATGGCGGAGACCATGGTGAGGGAGGTGTTGCCCTTGGCCCGAATGGCGGTGTTTTGGTACGCCTCGCCGTCAATTACAACGGCGCACTGAGCGTATTCCTCGTTTTCGCAGGTCTCCAGGAAGCCGTCCCAATCGTCCATAACGATGTCGATGGTGTGGACCCGCGCCGTGTCAAAAAGCCGGGTCTCATAACCCATGACGGAGGCGGCGGGCCGGACGCCCAGGGCTTCGCCGTTCATGAAAGCGGCGGTCAGCAGCAGGCAGAGGACCAGGGCGGCGGCGCAGAGCTTGTCTATGTATTTGTGGGTCGACATAGGGCGTCTCCTTTTAACCCATATAATCCCCGTTGTAGCTCACCAGCACCGCGCTGCGGACGCCGGGCAGGTCCGCCAGGGCGTTGATAAAGCCGGTGCTTTCGTCCTTCAGGCGGATTTCCAGATTCAGCTCCACCGCGTCCTTCTGGACGGTTTTGCTTTTTACCACGCAGCGTCGGGTGTTCTGCTGGAGGAGCTCCTTTGCCCGGGCCTCGCTGTCCGGGCCGTCGCACTGGAGAACGGCGATATAGGGGTCGCAGCGGGATTTCCGGTTGACGAATACCAGCAGCATGAAGCCAATGACCATGCTGCCGAAGACCGCCAGCGGGATCAGCCCCGCCGCCAGGACAATGCCCACGGCGATGGACCAGAAGAGAAACGCGATGTCCAGAGGCTCCTTGATGGCGGTGCGGAAGCGGACGATGGACAGCGCGCCCACCATGCCCAGAGACAGCACCACGTTGCTGGTGACCGCCAGGATAACCATGGTGGTGATCATCGTCAGAGCTACCAGGGTCACGCCAAAGCTGGAGGAATACATGACGCCGGTGAAGGTCTTCTTGTAGACTAGGAAGATGAACAGCCCCAGGCCAAAGGCCAGAACCAGGGCCAGGACCATATCCAGAAGGCTGACGCTGGTGACGTTCTCTAAAAAGCTGGATTTAAAAATATCTTGAAAAGTCATAACAGTTCGTTCCTTTCTTATTTATCCATAAATGCGGCAGGCCGCGTATTTTGAGAAGGAAGAGGTATGCCGCCCGGGAAGCTGCACCGCGTCCCGGATGATATCGGGGAGAAATTCGTCCCATTTTACTTCCAAAATGGCGGGGGCGTCTCCGGCGGGGACGGTGATAGCGGAGGGATTCAAGAAATCTGTAGACCCCAGGCCGGTACGGATGTTGAAATCCAAAGTAACCCGCACGTTTCCAGCGGGAAAAACGTAAGCGTCTCGGGTATAGTCTACGAGGGTCCTAGGCCGGAGGCCGTTGACTTTCATCTTCCAGTAAAGCTCTTGAATCAGGGGCCTGCCGCTGCTAGGCATCCAGCCCAGGTTTCCGTCCAGAAGGAGTTGGACCTCCTGCGTGCTGAGGAGGACGGATCGCTTGCCGCAGAGGCCGTCCCACTTGACCTTCTTTTCCAGACAGATGTAAGAGGCATCGCCATTGTAGTACCGTATTCGGAATTTCTCCCGCCGGGCCACGCCGTCAAGTTTCTCCCGCAGGGCCGTGTCCCGGGAATCGTCGAAGTACAGGCTCCGGATCTCATAGCGTCCGTTCTGCCCGTGGCCGTCCCGCCGGGCCGCCGCAGAGAGGCGGGAGGAGAGGACCAGCCGGTCGGCGGCGGTGATCTCGTGCTTCCACTCGTGCCGAGGTTTCATGCTTGGGCTCCTTTCGTTCAAGAGGATGGGGGCATCATACAGGGAATTTCTTAGTTCAACCTTAAAAACTGGCAGACTGGGAAAAGTTTTCCCTGGGACCGGAAGCGCTTGCGGCAAGCGGAATCCGTCGGATTCTACCGCTGGTCGGTTGCTTTTTTGGTCCGGTCTGGTGTACACTGGCGGAGAGGTGAAGCCTATGAACAAGCAGCAATTTGGAAGCTTTATCGCGGATACCCGAAAAGCCGCCGGTCTGACCCAAAAGGCGCTGGCCGGGCGGCTGCATGTGACGGACAAGGCGGTGAGCAAGTGGGAGCGGGCCCTGAGCTATCCGGACGTGACCCTGCTGGAGCCTCTGGCGGAGGCTTTGGACCTGGGGGTGGAGGAGCTGATGGCCTGCCGGAGGCTTGAAGGGAAGAAGGAGGGAGAACCTGTGCGGAATTTGAAAGAGGAAAAACCCATGCAGAACTTGTTGGAGATTTCCCGGGAAAGTTTGCGGTCGGAGCGCCGGAAGCACGTCTGGCAGACGGCGCTGGCCCTGGCGCTGATGCTGGCGGCGGCCCTGGGAACGATCTGGTATTGCGGCACTTATGTCAGCGAGGAAATCGTTGACGGTATTATTTCCAAGGAAACCACAGGTGGAGAGAACTATCTTTATGTGGACCAGGAGGGCCACCTGCTCCGGCTGAAATGCGGAGAGGGTGTGGACTTTGATAGTATCGCGCTAAAAGACGAGTGGGGCAGTGATTATATCTATACTATGAACTGCCGCTGGAACCGGCGGACCTGTGAGGGGACCGTTGCCTCATGCAACTTTCACGGGGTATCTCTGGGCGGGATGATGGACGTAACCTATGAGACGGAGACCGCCCCGTTGTTCTGGTATGACGAAGTCCACTACGTTCCCGAAAACTACTATCCGGATCCCTACGCCGAGCCTAGGGGACAGGTGTTTCTCTGCGACTACCGCTTCTGGACCGGCACATGGGATGTCAATGCCTTCCAATGGAAGGACGAGGAGCGGGTGCTACTGATCGAGGACTGCATCAGCGCCACGGTGGCGGATATCGACCAGGACGGGCACAACGAGGTGGTGGTCCGCACCCGCTGGCCGGAAAAGCCCTATGCTGTTTACGACTGGGTGAGCAACGATTTCTCGGACAAGCAATACTCCATCCTCTGGCTGGACAGCGTTTCCCCGGAATTGCGGGAACGGCTCATGACTGTCTCGGAGTCAATGGAGAAGGCTGACCGGGAATTGCGCGAGGTCCACGGGGAAGAAGAGGACACCGTGATTCGATGAACGTACATGAAAAGGCCCCGGCAGCGTATTACGCCGCCGGGGCCACATTTTTTGCGAGCAAAACTGTAAGCCGGGTTCTGTATTTGACAGCCATCTATCTAGGCGCACTGTTGCCAGCGCGCTCCAGCCACCCCGGGAGCGGCCGGGCCAGCCTATATGCTCCCATACCGGTGTTGCTCCGGATAGAGTTTACAGCATCGGACACTCTCGAGCCGACGGGTGCGCTCTTACCGCACCTTTCCACCCTTACCATTGCGGCAAAGCCGTAATGGTAAGGGTGGAAAGCGATTTCTTCGAAATCGCGTCCGCTGCGGAGGGGTTTATTGAATAGAAAGGCGGGGTTCCGCCCCCCTTTCAAAATCCCCCCGTTTCCTGCGGCCCGCTTGCGCGGACGCCGCAGGGGCGGTGTTTCCTATTTCCCTTATCAGCACGGTTTTGCCGCAATGGCGGTATATCTCTGTTGCACTTTTCCTGAAGTCGCCTTCGGCGGGCGTTACCCGTTATCCTTGCCCTGTGGAGCCCGGACTTTCCTCATGGACGGCCTTTCGGCCTGCCCACGCGGCTGTCTGTTTTCCTCGCGACATGTATTATACAGGCAAACGGCAAAGTTGTCAACCGGCGTTCGTTTCCCGAAGCCAATCCGACAGGGCCGCCAGGTCCGGCGGCGTGTGGAACCAGTGCTCCGCGCCCTCCACGGTCCACAGGCGGCAGGACCAGCGCGCTGCAAAGGCGGCGACGGTTTCCCCGGCCACAAGCGTGTCCCCGGCTCCCCGGAGAATGTCGGTGGGGAAGGGCCAGCGGTCAACGGGGTGACTGCGGATATAGCCATAATCGTCCCAATAGAGGGTCTGGCCCATGGGAGTGGGAATGGCTTTTTCCGTTTCCAGACGGGCCTCCGAGATTTGAAACCAGCCCATCATGTCCCGGGTCAGGCGCTCCATGTCCACCACCGGGGAGAGAAACCAGGCGCGGGAGATCCTCCGGCCCGGGCAGGCCAGGAGGCTGAAATAGGCTCCCATGCTGACGGCAAAGAGGCCAAGGTCCGTCCAGCGGCTTTCCGCATAGTCCAGAACAGCGGAGAACTCCCGGACGCAGACCGGGGGCTTGCAGAGAGTGGGCTCGTCTTTGCGGTCTCCGTGTTCCGGAAGATCGAAGCTCAGGACCTGCCAGCCGGGGAGGGCCTCCGCCAGGAGGCGGAAGGGAACGTCCGTTTTGCTGGACTGCGCCCCGTGGACGGCGACAATCACCCGCTCCGAGGGCGGGCCCCAGAGCGCGGCGGGAATATGGCCGATTTGAAAAAACAGCGGTTCCATCGTAAATCTCCTTTTTCGTTTCGCCTGACAGAATATCACAAATTTCCTCCCCAGACAAGTCTTGCCGAGAAGGGTCCGGCGTGGTAAAATAGGAAAGCGATTGACCGATTGGCATCCAGGAAGCATTTCTATGATGAAGAGAAAAATCCCGTCCTCAGACGGGGAGGATAAGGAGCGATTTCCGTGAGATTTGAGGAGTATCTGTCCTCTTTGCACAGCAAAACCGTGGCCGTCATCGGCATTGGTGTCTCCAACCGGCCCCTCATCGAGCTGCTGCTCTCCCGGGGCGTGGCGGTGACCGCCTGCGACAAAAAGGACCGGGCAGCCCTGGGCCCCCTAGCGGAGGAGCTGGAGGGAAAGGGCTGCCGCCTCCGGCTGGGGCCGGACTATCTGAAGGACCTGACGGAAGACGTGATTTTCCGCACCCCGGGGATGCGGCCCGATTTGCCGGAGCTTACCGCCGCCGTGGAACGGGGGAGCGCACTGACCAGCGAGATGGAGGTGTTCTTTGCGGTCTGTCCCTGTCCCATCATCGCCGTCACCGGCAGCGACGGGAAAACCACTACCACCACCATCATTGCGGAGCTTCTCCGAGCGGCGGGGCACACCGTTCACCTGGGGGGGAACATCGGCCACCCGCTGCTGGCGGAGACCGGAGGCATGACGGCAGAGGACGTCGCCGTGCTGGAGCTGAGCTCTTTCCAGCTGATGACCATGACCCGAAGCCCCCATATCGCCGTCGTCACGAACCTTTCGCCCAATCATTTGGATGTTCACAAGGATTACGACGAATATATTGCCGCAAAGGGAAACATCTTTACACACCAGACGCCAAAAGATATTGCTGTTTTTAATGCCGACAATGAGGTCACGAGCTCCTTTATCGGCCGGGAACTGGGGGGCCTCCGTACGTTCAGCCGCCGAAAAACGGTGGAGCGGGGCGCTTATCTTGCGCCGGACACCTCCGGAGACGGGCAGGCAGTCTGGGTATCCAATGACACCGGCCGCCGCAGGGTGCTCCCGCTGGCGGAGATTAAGCTCCCCGGGGCCCACAATGTGGAGAACTACCTGGCCGCCATCGCCGCTGTAGACGGGCTGGTCCCAGACGGGATTATCCGGAAGTTCGCCAAGGACTTCGGCGGCGTGGAGCACCGCATCGAGCTGGTGCGGGAGCTGGACGGCGTGCGGTACTATAACGACTCGATCGCCTCCAGCCCAAACCGGACCATCGCGGGGCTGAACTCCTTCCGGGAGAAGGTTATCCTCATCGCCGGAGGGAAGGATAAGGGGATCTCCTACGACAGCCTGGGCCCCGTGATCAACGGCCATGTGAAGCTGCTGATTCTCTGCGGAGCCACCGCCGGAGTGATCCGCTCCTCTGTGGAACAGGCGGAAAACTACGGCGGCTTGGAAATCGTGGACGTGGAGGATTACCGCCAGGCGGTCTTTCTGGCCCGGAGCCGGGCCGGAGAGGGGGATGTGGTAATCCTGTCCCCCGCCAGCACGTCTTTTGACCGCTTCGCCAACTTCATGGAGCGGGGAAGGGTTTTTAAGGAGATCGTGAACGGGCTGAAATAAAGCCAAGCCCCCGGCGCATACAGTGTCCCGGGGGTGGTGACGGATGGGCTTTTTCTACTACCGGCGGCGAATGACCCGGCGGAACCTGCTGGGGGTTCTGGCCTTTTCCGTCATGGCGGTTTCCCTGGCCACGACGATTTTTGCCACAATACAGATGCGGCCGATCCTGGTGAGCCTGGCGACTACCCGCGTCTCCAACATGGTGAACCGCATTGTTTCCGAGGCGGTGAGCGAAGCGATCGACAGCGGAAACATCACCTACAGCGACCTCATTACGTTTGAAAAAGACAACGAAGGGCGGATTACCGCCATCTACAGCAACATGGCGGCCTTCAACCGCCTGCAGTCCAACATCCTTGATATTATCCTGGTCCGGATTGACCAGGTGTCCGCCCGGGACCTCTCCATACCGGTGGGCAGCCTTACCGGCTCCGTGCTTCTGGCGGGGCGGGGGCCCCGGATCTCCGTAAGGATGGAGTCGGTGGGTTCTTCCTCCGCCAATTTTGAAAACGAGTTCACCTCGGCAGGCATCAACCAGACCAAGCACCAGATTGTATTGAACATCGATGTGGCCGTCAGCATCCTGCTGCCCGGATTTTCCGCGGCCACCACCGTCTCCAATGCCGTCACCGTGGCAGAGACGGTCATTGTGGGGTCCGTGCCGGATACCTACACGTATTTCAGCTCCACGCCGGAGAGCTATGAGAGCGACGCAAAGGACTATATACTGAATTAGGAGGGCCCCATGGATTACCGCGAAGAGATCAAGCAGCTGCGGGACGCGCTGAACGAGCACGGCTACAAATACTACGTGCTGGACGCACCCACTATCAGCGATTATGAGTACGACATGCTCAACCGCCGCCTAGAGGAGCTGGAGGCACAGCACCCGGAGGAAATCACGCCGGACTCTCCCACTCAGCGGATCGGAGGGAAAACCTTGGAGGGCTTCGCCTCCTATGCCCACGAGGTCCCGTTGGAGAGCCTCCAGGACGTATTCAGTGGAGAAGAAGTGGCGGAATTTTGTGAGCGGATGGAGGAAGCGCTGGGAAAAGAGGCCGCCTTCTCCCTGGAGCCCAAAGTCGACGGATTGTCCGTGGCCCTGGAATACCGGGACGGCGTGTTTGTCCGGGGGGCCACCCGGGGAGACGGCCGGACAGGAGAGGACGTGACGGAGAACCTGAAAACCGTCCGGTCGATTCCCATGGTTCTGCCGGACAAGCTGCCCCGGCTCATTGTCCGGGGGGAGGTCTACATGTCCCGGGCGGTTTTCGAGGAGCTGAACGCGCAGCGGGAGATTCAGGGAAAGCCCCTGCTGGCAAATCCCCGAAACGCCGCCGCCGGGTCCCTCCGCCAGCTGGACCCGAAGGTTTGCGCGGAGCGGAAGCTGGATATCCAGGTCTTTAACCTGCAGCTGGCGGAGGGAAAGGAATTTGTTTCTCACCAGGAGACATTGGACTATTTAGCCTCACAGCGTTTCCGCGTGATTCCCCATAAGACCCTCTCCGGAGCCGCCGCCTGCCAGGCGGAAATTGCCCGGATCAACGACGAACGGCTGGAATATCCCTTTGATATTGACGGCGCAGTTGTAAAGATAAACTCCTTGACTGACCGTGAAAAATTAGGAAGTACGGCGAAATTTCCGAAGTGGGCCGTGGCGTTCAAGTACCCGCCGGAGAAAAAGCCCGCCCAGGTGCTGGACATCGTCATCCAGGTGGGCCGTACCGGCGTGCTGACCCCCAAGGCAGTGCTGACCCCTGTCCGCTTAGCGGGGACAACCGTCACTAACGCAACGCTCCATAATCAGGACCTCATCACAGAAAAGGACATTCGAATCGGAGATACGGTCATCGTCCAGAAGGCGGGGGAGATCATCCCGGAGGTGGTGGAGGTAGACCGCTCCAAGCGCCCCCAGGGAACGGAGCCGTACCGCTTTCCGGAGGTCTGCCCGGTCTGCGGCGCGCCGGTCCGCCGGGATGAGGACGGCACCGCCATCCGCTGTACCGGGGCGGAATGTCCCGCCCAGCTCCTGCGGAACCTGACGCACTTCGCCAGCCGGGACGCCATGGACATTGACGGCTGCGGCCCCGCCGTGATCCAGCAGCTCATTGACAGCGGCATGGTGGCAAACCCGGCGGACCTCTATGACCTGGAAGCGGAAAAGGTGGCAAAGCTGGAGCGTATGGGGAAGAAGTCTGCGGAAAACCTGCTGGCCGCCATTGAGCGCTCCAAGGCCAACGACCTCTCCCGGCTGGTTTTCGGCCTTGGCATCCGGCAGGTGGGGGAGAAGGCGGCGAAGGTGCTGGCCTCCCATTTCCGCACAATGGACGCCCTGTGCGCCGCTGAAGTGGAGGAGCTGACGGAAATTGACGACGTGGGCGGCATAACGGCCCAGTGTGTGGTGGACTATCTGTCCTCCTCCCAGGCCAAGGACCTGATTGCCCGCCTGAAGTCCGCCGGAGTCAACATGGAGAGTACGGCGGAGCTGGTGGACGACCGTTTCGCCGGGATGACCTTCGTCCTCACCGGGACTCTCAGCCGTTTCGACCGTAAGGCTGCCCAGGCCCTGATTGAGGAGCGGGGAGGGAAAGCCGCCGGGTCCGTCTCCAAGCGAACCTCCTACGTGGTGGCCGGAGAGGCCGCAGGGAGTAAGCTGAAAAAGGCGGAGGAGCTGGGGATTCCTGTTTTAACGGAGGACGAGTTTGCGAAGATGCTGGAATAATGGGAAAGAGCGGCGGTTTACCGCCGCTCTTTTTGTTTTCATTTGTCAAAGGCCGGGTTCATATAGTAGACGTTTTTCTCGTTCATCTTGTCCTTCGCCAGCCGCAGGCCCTCGCCGAAGCGCTGGAAGTGGACGATTTCCCGGGCCCGAAGGAATTTGATGGCGTCGCTGACGTCCGGGTCATCGGAGAGGCGGAGAATGTTGTCATAGGTTACACGGGCTTTCTGCTCCGCTGCCAGGTCCTCCGTCAGGTCGCCGATCACGTCGCCGGTCACCTGCATAGTGGCGGCGGACCAGGGGAAGCCGGAGGCAAACTGAGGAAACACGCCGGTGGTGTGGTCCACAAAATAGGCGTCGAAGCCTGCGGCCTTGATCTGTTCCTCGGTGAGGTTTCGGGTCAGCTGGTGGACCAGGGTGCCCACCATTTCCAGGTGCCCCAGCTCCTCGGTGCCGATGTCCGTCAGCAGCCCTTTCAGCTCCGGGTAGGGCATGGAGTACCGCTGGCTCAGATACCGCAGGGACGCACCCAGCTCTCCGTCGGGCCCGCCGTACTGGGAGATAATGGCCGCCGCCAGCCTTGGATTGGTGTTCTTGACCTTTACCGGGTACTGGAGCTTCTTCTCATATACAAACATCAGTCGTTCCCTCCTACGTCCCAGGGCCACGGGTCATTGAGCCAGGCAAAGCCGTCCTCCGGGGTCAGATCGGTGCTCGTCAAAGGACCATACATTTTCTCATACTTTTCCCGGCCCTCCTTGGACAGCTTGATATAGGACCAGTAGAGCTGGAGGACCTCCTGGTCATTGGCGTGGGTATCCAGGTAGAGATTCAGCTCTTTAATGGCAAAATCCAGGGCCATCAGCTCCACCAGGGCCGTGTTGGCCAGCTTGGTCTTGGCCTGGATGGCCGCCTTGAAGGGCAGGTCCAGGCCGGGGAACAGGGTCCCTGCCTGCAGGGCTTCCGCCCGGCTGAAGCGGGGAGGATTCTGCTCCTGCATGGGAATATAGGGAAACGCCAGCGGGGCGCACGCGGAAAGCGTGCCCATCCCCGCGCCGCAGGAACCGGCCGGCGTCTGATCAGGTCTTTCCATACTTGTGTTCCTCCTTGTATAAGGATGGCGCGAGACATTTCGCGCTCAGTCCATCCTATGCGGCGCGGGAGGGAAGGGCTACAGTCCGGGCGGTGGGACCGTTGTTCCGGCACAGCTTGATTTTTGCGGAAGGGATTGCTATAATAAGATTGCTGTTTTCCGCAAAAAACGCATATGGGATAAGCTGCCGGACATATCCTCTTAGCACGAGATTTGCGAAGGAGGCGTTGTCCGTGGTCATCCTGCTGCGAAAACGCGATTTGGTCCTCTCCTGCCTGTTCTGCTGCTTCTTCTTCGGCCTGGCGGCGGTGCTGTGGAGGGGAAACGCCGTCCCGGCCTTTCACGTCCGGGAGGAAGTCCCGGTCACGGTGGTCATTGATTCCGGCCACGGCGGGGAAGACGGAGGGGCAGTGTCTCCCGGCGGCGTGCCGGAAAGTCAAATCAATCTGGCGGTGTCCCTGCGGGTCCACGACCTGCTGCGCTTCGCGGGGCAGAGGACGCGGCTGACCCGGGACGGGGACGAGACGATCTGCGACCAGGGTCTGGACACGATGCGGCAGAGGAAAGTATCCGATTTGAAAAACCGGGTAAAGCTGGTGGAAGAGACGGAGAACGCCATTCTGCTGAGCATCCACCAAAACAGCCTGCCCTCGTCCCCGGTGACCCACGGGGCCCAGGTGTTCTGGAACCGGCAGGAGGGAGCGGAGTCCCTGGCCGGAAGCATCCAGGAGGCATTGAACGCCGCTGTTAACGGCGGAAATGACAAGTGTCCCCGGCAGATCCCCGACAGCATCTACTTGATGAAGAACATCACCGCGCCGGGCGTTCTGGTAGAGTGCGGTTTCCTCTCCAACGCGCCGGAGACGGAGCGGCTGCAGGACCCGGCCCACCAGCTGCGGCTGGCCTTCGCCGTGACGGCGGGCTATCTGAACGCCGGAAACGGCGAAACGGAATTTGGAGAACTGGAATGAAACAGCCGAAAACGCTTTTTTACTGCACGGAGTGCGGCAATGAAACGCCGAAGTGGGCGGGGCGCTGTCCCGCCTGCGGGGCATGGAACACCGTGGTGGAGCGCCCGGAACCGGCGGCAAAGGGGAGGGGGAGGGCCTCCTCCGCCCGGGTGGCAGCCCTTCCCAGGGCTCTTCCGGTGACGGAACTGGGGGACAGCGCAGAGATCCGCTTCTCCACTGGAATGGGGGAGCTGGACCGGGTCCTGGGCGGCGGCGCCGTCAAGGGGTCCCTGGTACTGGTGGGCGGCGCGCCGGGCATCGGGAAGTCCACGCTGATGCTGCAGATCTGCGGAAGGCTCTGCCAGTTCGCCAAGGTGCTGTATGTATCCGGCGAGGAGTCCCAGCACCAGCTGAAGCTCCGGGCCCAGCGGCTCCGGGTGGAGAGCGAATATCTCCTGGTCCTGTCGGAGACCGGCCTGGGGGAGATGCTGGAGGCTGTGAGGCAGGAGCAGCCGGACGTCCTGATTGTGGACTCCATCCAGACGCTTTACAACGACGCACTGGATTCCCCGGCGGGCAGCGTCAGCCAGGTGAAGGACTGCACTATGGCTTTGATGCAGCTGGCCAAGGGAAACAACATCACCGTGTTTGTGATCGGCCACGTAAACAAGGAGGGCTCCATCGCTGGGCCCAAGGTCCTGGAGCATATGGTGGACTGTGTGCTGTACTTTGAAGGAGACCGGCACACCTTCTGCCGCATCCTCCGGGCGGCGAAAAACCGCTTTGGGGCCACCAACGAGATCGGCGTCTTCGAGATGGGGGACGCTGGACTGGCGGAGGTGGAGAATCCCTCTCAAATGCTGCTGTCCGGACGGCCGGAGGAGACGCCGGGGACTTGCGTCACCTGTGTGATGGAGGGCGCGAGGCCGGTATTGGCAGAGGTCCAGGCGCTGGTGGTAGGCTCCGCAGGAGGAAATCCCCGGCGGACCAGCAACGGCTTCGACTTTAACCGGGCAGCTATGCTGCTGGCGGTCCTGGAGAAGCGGGGCGGGCTGAAGCTGTCCAGCTGCGACGCTTATCTGAATATCATTGGCGGGCTGCAATTGGACGAGCCCGCCGCGGACCTGGCTGCCGTAGTGGCACTGGCTTCCAGCTATTTGGACAAGCCTGTTCCCGGCGACCTGGCGGCGATTGGGGAGGTCGGGCTCACCGGGGAGCTGCGAAGCGTCAGCCAGCTGGCCCAGCGGGTAGCCGAGGTCCGGCGGCTGGGGTTTAAACGATGTGTGGTTCCGGCCCACCGGGGGCTGGAGAGCTTCCCGGACCTGCGGCTGCTGCCCGTTCGGAATATCGGTGAGGCGATTCGAGCCGCTTTACGGGGATAAAGTGGACACAGGCGCCGCCTAAAGCGGGCACGCCGGCGGCAGCGGCGCTGTCCAGCGTGCAGAGGCCGTCGGATTGATAAACACATTCACTGGTGCATGGAATCAAGGCGATCCTCCGTTCTGTTTGATGATAGGATAGTTTGACCGGAACGGCGGATTTTATGAAAAGCGGCCCGCGCTGAGATGGACAAGCGTTCAACAGCGGGCTGGATAAGAATGAAACCTACGAGGGAGGAGGAAAAGAGGGATATAGGCGATTGAATAAAATGAATCAAGGTTTTGTTGCGAAATGACCGCTGAAACAGGCCGGAAGCTGAACCACTGAAACGAGTGGGAAAACAGCTTCCGGTCTGATATTTTGCAACAACAACCGCTATTTTGTTCAGTCGCCCCCAGGCGGGGAAGGGAATGTATTACATGCCCGGCTGACGGTGAGCTGCTGCAGCACGATTCTTGTAATACAGTCAGGGTGTCAGGATGCCGGAGGCCTCAGTTGAGGTTTGGAACAACAAAAACAAGGAAGCGCGGTCTTAATTCGCATTTATGACAAAGCGGCAGAACGGGGCTTGCCGGAAGGCCAGCACTGGGTCCGGGTGGAGCTGCAGCTCCGGGACGAGCGGGCGGAGGCGTTTTGCTTTGACCCGGCTCCGATTGGCTTGCTGTTCCGGGGCGTCCTGGTGAACTACGTCCGGTATGTCGATGACCCAGGGACAGACAGCAACTGCTGGCGATGGCCCATGAAAGATTACTGGGAAAATCTGATTGAGCAGGTAGGCCG
>CAJTVF010000009.1 GCA_910579435.1 uncultured Oscillibacter sp.
GAAATTTCTGGCGCAAATCTGCACACGTTGATTTAATCAGTGCTTCCTTAAGGAAGCACTGAATAAATCCCCACGCACGTCTTGCCGCCAAATTTTCCGTCTGGACTGCGTTAAGGAAGCACTGATTTAATCCCCGCGCACATCTTTACGCCATAAATTTCCGCTGATCTGCGTCAGAAAATCTTGAAATCCGCCAGGATTCCTGCAATTTTCTTCCTTGCCAGCAAAAATTTCTGGCGCAAATCTGCACGCGTTGATTAGGCCTTGTTTGAAAATTGGCGGAATGCCCAACGGTGAGAGATTTTTTCGCCAATCAAGGCAAATTTTCGCGGGCGGGCTGACGCCCGGCAAGAAAATTTAACGCAGAGTGGCGGAAAAAGATCCGCCGTTTTGGGCGTTTTGCCATTTTTCAAACAAGGCCTAAATCAGTGCTTCCTTAAAAAACCTTGAAATCCGTCATCCAATCAACGCAGTCCTGGCGGAAAAAGATGCCCCAAGACGGCGTTTTGCCATTTTTCAAACGAGGCCTGACCTGTCCGGCAGAAAATTGCAAGGACAATTCGTCAAAATTCCCTGTAACGTTCCACCCCTCCGGGGGATATATAGACAGAAACGGGGCCGGGCAGGGCCTGGCGAAAGAGGGTGAGCTCCTTTGGAGGACATGGAAAAAGTCTATCAGCGGCATGCCCAGACGGTTTACAAATTCCTCCTGGCCCAGTGCCATGACCCGGGCCTCGCCGAGGAGCTGACCCAGGAGACCTTTTACCAGGCCGTCAGGTCTGTAGACCGCTTTGACGGGTCCTGCAAGGTCTCCGTCTGGCTCTGCCAGATTGCCAAGCATTTATGGTTCCAGCACCTGCGCAAGCGGAAGCGGGAGGCCCCGGTTCCCCCGGAGGACCTTCCCGAAGCCCCCGGACCCTCGGCGGAGGAGGGGCTTTTGGAGCGGGAGGGCCGGATGGAGCTTCTCCGGCTGGTCCACCGCCTGCCGGAGCGCCAGCGGGAGGTGGTGTACCTCCGGGCCTTTGGGGGCTTGAGCTTCCGGGAGATCGGGGACGTATGCGGAAAGACGGAGACCTGGGCCCGGGTGACCTTTTACCGGAGCAAGGAGAAACTCAGGAACGGAGGCGCGAACGATGAAGAATGATTTAACCTGCGGCGTGGTGCGGGATTTGTTGCCCAGCTATGTGGAAAACCTCCTGGGGGAGGAAGCCCGGGCGGCGGTGGAGCGGCACCTGGAAGCCTGCCCGGCGTGTACGGCGGAAAAAGAGGCCATGACCGCCCCGGCGGTAAGGACGGAGGAGCCGGAGAAAGAGGTGGACTTCCTGAAACAGGTGAAGCGGGCGAACCGGAAGCGGATTATCGTGTCGGTAACCGCCACCGCCGTGGGCCTCCTGGCGGCGCTGGGGCTGAAGGTCTTCGTCATCGGCACGCCCCTCCAGGCCCAGTCCGTGGCGGTGACGGAGATCCGGCAGACAGACCATGTCCTCTATGTGTCGTTGATGTCCGTGAGTTCGGGCAGCGCCTTCCACGGCTGGAAGGTGGAGGTGGAGGACGGGGCCGCCTCCATCTACGCGAGAGATGTGCTGGCCTCGCCGCTGTTCCGCGACGGCGGCGGTATTGTGGGCGTCTCGCTGGACCTGGTGCGGGAGGTCTGGCTGGGAGGGGTCTCCGGGCGGCTGATTTGGAAAGAGGGCCTGGTGATCTCGCCCAAAACACAGGACCTGATCGACGCGAAAACGCCCTATTGCGGCGACGCCTCCGCCATGGGGCGGCTGATCGATTTGCTGGAGATCCGGCAGAGGCTGGGACCATGCACCTTTTCCCTGCATACCAGCAATGAGCCCTACCGGCTGACGGTGGACTTTACGGAGCCCGTCAATTTCAGCAGCGGCCAGTGGCGGCTGATGCGGGCCTACCTGTACCAGCTTCTGGCGCTGGTGGAAAACCTGGACGAGGTGGAGTACACCTATGTGTCCAACGAGGCTGGCGGCAGGACGAGCGCGGACCGGGTCCGGAGCGGCAGCGTCACAAAGGAGAACGCCACAGAGGCCCTGCGGACGATGACGCAGGCTTACAACCAGGTCCACGGGACCGACTGGCCGGTCAGAAAGAGCGTCAAGGACTACGCGGCCGGCCTCCTGGACTACCAGCGCATGGTAGCCGTCCTGCGGGACAGCCTGGGCTATATGGAATAACGCAAAGCGCCCCGCCTGTCAACCAGGCGGGGCGCTTCCTTTCGCATTTGACCTCTCCTGTTCTTGGAGGCAGGGCTCACACCACAAAGCCCCCGTCGGCGGCCAGCACCTGCCCGGTGATGAACGCCGCCTTTTCCGAGGCCAGGAAGGCCACGGCCTCCGCGACGTCCTCCGGCCTCCCCAGGCGGCCCAGGGGGGTCTCCTCCGCCAGCATGCGCCGGGTGTCCTCTCCCAGGACCCGCACCATGTCCGTCTCCACGCACCCAGGGGCCACGCAGTTCACCCGGATGCCCGACGGGGCCAGCTCCAGGGCCAGGGAGCGGGTGAGGCCGATGACCCCCGCCTTTGTGGCGGCGTAGGCCGCCTCGCAGCTGGCCCCCCGGAGGCCCCACATGGAGGAGATGTTCACAACGCACCCCCGCTTCTCGCTGAGCATGTGGGGCAGGACCGCCAGGACGGCGTTCCGGGGCCCGGTGAGGTTCACCGCCAGGAGGCGGTCCCAGGCCGCGTCGTCCAGGTCCTGAAAAAGCCCCTGGCGGGAGATCCCCGCGTTGTTGACCAGCAGCTCCACGGGGCCCAGCTCCTCCGACGCGGCCCGGACGCAGGCGTCCGCGGACTCCCGGTCCGCGATGTCGGCCTGAAAGGCCATGGCCGCCCGCCCCTGGGCCCGGAGCTCCCGGACCAGGCTTTCAGCGGCGTCCCGGCGTTCCAGATAGTTGACGCAGACGGCCCAGCCCTCCCGGGCCAGGACGGCGGCGACGGCCCTCCCGATGCCCCGGGAGGCCCCGGTGACCAGGGCGGATCTTCTCATGGGCTCAGCTCCTTTTTCGCTTTATAGGGGCAGTATAGCAGAAAAAAAAGAAAAGCGCAAGAAAGGGCTTGACAAATGGAGAGAGTTCGTGTATCTTATATATGTTCGTTTCGGACGATTAGCTCAGCTGGCTAGAGCACCTGCTTGACGTGCAGGGGGTCACAGGTTCGAGTCCTGTATCGTCCACCAGATTCAAACCTTAGAGCCTCAACGGCTCTAAGGTTTTTTCCTGTTTGCCGGGAAGCGGTTTCCCTAGGCCTTGTTTGAAAAAAGTCTAAACGCCCAAAACGGCGGATCTTTTTCCGCCACTCTGCGTTAAATTTTCTTGCCGGGCGTCAGCCCGCCCGCGAAAATTTGCCTTGATTGGCGAAAAAATCTCTCACCGTTGGGCATTCCGTCAATTTTCAAACAAGGCCTAGGCCCTGTTCACAAAAGCCCAAACAGGATTCGCCCCGCCAACCATGCCGGCGGGGCTTTTCCACGCCCTATTTCACCCGCAGCCGCTTCACCGCGGCTTCCTCCGGCGTGACGTTCACGGTGCGGCAGGTCGTGTAAATCACCATGCCCGGCCGCCCTCCGGCGGGCTTTTTCACGTTCCGGACCTCCGTGTAATCCACCGGGACGTTCCCGCTCTCCCGGGCCTGGGAGAACCAGGCCGCCAGCATCGCCGCCTGGACGATATCCTCCTCCGCGGGAGCCTGCCCGGCACAGCGGAGGATGACATGGGAGCCGTGGATCTTCTGGGTGTGGAGCCAGAGGTCCCGGCGGTCCGCGTCCTTCAGGGTCAGCTTGTCATTCTGCCGGTTGTTCCGGCCCACCAGCACCCGGAGGCCGGAGCTGGTACGGAACTCCCAGGGGGCGGCGGGGCGGGATTTGTCCTTTTTGCCCTTCCCCTGCTTTTTGAGAAAGCCCGCCTCCCGCAGCTCGGCGCGGATGTCCAGGAAATCCTGCTCCGTCTCCGCCTGGGCGATTTCCGCCAGGACGCTTTCCAGGTACTCCAGGTCCCGCCGGGCCAGGTCCATCTGCTCCCGGAGATACTTTTCCGCCGTCTTGGCCTTGGCGTAGCGCTTGTAGTATTTGGCGGCGTTCTGCTGGGGCGTCAGCAGGGGGTCCAGGGGAACGGTGACGGGGGCGTTATCCTCATAGTAATTCTCGCACTCCAGGCGGGACTGGCCCCGCTCCATCCGGTAGAGGCTGGCGGTGATCAGATCCCCCTGTATCCGGAGCTTGTCCCGGTTCTGGGTCTCGGCGTATTCCTTCTCCTGGAGGGCCAGCTTCCGCCGGAGGCGGTCCCGGGCCGTTGCGGCCGCCCGGAGAAGGTCCGCCCCCCGCTGGCGGGCGCGCTCCTGCCGCTCCCGGGCCTCATAGAAGGCGTCCAGCAGGGCGGAAAAGCTGGGGTAGGCCACGCTCTCCGCCGCGCCGCCGTACTGGCCCACGGGGACGCAGGCGAAGTCCAGGGGCTTGCCGTCCCGGAACAGGCACACGGGGGTGAAGCGGTTCTCCCGGACCCGGCCGGAGAACTCCTCCAGGGCCCGCCACAGGGGGCCGGGGCCGCCCAGCTGGAAGACCCGGGTATCCGCGTCCCCCGCCGCCCGGAACCCAAGCTCCCGGGCCATGAGGGGGGAGAGGCCGAAGTACTGGTCCAGCAGGAAGCCGTCCAGGGTCTTTTCCGCCGGGGCGGCGGCGAAGCGGGCGGCGAAGCCCTCCTCCGTCTCCTCCAGAAAGGGCAGACGGCCCGTGGAGGCGGGGGGCTGGTAGAAGAGGCCCGGCAGGACCTGGCGCGCGGCGGACATGTCCGCGTCCACCCGGCGGAGGCTGTCGATGACCCGGCCCTCCCCGTCCAGAAGAATGAGGTTGGACCGCCGGCCCATGGCCTCCAGCACCAGCGTCCGCTTCCCGGACCGGCCCAGCTCGTCGGAGGCGTCGAACTCGATGCTTACCAGCCGCTCCAGGGGGGGCTGGGCCAGGCCCGCCACCCGGGCCCCGGCGAGGTGCTTTCGCAGCAGCATGCAGAACATGGGCGGCTCCGCCGGGTTGTCCCGGGCCAGCTCCGTCAGCTGGAGGCGGGGAGCCCCCGCTCCGGCGTTCAGCAGCAGCCGCTTTCCTCGGAAGAGGAGGACCACCTGGTCCCGGGCGGGCTGCTGCACCTTGTCCACCCGGAGGCCCAGAAGCTGGGGCCGCAGCTCCTCCACCACGGCCTGTAAGCAGATCGCGTCAATTGCCATGGGCGTCCTCCTCCATCATCGCGCAAAACAGGTCGTTGATCCGCTCCGTCTCCCCCCGGAGGTAGAGCCAGCCCAGCAGCGCCTCCAGGGCCGTGGCCTCGCTGTACTGGGCCCGGCTGGCGTGGCGGGGGACGGTGTGGATCTGGGCGTTCCGACCCCGGCGGAAGACGCCCCGCTCCTCCTCCGTCAGAAGGGGGAGGATTTTCTCCGCCTTCTCCGCCTGGGACTCGGCGCAAACCAGGCTGACTGCGGCCCGGTGCATTCCCCGGCCCGTGGCCCCGCCGTGGGCGCAGAGCCAGGCGCGGACCAGCAGCTCAAACACCGCGTCCCCCATGTGGGCCAGGCCAATGGAGCTGATCTCCAGGAGCCGGTCCCGGGGAAGGCTGGGCTGAAAATAATTTTCCATCGTGATCTCCTTTTTCAAGTTCCCCGCGCTCCGTCAATACCGCAGAACATAGTACACAACGTATACCCAGCTCATCAGGCCGTGTATAACGGCCCAGCCCACGGAATGCCAGTTGGTATAGCTGATGACCATTGCCAGGGCGCTTCCGAATGTAACGCCCGTTTTCACGGACTTTTCCACAATCTGAATCTTATTCTTCTCTTCCATTCGGATCTCCTTTTTCTCAAAGCCGCTTTCGCAGCGCCGCCGCCAACCGGGCGAAGTCTTCCAGGGTCAGCCTCTCCCCCCGGACAGAGGGCGGGAGGCCGCAGTCCTCAAGCGCCGCCTGGACCGCCTCCCGGCCCATCTCCGGCAAAGCGGCGGCGAGGCTGTTGGCCAGGGTCTTCCGCCGCAGCAGGAAGGCCCCCCGCACTACCCGGAAGAAAAACGCCTCGTCCCCCGCCTCCACGGCGGGCTTCACCCGCCGGACGCAGCGCAGGACGGCGGAGTCCACCTTGGGGGCGGGGAAGAATTTTGCCGCGGGAACGTCGAAGAGGACCTCCGTCTCCATGTGGTATTGCAGCCAGAGGGTAAAGGCCCCGCCGTCCGAGGAGCCCTGGGGAGCCGCCAGCCGCCGGGCCACCTCCTTTTGGAGGAGCACGGTGACGCTCTCAAAGCAGGGGGCCTCCGCCAGCTTCGTCAGCACCGGAGTGGTGATGTTGTAGGGGAGGTTCGCGCAGACCAGGGGCCGGAGGCCCGGGAGCTTCTCCGCCGCCAGGGCCTGGAGGTCCAGCCGCAGCGCGTCCCCGGGGATGATCTCCACGTTGTCATAAGGGGCCATGGTCTCCGCCAGCACGGGGAGGAGCCTTTTGTCCAGCTCTATGGAGACCACCTTTCCCGCCCGGCCCGCCAGCTCCGCCGTCAGGCATCCCACGCCCGGCCCGATTTCCAGCACGCCGCAGGTCCTGTCCGCCCGGGAGGCGGCGGATATTGCCGCCGGGACATCCGGGTCGATAAGGAAGTTTTGTCCCATAGACTTGGTGAAGTGGAAGCCGTGCCGCCCCAGCAGGGCGCGGAGGGTCTCCCGGTCACAGAGATTCATGGCTCGTCCGCCTTTCGGTTTGTTTTTTCACGGTGGATTCGGGTCAGCCGTTTCCGGCGGGAAGGAAGCGGAAGGACTGAATCAGCCAGCGGCCGTCCTCCTCCCGGGGGGTCAGCTCCCGGACCACTTCGCCCTCCTCATGCCACAGGGCTTCCGGGCGGAGGCGCGCCGTATCGCCGTCCCGGACGCCCTCCGCAGCCTCGAACCAGCCGGGGCCGTAATCGCTGGTGAAGTTATAATACGCGTCGTAGTCCGGGAGGTATAAAATCCAGCCGGTATTCTTCAAATCCGCCGAGGTAATTCCGGCGCAGGCCTCCAGGGTCTCGTCTACCGCCGTCCGGTTTCCCATAGGCATTGAACGCCTCGTTGACCTGGGCCAGCTCTTCCTCCGTCAGGGGCGTCCCCTCCAGAGGGGGAATCCCCCGCGCGGAGGCCGGGCCCTCCGGCTCGTCCGGCGAAGTATCCTCCGGCGGCTCCTCCGCCGGCCGGACGGTTTGAGGCGGGTCCGCAGTCTCCTCCGGGCCCCTTTCCGCCCCGCAGGCCGTCAGCGCCAGGGAAAGCAAAAGCAGTATCAATAAACGGATGTTCATGCCGTCCTCCTGTTTCTTCACGCGTCCGCAATTTTAAGGAACCACTGATGAAATCCCCGCACACAGCTTCACGCCATAAATTCCCGCTGGACTGCGTTGGAAAATCTTGAAATCCGTCAGGATTCCTGCGATTTTCTTCCTTGCCAGCAGAAATTTCTGGCGCAAATCTGCACACGTTGATTTAATCAGTGCTTCCTTAAAGGACAGTATAACACAACCGCACCCGCGATTCAATTCTTTTTCCGGAACAAAGCATGAAGGGGGGAGAGCCTTGCAATTTCCGTCCCGTCTGGTATACTGTCCTCATAAGAAAGGAGGGTTTTCCATGACCCAGATCATTGACCGGGCCGCCTGGCCCCGGCGGGAGCTGTTCGGCTTTTTCTCCCCCATGTCCCAGCCCTTTTTCAGCGTCACCTTCCGCCAGGACGTGACGCGGCTGTACCAATTCGCCAAGGAGAACCGCCTCTCCTTCTATCATTCCCTGGTTTACCTCTGCACCCGGGCGGTGAATGAGGTGGAGGCGTTCCGCTATGCCCTCCGGGGGGAGGACCTGGTCCTCTTCGACCGGCGGAACCCCAGCTTCACGGATTTGAAGCCCGGCGCGGAGCAGTTCCATATCGTCACTCTGCCCATGGAAGAAAATATCCAAACCTTCTGCGCCGCCGCCAAGGCCAAGAGCGCCGCCCAGACCTCCTTCCTGGACCAGGAGGACAGCCTGGACCTGATTTACTTCACCTGCCTTCCCTGGGTGGAGCTGACGGCCCTGACCAACGAGCGGGACTTCGACCCCGGCGACGCCGTGCCCCGGATCGCCTGGGGGAAGTATGCCCGGGAGGGGGAGCGGAAGGTCCTCCACATCTCCCTGGAGCTGAACCACCGCTTTGTGGACGGCCTCCATGTGGGCCGGTTTCACGAGGGGCTGTCGGCCCTGATGGAAGACCTGTAAGAAGCTACGAAAAAAGGACCGGGAACCTGCGTTCCCGGTCCTTTTCCGAATTTACGGCTGCTCTCCCCAATACCGGACGCTCCACTGCCACACGTCCGACTGGAGGGTAAAGACCTGAATCTTGCCGTCCTCCGCCTGCCCGAACCAAACGGCCCCATTGGCGGCGGAGGCCAGGCCGCTGCCGCCGGCAAAGGGCTCCGGGTCCGCCCGGAGGTCCGCCGCGAGGGTCCCCCGCCCACTGCCTCCTATGGTTTCGTCATAGTGCTCCAGGAACTCCTCCGGCGTGTTCACAACAAACTCCCCGTTGACGGTTTTCACCTGGGCGGGGTAAACTAAAAGGTCCGCAAGCTCCTCCTTCTGTCCGTCCGCGATCAGGTCCGCCAGCCGGAGGGCGAACGCCCGTCCAGCTTCCGTGGAAATGCCGGTCCGGTTGTACAGCGCATCCTCGCCGGGGTCCGGGGACTCCTCCGGGCCCGTGCCGTACCGGACGGCGGCCTGGTCCGTCTCGATGGTGAAAACGCGGATGACGCTCTCCTCCACCAGGCCGAACCACACGGCCCCCTCCGCCACGGCGGCAAGGCCCCTGCCATCGCCAATAATCCAGGGCTCCTGCGGGGTGGGCTCCCAGGTCATGGCCGTGGAGAGGCCCAGGCGGTTCTGCCCGATCACCTCGTCGTAATAGGGGAGGAATTCCTCCGGCGAGTTCACCGTAAAGGTTCCGGCGGAGACCTCCGCCTGGGCGGGGTAGGCCAGCATGTTCGCGACCTCCGTCCTGCGCCCTTCCTCAATCCGCTCCGCCAGCAGCAGCACAAAGTCCCGGGCCGCCTCGGGCCGCATGCCCGTCCGGGCGTACAGGGGGTCCTCAGCCTCCGCCGGGGTCTCCCCGGCGGGCTGGTTTTCCAGCTCCTCCATGCACCGGGCATTCGCTTCCAGAATGGCGTCCCGGTCCGGCTCCCGGACCGGGGTCAGGGCGGAGTAGACAAAGCTGTCCGCCAGGGCCTCCAGCTCCGCCCTTCCAATGGGGCCGGAGGAAAAGGCGCCGTCCCCCTCCCGGCCTGTCAGCACGTTCACCAGGACGAAGCTGTCCCCCAGGTCCGCCAGGATCAGCGAGCGGTTCCGGGCTCCCAGGCCCAGGGTGACGGAGGTCCCGTCCGCCGCCTGAAAGCCCCACTCCTCGAAATCGCCCAGGTCGCCGATATTCAGCGCCACGTCGTCAAAGGTCCCCTTGACGGAGCGGCTGAACTGGTACTCGATGGTTCCATAGCCCTTCAGCTCCCCCGCGCCCAGCTCCGCGTCGCCGTCGAAGCGGAAGGTGCCGTTTTCGTAGATATAGCCGGAATAGGGGACGACGTTCTCCCGGAAGAAGCCTCCCACGGCTTGCGGCCAGGTCTCCGGCAGGACTACCTCCATCCACTCATGGAGCTTCAGCTCATACCTCGCGACGATCTCCTCCAGCTTGCCGGCCATCTCCTGGGTGTAGACCAGGTAGTGTCCATAGCGCTCCTCAAAGCCCGTGGGCTCGTTGCCGATTTCAGCGATGATGGCCCCGTCCTGGTCATAGCCCTCCAAAAACGCCTGCCACTCCGCCAGGGCCCTGCTCTCCGGGGTGTCCGCCCAGCCGGAGAGGCTGACGAAGTCCTTGAACTCCCGCTCCCCGGGGACCACCACCCCGTCCTCATCCGTCACATACACGCTGTGCTTCTCCGGCAGCAGCACGTCCCGCAGGCCGAAGAAGTTGGCCGCCACCGCCAGGACGGACAGCGCCGCCAGCAGGGCCGCCGCCGCCGCCAGGGTCACGATCCACTTCAAGCCCCTTCCGCGTCTCATCATCTCATAGTCCTCCCATCGAATTTCCGCGGTCCCATGGACCTGGGAGAAGGTCTCCTGGTAAAACCGTTCGTTACTCATCCTGCCAGTCCTCCCCCAATCGTTCCTTCAGCCGCCGCCTCGCCCGGGCCAGCCGGGTGGTCACCGTGGAATCCCCCACGCCCAGCAGCTCCCCGATCTCCCGGACGCTGAGCTCCTCGTAGTAAAAGAGGTTCAGCACCGTCCGGTACTTCTCCGGCAGGGCCATGACCTCCCGGTACAGGGCCGCCTGCCCGGGCTTGTCGAAGACCGGGGTCTCCGGCAGCTCCTCCCAGGAGACCCGGCGCTTGCGCCAGGGGCTTTTCAGCACGTCCCGGCAGTAGTTTACCGTCACCCGCAGCAGCCAGCGCCGCAGGTGCTCCTCTCCCGCAAAGGGCTCCTTGTACCGGAAGAGGCGCAAAAAGACCTCCTGCACGGCGTCGTCCGCGTCCTGGGGACTGCCCAGGGCGTGAAGGGCCGTCCGGTAGACCATATTCTGATATTGCCGCGCGGCGGCGGTGAAACGGGCCTTGTCCATATGCCGTCCTCGTCTCTTGTTTGGTTGGGAGTACTCTCACTCATTGTACGACGGGAGAAGGGGCCTTGTCTCAGGTTTTTGAGAATTTTAAAAATTTTACCGCTCCGGCGGGAAAGGGCCGGAGAAGGGCGCAGGGCGCCCCGGGGCGGGAACGGGAATATTTCCATTGGCCCGGACCGCCGGGCATAACGAAGGGACCGCTTTCGCGGTCCCTGTTCGTTCGCGTCTCACCGGGCCTCCAGACGGCCCTGGGCACGCAGGGTCTTTTCCAGCAGCCGCGCCAGGGGGATGCCCAGAAGGCAGCACGCCGCCAGCTCTCCCAGTCCCACGGTCAGCGCGTTCAAGGCGTACGCGGGCCAGAAGGCACCGCCGTCCTGGACGATGAACCAGGCGATTTCCGCCCCCACGATCACCGCGTTGCAGACAACCGGCGGCAGGGCGGCCAGGTACAGGTTGGGCATTCTCCGGCTCCAGAGCGCCGCCAGAAGCGTCGCCAAGGTGCCGAACACCCAGTCCAGCATGATGGGGGAGCCCAGCAGGTTTGCCAGGAAGCAGCCCACCGCCAGGCCGGGAACGGCCTCCGGAAACAGGAAGGGCAGCACCGTCATGGCCTCCGCCACGCGGAACTGGACGCCCATGTACTGCGGGATGGGCAGGATCAGGGTGGCCGCCGCGTAGACGGCGGCGACGAGGCCGGCCAGGGCCAGCCTCCGGGTGCTGAAACGGGTCTTGGACATGATGAAATTCCTCCATTTTTTTAGTCTGCCCCTCCTGAGAGAGGCAGGCAGGGTGATGGCACCTGCCGGGGAAGAGTATAGCACAGGGCGGCGGCCTTGGCAAGGGAAAAATTTTCCTGTCAAAACGCGTCAAAAACGCTTGACGGGAATCAAAACCTGTCTTATACTACACTTTAAACGCAGCCAGCGACTTTTTCTTACGTAAAGGATCCGGTCTATGAAAGTCACCATCAGCGACGTGGCCCGGCTGGCAGGGGTCTCCACCGCCACGGTCTCCCACACCATCAACAACACCCGCTATGTCTCCGGCGACACCAAGGAGAAGGTCTATCAGGCCATCCGCCAGCTGGGCTACACCCCGGACGCCTCCGCCCGGAGCTTCCGCACGGGGAAGAAGCGGACCATCGGCTTCATCGTCCCCGATATCTCCAACAAGTTTTTCGGCACCATCATCGAGTCGGCGGAAAACGTCCTCTCCGCCGAGGGGTATCACCTCATCATCGCCAACACCAAGGAGAACATGGACCGGGAGGAGACAAACCTCCGCCTCCTCACCGCGGGCCTGGTGGACGGGCTCCTGGTCGCCAGCACCATGGAGGACTTCGCCCGCCTGGACGGCCTGATTCCCGCCGGCTTCCCGGTGGTGCTGGTGGACCGGACCTTTGACAGCCAGAAATACTCCTCCGTCTCCGTCTCCAACTTCCAGCCCATCTACCGCAGCGTCTGCCGCCTGGCGGCCCAGGGAGCGCGGCGCATCGGCGTTGTCGGCGGCCTGCCCCGGCTCTCCACCACCAAGGAGCGGATTGCCGCCTACCGGGCGGCCATGAAGGACTGCGGCCTGCCCCTGGACGAGAACCTGATCCTTTACGGAGACTCCATGGAAAACAGCGCCCCGCCCTGCCTGGACCGGCTGCTGGAGCGGGGCTGCGACGCTATTTTAGTCTGCCAGGGGCTCATGGCCTCCGTCACCATCGCCTACCTCCGGGGGAAGGGCATCCAGCCCCGGCGGGACCTGGAGCTGGTGAGCTTTGTGGATTATGACACCCACGCGTACGAGTTCTATTACGACCAGGTGGACCGCATTGTCCAGCCGGTGGTGGAGCTGGGGAAAATCGCCGGGGAGCAGATCCTCCTCCGGGTGGAAAAGCCCGACGCGCCGGTGGCGGAGCGGGTGCTGACCTCGGCCTACCGGCCCTGGGGAGAGGGAGAAGCGGGTCAAGAATAAACCATTTGCGGAAAGCCGCCGGAACATCAGGGTTCCGGCGGCTTTTGCCTGTTCTTCAGATAGTTTTTCAGCACCAGCAGGATGCTGCTTTTTTCCTCCTTCGACAGGGCCCGGTAATCCCGGACCAGAGCCGCCTCCTCCCGGGACAGCTCCAGCTCTTCCAGGAGGCGGCGGTCCGCCGCCGGGGCGCGGCCCACCAAATCGTCCAGGCTTACCCCGAAATAATCCGCCAGCCTTATGAGGGCGGCAATGTCCGGCTCCACATTGTGGTTTTCATATTTGTTGATGGACTGCTGGCTGGTTCCGATCACGTCTGCAAGCTGCTGCTGGCTGAGGCCCATTCCCAGCCGCAGCTTCCGCAGGTTTTTCACCACATGAATCACCCCGGAACTATCATAACAACCACTGGGTGTAAAATATAAATCTATTCTGTTGTTAAACGAGCTTGAAAACAACTTATAGTTGTGATATAATAAGGTGCGTTCCACAGGAGCCTTGCGGCCTAAGAATTTAAAGAGAAGAAGGAGCGCATGAAATGGGAGGACTGCTGACTTTGATTGGGGCCGCCGGTTTTATCGGGTATTTGATTTGGCTGGTTGTCCGCGTCCGAAACTGGGACTCCAAAATCCCGCCGGTGATCGGGATGCTGCTGAGCATGGTTATGCTTTCAGGCGGGCTGATGTGGGTGGCGGAAACAGAAACGCCGGGGGAGCGGAACCCAGCCAGTGAACGTTCGGAACCGGCGGAAAGCAAAGAGGACGCGCCGGTGAAGGCAGACCTGCCGGTGAAGGCAGACGTGCCGGTGGAGGCGGACGCGCCGCTGAAGGAAGAGGACGCGCCGGCGGAGGAGGATGCCATTGAGTGCCGGACCCATGAAATCCCCCTCTTTGGCATTGAGTTTGACTGCCCCGCGGCCTTCGGCACGGAGGGGAAATCCAACGTGATTGCGGAAGATGAAGTAAATTATTCTATAAGTACCGGGGACAGCGCGATCGTATTTATGTGTTCGCGAATCTCCTCTCTGAGCAGGACCGAAGAGCTCTTTCATCTGGCGGGAAAGGATCCCGCTATTCTGTATGAGGGATTTGAGAGTTTGGACCTGGCTGACGAAATCGTCAGCTGGAGCGAGATGTATCAGACCTTTGATTTGCTGGACAGCTTTTCCTCTCCGGAGAGCTATGGCTTTTCCTATGCCGCGGCAGACGATTCCTTTGGGGAGCTCATTACGGAGCTGGGCTACAAATATAAAAACTATGGCGGCTTTGTGGATGACGGCGGCATTATAAACTTGGTCTTGATAATCTCTGTGCCCGAGGATACGGACCGGGAGGACTTTTTTACCCTCTGTGAAACCGTCACCAATTCCATACGCTTTTCCGAATAAAAGGCCGGGGACCTTATTCCGGATATAGTCAACGCAGTTGAAAAGGAGCAAAGCTCCTTTTCAACCGGCGGACCGTTGGTCCGCCGGCGCGCAAGGCGCGTATGCGTTTCCTATGAAGTCAGGCGCAAAAGGCCGCATATGCGGGACGAAGCGCTGCATAGCAGCGCTTCGTTGAAAAGAATCCATTGGATACTTTTCAACTGCGCCGACTATAACGCGCATGAAGGGATATGCCGGGAAACGACGCGGCTGTTTTGGGTTGAGCAAACTCTTGCCGCCTGAGCCGGATTACCTCCCGGCCCGCTTTCCGCAAAAAAGGGCGGAGCCGAACGGCTCCGCCCTCTGCTGTGCGCTTATTCCTTCTCGAACACGTCCTTGCCCATCTCGCAGATGGGGCAGACCCAGCTCTCGGGGACCTGGTCCCAGGGAGTGCCGGGAGCGACGCCGTTGTCGGGGTCGCCAACGGCGGGGTCATAGACATACCCGCAGGGGCAGACATACTTGTCCATTTCGTCCTCACAATCTTCGTATCACTCGCCTCCGCGCAAGCGCGAAGGCTCCCTCACTACGATGCTCGTCCTCTCCCCACCGGACCCGCTAACGCTGGGCTCCGGCGGGGACCCCTTTTAGGGGATTGAGAGATTACTTGAAGAACCGCTCCAGCAGGCCCTTAAACGCCTTGCCGTGGCGGGCCTCGTCCCGGGCCATTTCATGCACGGTGTCGTGGATGGCGTCCAGGTTGTACTGCTTGGCCAGCTTGGCCAGCTGGAACTTGCCGGCGGTGGCACCGTTCTCGGCCTCCACCCGCATCTCCAGGTTCTTCTTGGTGCTGGCGGTCACCACGTCGCCCAGGAGCTCGGCGAACTTGGCGGCGTGCTCAGCCTCCTCATAGGCGGCCTTCTCCCAGTACAGGCCGATCTCGGGATAGCCCTCCCGGTGGGCCACACGGGCCATGGCCAGATACATGCCCACCTCGGTGCACTCGCCGGTGAAGTTGGCGTTCAGGCCGTCGATGATTTCCTTCTGGACCTCGGCGGGGACGTCCGCGCCGAAGGTCTTGCCCACGCCGACCACATGCTCGGCGGCCCAGGCCATCTCCGCGCCCTGCTCCTTGAACTTCGCGCCGGGAACGCCGCACTGGGGGCACTTCTCAGGGGCGGCGTCTCCCTCGTGAACATAACCGCAGACAGGGCAGACCCACTTTTTCATAATCAGATTCCTCCTTAGAATTTATAAGTTTTCATGTACTGTTCAGGCAGTGACAAGAGTATATCAGGTTCGGGGAAAGACCGCTAGTTGCAAATGCTACAAAATTAAAATTTGAGCGAAATTCACGGATTGTTTTTAATTTCGGCCCGGCCCAGAAACCGGAGATGGCCCGCGCGGGGGCGGGCCATTTCCCAGGGCTCAGTCGTGGCGGTTGATCTCGTATTTCTGCTCCACTTCCTCCAGCCGGTCCAGGTAGGGGCTCTCCGTGCAGCTCATGGAGGGAGCCTCGTTCTTGAACTTCTCCACGGTCATCATGCTGTCCCGCACCGGGCGGATGGTGCCCGCGCCGGCGACGCAGCCGCCGGGACAGCCCATGCCCTCCAGCAGGTAGCCGTCCCGCTTGCCCGCCTTGGCCATGGCCAGCATCTTCCGGCAGTTCTTCAGGCCGTCGCCGTATTCAATGGGGATCTTCCGGTCCGGGTCAATGTGCTTGACGGCCTCCACCACGGCGGCGGCCACGCCGCCGCCCACGGCGAAGCCCCGGCCCATGCCGGTGCCCTCGTCCATCTCGTCCTCGGGATTGGCCCGGAGCTTGGTGAAGTCGATGTCCGCCGCGTCGAAGATGCCCAGCATCTCCTCAAAGGTCAGCACAAAGTCCACGTCGGAGCGGATGGTCCGCCGGTTGGCCTCCAGCTTCTTGGCGGAGCAGGGCCCGATGAAAACCACCCTGGCGTCCGGGTGGTCCTTCTTCACCATCCGGGCGGTGATGACCATGGGGGTCAGGGCCATGGAGATGTAGTCGGCAAACTCGGGATAGAGCTTCTTCGCCATGACGCTCCAGGCGGGGCAGCAGCTGGTGCCCATCCAGGGCTGCTTGGCGGGGACCTCCTCCAGGAAGTCGTGGGCCTCCTCCACGGTGCACAGGTCCGCGCCGATGGCCACCTCCACCACGTCGTAGAAGCCCAGCACCTTCATGGCGGCGTGGATCTTAGCGGGGGTGGCGTCCTTGCCGAACTGGCCAACGAAGGCCGGGGCCACGCAGGCCACCACCTTCTCGCCCTTGTGCAGGGCCTGGCAGACCTGGTAGATCTGGCTCTTGTCGGCAATGGCGCCGAAGGGGCAGTTCACCAGGCACATGCCGCAGGAGACGCACTTGTCATAGTCGATCTGGGCCCGGCCCAGCTCGTCGGACTTGATGGCGTCCATGCCGCAGGCGGCGGCGCAGGGCCGCTCGATCTTGCTGATGGCCCGGTAGGGGCACTGGTTGAAGCACTTGCCGCATTTGATGCATTTGTCCTGGTCAATGTGGCAGTGCTTGTCTTTGTCCATATAGATGGCGTCCTTGGGGCAGACGTTCATGCAGGGGTGGGAAATGCAGCCCTGGCAGTTGTCGGTGATGCGGAGCTGCTTGGGCGGGCAGGCGTTGCAGGCGAAGGGGATGATGTTCACCAAGGGGTTCTGGAAGTGCTTCTGGGACTTCTCCGCGGACAAAAGGTCCTCGCTGACGGGGATGGTCTCCCCGGCGTAGCGGATGTTCAGGCCCAGGGCCAGGCGGACCCGCTCCTCCACAATGGCCCGCTCCAGGAAGACGTCGTGGCGGTGCCGGGCCACCTCGCCCTGGATCATCTTCAGGGGGATCTGGTCCAGCAGGCGGGGGTCCCCGCCCTCGAAGGCCAGCTTGGCCACTTCTTTAAATACGGTACGGCGGATATCGTCTACCGCGCTGTGTACACCTCTCATAGCAGTCTCCTCCTATTTTTTCAGACGGCGCGCCCCGCCTGATAATTGTATAATAGGCAACCAATTTGGTCCAAGCCTATTATAGCGGACGTTCCGTCACATTGCAAGAGGTTCTTGCTCCCAGGCAACCGATTAAACGGCGCGGAAAAATAGCGGGGAACCTGAGGGGAACACAAAAAAATCCGGCGGACGGGAAGGGTCCCGCCGCCGGCTGCAAAGAGGGAAAAGAAACAGAAAGAGAGGAAATCGTGTCTCCTCCGCAGAGGATGGTATCAGCATACCCCGGAAATTTGAAATCAATCTGGATATTTTATAAATAAACTGTAAACCTTCCGGGAAAATTTTTTCAGGCGGCTTTCAGCCTGGGGCCGTAAAATTGACAAATCCGGGTCCCGTGGGATATAATGACCTCTGCCCATACGCGCAATGACAACGACTTCCCGGCGGCCCGCCGCCGGATTGGACACAGGAGGACGCTTCATGACCTGGAAAGAGAGACGGACCGTCACCATACTGCTGAGCGTCGCGGGGGCGCTGTTCCTGGCCCTGCTGATCGTCTTCGGCATGATCTACCGGGAGGGCCGGGAGGAGGCCCTGGCGGGGAAGACCGCCGCCGCCGGCATCACTGCCGCCGGCGCCCCGGCGGACCCGGGGGCCTACAGCGCCCTGCGCTGCTACAACGGCTCCGCCACCCTCTCCTTTGCCCTGGACGAGGACGGGCGGTGGATCTGGGCAGACGGGCCGGACTTCCCGCTGGACGACGGCACGGTGACCTCCATACTGGAGGCCCTGGCCTCCCTGAAATTCCAACAGGTCCTGCCCGCCGGGGAGGACAAGTCGGAGTACGGCCTGGACACGCCCTCCGCCACCCTCACCGCCGCGGCGGGAACCGGGGAGCAGAGCCTGGCCTTCGGCAAAACCACCACCGACGGGGACAGCTATTACATGTGCATGAACGGGGACGAGTCCACGGTCTACATCGTGGCCGACACCCTAGTAAAGCTGATGCAGACCCCCATCTACGACATGTGCGTCCTGCCGGAGCTGCCGGACCTGAGCGAGGGGAACCTCCGGGCCGTCACCATCCAGGGCCCCGTCCCGGCGGAGGAGGACGGAGACGGCGGGGAGGAGAACTCCGGAGACTCGGAGGAGCCCGCAGAGACGCCGGAGCGCCCCGCCGTCGTCCTGAACGCCCGGAGCTCCGGCGGGGAGAACCAGTCCACCCTCTGGTTTGAGGGCAGCGACAACGTCACCGCCAGCCCCCTGCTCCAGGACCTGCTGTACGACTTGAAAACCATGTCCATGGCCAAGTGCGTGGACTATTTCCCCAGCGACGAGGCGGCGGAAATCTGCGGCTTTCCAAACGCCGACGCCATTTTAAAGGTGGAGTACGCCGCCAATGGAGCGGACCAGACCATCACCCTCGCCGTGGGGGCCCGGATGCCCGACGGGTCCGGCCGCTACGTCCGGCTGGAGGAGGACGGGGCCATCTACGCCCTGGCCACCGGCAGCATCGACGCGGTCATGACCATCTCTGCGGCGGGGATGCGGGGCGCGGCCCAGGACCCCGCCCCGGCGGAGGGGCAGGAGAACTCCCGGGAATAAGGAGGAACGCCCATGCGGGTATTGGTGATTGAGGATGAAACCCGGCTGGCCGCCACGCTTCAGGACCTGCTGGAGCTGAACGGATACACCGCCGACGTGCGCCACGACGGCGAGTCCGGCCTGGACGACGCCCTGACGGGCATTTACGACGTGATATTGCTGGACGTGATGCTGCCCAGGCTGGACGGCTTCACGGTGCTCCGCCGCCTCCGGGAGGCGGGGACCTCCACGCCGGTGCTGATGCTCACCGCCCGGTCGGAGACCGCCGACAAGGTGGAGGGGCTGGACCGGGGGGCGGACTACTACCTGACCAAGCCCTTCGACCCCAAGGAGCTGCTGGCCTGCGTCCGGGCCCTGACCCGGCGGCAGCCGGAGCTGCGGAACCCCGACGCCCTGGAATTCGGCGGCGTGCGGCTGGACAAGAACAGCTTCACCCTCTCCTGCGGGGAGCGGTCCGTCCGCCTCAGCCGGAAGGAGTTTGACATCTGCGAGCTGCTGATGCTGAACCGGAACCTGGTGCTGACCAAGGAGTCCCTGCTGCTGAAGATCTGGGGCTATGAGTCCAACGCGGAGGACAACAACGTGGAGGTTTACATCTCCTTCCTTCGCAAGAAGCTGGCCCATATCCACGCCAAGGTCCGCATCCGCACCATCCGCATGGTAGGCTACTGCCTGGAAGAGAACGGCTGAAACAGGCGTTTCGTCAACTGTGAGTTCCGCCCATCTTATCCACAGCCTTCTGGCGGTTTTACACAATTTCCACAAACTTATCAACAAGGGGTATGGGAGGCATGATTCGTAAGCTCCGGCTGAAATTCGTGGCCGTCTGCATGGCCATGGTCACCGCCGTGCTGGCGGTGGTCTGCGTCGCCATCTTCGCCGCCCTCCGGGGGAACGTGGAGGACTTGAGCCGGGAGGTGCTCCACCGGGTCATTCAGGAGGACCCCGGCGGCCGAAGGCCGGAAATTGGCGTGGAGATCGGCGGGGACAAGGTGCTGCTGCCCTATTTCACCGTCAGCGTCTGGCCCGGCGGCGGGGGGGCCTGCACCGCCTACGTCACCGGCGGCACCTACGCCGCTCTGGAGGACACGGCGGAGCTCACCGCCATTTTAGAGGACTGCCTGGGCCAGGAGCCCCCGGAGGGCGTGATTCAGAGCTACAGCCTCCGCTATCTCCGGCGGGACAACGGGCTCTATCAGAGGATGGCCTTTGTGGATATGTCCATGGAGCGGGCCATGCTCCGGGAGATGATGGGGTCCTATCTGGTCATCGCCCTGGCGGCGTTTTTGCTGCTGCTGGGGGTTTCCGCCATCCTGGCCCGGTGGGCGACAGCCCCCGTGGAGCGGGCCTGGAGCCAGCAGCGCCAATTCCTCTCCGACGCCTCCCACGAGCTGAAAACGCCGCTGACGGTGATTCTCTCCAACGCGGAGCTCCTCTCCGCCCTGCCCCTGGAGGAGCGGCCCGCCCGGTGGACGGACAACATCCTCTCCGAATCCCATCAGATGAAGCGCCTGGTAGAGGAGATGCTGACCCTGGCCCGGGCGGACAACCTGGCCCTGCCCCCCGTGCTGGCGGAGGTCTCCCTGTCCGAGACGGCGGAGGACTGCGCCCTGGCCTTCGAGCCGGTGGCCTTTGAGGCGGGGAAGCCCCTGGAGTACCGGGTGGCGGAGGGCGTTTTGGTCCTGGGGGACGGGGACAAGCTGCGGCGGCTGGTTTCCATCCTGCTGGACAACGCCGTGAAGTACGGGGCCGGCGGCGGAACCATTACCCTGACTTTGGAAAAGACGGACCGCCAGGCCCGGCTGACGGTCTCCAACCCCGGGGAGCCCATCCCGGCGGAGCAGCTCGGCCGGCTCTTTGAGCGGTTCTACCGGGCGGACGCCTCCCGGGGGGAGAAGAGCGGCTTCGGCCTGGGGCTGAGCATCGCCGCCGTCATCGCCCAGGAGCACAAGGGCACCCTCCGGGCCGAGAGCGGCGGGGAGGGGACGCGGTTTGTGTTTGCCGTGCCGCTGAGGAAATAGGGCTTTAGCGCCTTGACCTTTGGGCGCTTTTACGGTAAAATAGAATTATCCCGGCCAGGAAAGGAGCGTTTCAGCATGGGAATGACAGACAGCCAGTTCAAGGCCTTTATCCGTTTTGTGCTGGACAGCCTGCAGGAAGTGAAAAAGGAAAAGGACCCGGCGGCGCGTGAGGAAAGGCTGAATAAGGTCATTGACAACCTGCAAAAGGCCCTGGAGGACTGACATAGTGGAAAGGCGGGGAGCTTCCCCGCCTTTTTTAGGCCTTGTTTGAAAATTGGCGGAAAAAGATCCGCCGTTTTGGGCGTTTAGACTTTTTTCAAACAAGGCCTAATCGTAAGAAATTCTTAAGAATTTTGTCAAGCCGTTCGTAAGATTTGCCTGCTATCCTATACACAGCTCAAGGGAGGAAGCCCGATATGAACGAATGTATTTTAGTCGTGGACGACGACCCGGAAATCGTCAACGCCATCGCCATCACCCTGGAGCGGGAGGGCTGGCAGGTCCGCCGGGCCTATGACGGCCTCCAGGCCGTGGACCAATGCCTGGACCCCGCCGTGAAGCTCATCCTCATCGACGTGATGATGCCGAAGCTGGACGGCCTCTCCGCCCTGCTCCGCATCCGGGAGAGGCGGAACCTGCCCGTCATCGTCCTCTCCGCCAAGAGCGAGGACACGGACAAGATCCTGGGGCTCTCCATGGGGGCCGACGACTACGTGACCAAGCCCTACAACCCCCAGGAGCTCATCGCCCGGGTGCGGAGCCAGCTGAGGCGGTACACGTCTCTCGGCGACGTGAACGCGGAGAAGCGGCAGGGCCTTCTGGTAAACGGGCGGCTGACCTACGACCCCGCCGGGCGGGTGCTCCGGGCCGACGGGGACGAGGTGAAGCTGACCCCCACGGAGACGAAGATCGTGGACCTTCTCTTCCGCCACCCCGGGCAGGTTTTCCCCGCCGAGGAAATCTACCGCCGGGTGTGGAACGAGGACGCGTTTTCCTGCGAGAACACGGTGATGGTCCATATCCGCCGCATTCGGGAGAAAATCGAGCTGAATCCCAAGGAGCCAGATTATATTAAGGTGGTGTGGGGCATTGGATACAAATTGGAACAGCACGGATAAGGACCCCGGCGGGGCCCTGGAGCAATTTGTGGCGGAGGAGGTCCGGGAGGCCGTGGAGGCGGGGAAGGGCGTGAAGGTCCTCCGCCCCGGCGGGCGGGTCAAGGCGCCGGCCGGTTTTCTGGCCTTCTTCCTGGGAATGACGCTGGCCCTCTCCGCCCTGGGGGCGGTGGGAAACCGGATCGCCTGGGAGCGGGACCCCTCTCCCCGGTGGGAGTGGGACTGGCAGGAGACGGACGCGTTCCGGGACGAGGTTTCCCACTATCTCCGGGAGTTTTTGACCATCGGAGCCGGGGGAACGGTGGACTTCTACGGTGGGGCGTACTACTGGGACGGCGGTTACAACGGCGCGGTGGTGGAGCAGGAGGCCATTCGGACCTGGTGGGGCTTTGGCCAGGCTGCGGAAGCCACGAGGGTGGACCAGGGAACGCTGGAGCCCGTTCCCCCGGCGGAGCCGGAGACGGAGAAGGAGACGGAGAAGGAGCCGGACGCGGCCTATCAGGCGGACAAGAACGTCCTCTATTATATCCGGAACGGAGAAATAAAGAACGGGAAGGTCTACAGCAATATGGACGCCGGCCTGGACAAGCTGCTGGCCCGGTCCGTGGAGGGGTACAACTTCTATCTCCAGTTTGTGGACGGCAGGGTCTCCATCTTCAAGGACGGCCAAACCCTGGACGTATACGGAGACGGATACTATGACGGCGATTCCCGGTGGTTTGTCCCCGGCTACGACAACTTCCCTGCCGGCGAGCAGCTGGAGGGGGTCAAGGTGGTCATGGCCGTCCGGGAAACGCCCATCCCGTACTACAGCGCCGACTACAAAACCGGCGGCACCAGCTATTACTCCGGCTTTTACAGCCTCGCCCGGCAGGTGAAGGAAAGCCGGTCCTTCTACTATACCCAGGGCCTGCTGCTGTTCATCGCCATGTGGTGCCTGGTGGTTTGGTTCCTCCTGCGCAAATCCACGGAGCCGGTGAACCGGAAAATCGCCTCCTGGACCCTCCCCATCTGGACGGAAATCCGGTTCCTCGCCGGCCTGCTGCTGGCGGCCGGTCTGTTCAGCGGGCTTGCGCCGGGGGAGCTGTATTACGCCCTGCGGGACGCCTTCGTCTGGGAGAGCGGCTATGGCGATCTCTGGATGGGCCTCGCGCGGCTGGTCTTACTCAATTTCCCAACTCTGGTGGTCCTCTTCTGGTTCTGCTGGCTGATTCACAACGACCATAAGCACAACTCCAAGGAGGTCCGGAGGTCCCTCCTCCGCGCTCTTTTTCGCTCCCTCCGGGCAAGGGACCTGAAGCGGCCTGTTGAGAAGCGGCTGAGCCGGAGCGGCGGCCTGGTGCTGCTGGTGCTGCTGGCGGGCTTTGTCCTCTCCCTGTTCCCAATGGCCGTCCTGGTCAATTTTGTGCGGACCTATCCCGGCATCTGGGAGGTGTGCCTGCTTCTCCTGGCCTGCCTTTTGGAGGTGCTGCTGGTATGGGCCCTTTACTGCGCCTGGCGGAGCCGGGGGCTGGCCCGTGACATCGCCGCCCTGGCGGACCAGGTGGAGGCCGTCCGGGCCGGGGACCTGGAGAGGCCCCTGATTCTCCCTGAGGACGCGGACCTGCGGCAGACGGCGGAGCGCCTCAACGACATCCAGGCGGGCATGAAGGCCGCCCTGGCCGAGCAGACCCGCAGCGAGCGGATGAAGGTGGAGCTGGTGAGCAACGTCTCCCACGACCTGAAAACCCCTCTGACCTCCATCCTCTCCTACGCGGAGCTCCTCCGGCAGGAGGACCTGCCCCCGGCGGCGGCGGACTACGCAAAGATCATCGACCAGAAGGCCCAGCGGCTGAAAACCATGGTGGAGGACGTGTTTGACGTCAGCAAGGCGGCGGCGGACCAGCTCCCCGTCCATCTGGAACGGCTGGACCTGGGCAAGCTCCTCCGCCAGACCCTGGCGGACATGGACGGCCCCATTCAGGCAAGCGCCCTTACGTTCAAGGCGGAGCTTCCCGAGGAGCCGGTGATGATTACCGCCGACGGCAGGCGGCTCTACCGGGTGTTCCAGAATCTTCTCGACAACGCCCTGCGCTACGCCCTGGAGGGCAGCCGGGTCTATCTCAGATTGAAAACGGCGGAGGGAACCGCCGAAGCCAGCGTCCGCAGCACCTCCCGCACGGAGCTTCCGGAGGGGGTGGACTTCACCGCCCGGTTCGTCCGGGGGGACTCCAGCCGCACCGACGGCGGCAGCGGCCTGGGGCTGAGCATCGCCAAGAGCTTTACGGAGGCCTGCGGCGGGAGCTTCCGGGTGGAGACGGTGGCGGACCTCTTTACGGCGGTTGTGACGTTCCCTGTTGAGGGGGACTGAGAGAGGTATAGAAATGATGAATACAACCCTGATGGATATTCAAGGAAGCACTGATTTAATCCCCGCGCACATCTTTACGCCTTAAATTTCCGCTGATCTGCGTCAGAAAATCTTGAAATCCGCCAGGATTTCTGCGATTTTCTTCCTTGCCAGCGAAAATTTCTGGCGCAAATCTGCACACGTTGATTTAATCAGTGCTTCCTCAAATCATAGAGGATGCGTGAACGCGAAAGCGGGCCGCCCCCATGGGCGGCCCGTTTTTCGTCACGCCTCTCTCGCTTCCGTTTCCGGGCAGTACAGCACCTGCACCCCGCAGTCGTCCCGCAGCCGCTCCCGGCGGACGCTCTCCGCCAATATCAGCCCCGCCAGGTCCTGGGGGTCGTCTCCAATCCAGCCCGCCAGCAGGTTTAAAAGCCACTCGTCCTCCGCCGGGTCCGCCACGCCGTCGCTGACCATGACGGCGAAGCCGCCGGGGGCCAGGGGGGCTTTGGTCACGTCCGGCGGCGGACCCTGGAGGCCCACCGGCAGGCTGGCCCCGGTGACCCGCCGGACCACGCCCCCCCGCTTGATGTAGCTGGGGGCCGCGCCGCACTTGTAGAAGGCCGCCTCCCTGGCCCCCGGGTCGTAGACGCAGAGGTCCACGGTGGTGAAGGCCCCGGATTCCGCCCCCCGGAGGCCCATGGCGGAGTTCAGGGTTTTCAGCGCCGCCTCCGGGGCCACCCCCGCCTCCAAAAACTGCTGGAGCAGGCGGCAGACCAGGGCGGACTCCTTCCGGGCGGGCTCGCCGCTGCCCATGCCGTCCGCCAGGAGGAGGCACCAGAGGCCCCGGTCCGTCTGAAAGGAGGCCACGGTGTCCCCGCAGACGGTCTCCCCCTCCTTGGGCCGGAGGGCGGCCCCCACCCGGCAGGGGGCCCCTGCCGCCATGGCGGGGGCGGCGGCCTCCAGCCCGGCGGCGGTGGCCGTCAGCAGCTCGGAGAGCTGGGCGTACTGGCCCCGGGCGCTGCGGCGGGTCTCCTCCAATTGCCGCCGGTACTGCCGCCGGAGGAGAAAGGCGGAAAGCTCGGCGTTGATGGCCGCCAGAAGGTCCGGCAGGTGGACGCAGCGGCCGGTGAAGTAGTCCGGGAAATCCTTGGCCAGGGCCCGGCCCCGCTCCAGTAAGTAAGGGGTGGCGTCGTTCATGGCGTTGAAGGTGCCGGTGTAGTCCTTCTGCCAGCAGAGCTCGCACAGGGCGCAGCCCCGGCAGACCTTCTCGGCGGAGCGGTCGAAGACAATGGCGGGGTTTTCGTCCGCCGCGGGAGGTGCGGCGCGGCCAATGCTGTCATAGAGGTCCCGGAGGGCCCCCGCCGCCCGGTCCAGCCGCTGCCGCCAGGGGGCGGGGACGGCGTTCTCCGCCCGCGCCGGTTTTTCAACGGGGGGGATGGCGGGCCGGACCCGCTTCCCCGCCACAAAGCGCCCGGGCACCGCCAGGAACAGGGCGGTTCCCGCCGCCGCCTCCGGCAGCAGGGGCAAGGGCTGGCCCTCCGCCAGCGCCGCCGCCCCCGCCGAGGCCAGGAAGGCCAGCGCCGCCCCGGCCCGCCGCCGCCCCTGGCGGCAGCCCGCCGCCAGGCCCGCCAGGCCCAGGGCGGCGGTGAGGGGCAGGCGGCTTCCGCACAGCTCCGCCGTCAGCCCCAGCCCCAGGCCGAAGGCCGCCCCTCCGGCGGGGCCCCGGTCATAGGCCGCCAGAACCGCCAGGAAGCACAGCAGGGCCCGGGCGGGGGAGAAGCCCAGAATCTCCAGCTCCTCCACCGCCGTCACCAGGGCCCCCGCCAGAAACAGGAGGCCGTCCACAATCTCCCGGCCCTCCCCGCCCCGGAGAAGGGGGAAGAACAGCCAGGCGGAGGCCCCCAGCAGCACCGACGCCGCCAGGCAGTCCGCCAGCCGGTCCAGGGGGGAGAGGGATTGCAGGATGTAAATGCCCTCCACGGTGACGAAGAGGCCCACCGCCGTCAACGCCATGGGCCGGGGCCGGGAGGGAATCCAGGTGCCCCCCAGGGCCGTGGAGGCGGCCAGGATCAGCACCGCCGCCGCCAGGAAGGGCAGGGCCCCCGCGAAGGGCAGGAACAGCGCCGCCCCGGCAAAGGCCCCCGCCAGGGCCGCGCCCCCCTCCAGCCCCGGCCCCGCCGCCGCCATCCAGCCCAGGGCGAAGGGGGCGGCGCCTCCGGCGGTCTGCCCGGCGGTCAGCGCCGCCGAGAGAAAAAAGCGGACGCCCAGATGCACCAGCCGTCCGGCCCGCTCCCGTTCCAATATCAGCTGCCCGTGTACCACAGCTTGTCCCTCCTCGAAATGTTGTTCTCCCATTGTAGCGCCGGAGGGAGAAGAAACCCGTCGGGAAAGGTGCCGGGAGGATTTTCCCGGAGGAAAAACAGGATGGAAACCGCCGGAGGGCTGTGTTAAGGAAGCACTGATTTAATCAACGCGTGCAGATTTGCGCCAGAAATTTTCGCTGGCAAGGAAGAAAATTGCAGGAATCCTGGCGGATTTCAAGATTTTCTGACGCAGATCAGCGGAAATTTATGGCGTAAAGATGTGCGCGGGGATTAAATCAGTGCTTCCTTAAAATGGGAAAAACGGGACTCAACCGGCGGTTGAGTCCGGGAAATCCACCGGCGGTTCCTGGAAAAGCCGGGGCGGCGGGAATAGAATCGGGGAGGAAAGGGGATGCGGACATGGACCAGAGCAAAATCGGAACCTTTATTATGGAGCGCCGGAAGGAGCGGGGGCTGACCCAGGCCCAGCTGGCGGAACGGCTGAATATCACGGACCGGGCGGTGTCGAAATGGGAGACGGGCAAAAGCCTGCCGGACTCCTCCATCATGCTGGCGCTGTGCGAAATCCTGGACATCACGGCGGACCAGCTTCTCAGCGGGGGGCGGGAGGCCAAGGCGGCGGAGAGCGCCCCTTCGCTTCCAAAAGAAACCGCGGGGCGCGTTCCCCGCCGGGGGAAGCGGCGGCGGCTGGCCCTCCTGCTGACCGGGGGGCTGTTCACCGGCGCGCTGGTATGCTTCATCTGCGACACGGCCCTTACCGGCGGACTGGGCTGGTCGCGGATCGTGGCGGTTTCCGCAGGGTACGCCTGGGCGGCGCTTCTCCCCTGGGTCATTCTGAAACGGGGAGGAGCGGCGGGAAGCCTCTTGAGCCTCAGCGTGTTCACGGCTCCCTATCTATACAGTCTCAGCCGGCTGCTGCGGGTCCGGGCGGTGTTTGCTGTGGGGACGGCGATGGCCGTTCTTTCCCTTGTGTTTTTGTGGCTGATTTACGCCGCCTTCCGCCGCATGGGCAGGACCTCCCGGGCCCTGGGGACCGCGTGCTTGCTGCTGGCGGGGCTGACGGCTTCCATCAACGGGGCGCTGTATCTTTTGGAGGCCGCGCCGCCGCCGGACGCCTGGAACGGAATGAGCGTGCTGCTTTTTCTGCTGGCGGCGGCGGTGTGCTTCACCTGGAAGCGGGGCGGGGAATGAAAAAAGCGGGAGGCTTCCTTTAAGGAAGCCTCCCGTTTTATTTGCCGTTTCGCCGGATTCAGCCCGCCAGGGTCAAATCGCCGTCCTTCACCCAGCCCGCCTTCCGGCAGAGCTGGTTGACAAGCGGGCAGATGACGGCGGGGAGGACGAAGGAAATCAAAATCAGCCCCGCCCAGTCCATGGCCCCGGGGGCAATGGCCGCCGCCCCGTTGGCCAGGGCCTGCTCGCTGGGGGCCAGCCAGCCGGTCCAGACCCCCAGCTGGCCGCAGAGGCCGCAGGTGCCCATGCCGGAGTTGATGGCCGCGCCGTTCATCTCCAGGCGGAACAGGCACGTGGCGATGGGCCCGGTAATGGCGGAGGTCACCGTGGGCGCGATCCAGATTTTGGGATTCCGCACAATGTTGGGCATTTGCAGCATGGAGGTGCCCAGGCCCTGGCTCACAAGGCCCCCCCATCCGTTCTCCCGGAAGCTCATGACGGCGAAGCCCACCATCTGGGCGCAGCAGCCCGCCACGGCGGCGCCTCCCGCCAAGCCCGTCAGCCCCAGGACGGAGCAGATGGCGGCGGAGGAAATGGGCAGGGTCAGGGCCACGCCCACCAGCACGGAGACCAGAATGCCCATGAGGAAGGGCTGGAGCTCCGTGGCGCGCATGATGAGCCGGCCGAAGGCGCTGGCGGCGCTGGCGATGGGGGGCGCGATGACCCAGGCCGTTCCGATGCCCACCAGGGTGGTGACGATGGGGGTCACCAGGATGTCGATTTTCGTCTCCTTGCTGACGGCCTTGCCGCACTCGGCGGCGATGATGGCCACGAACAGCACCGCCAGGGGCCCCCCGGCCTTGCCCAGGGCGTTGCAGGCGTAGCCCACCGTCGCCAGGGAGAACAGGACCATGGGCGGGGCCTGGAGGGCGTAGCCAATGGCCGCCGCCATGGCCGCGCCGCTCATGAAGGAGGCCATGCCGCCGATGGTATAGCCCACCTCGTTGATGGTGATGATCTGCGCGGTCAGGAAGCCGATATGGAACTGGGAGCCGATGGTGTTGAGAATCGTGCCGACGAGCAGGGAGCAGAACAGGCCCTGGGCCATCGCCCCCAGGGCGTCGATGCCGTAGCGGCGGGGGTCGATCACGATGTTTTTGCGTTTCAGGAACGCCTTGACGTTTTCCATGGGAAGCACCTGTTTCTTTCTTAAGATTCCTTCGCGGAGGCCGCTTGTGGACCGCCGTAAGCGAGAATAAGCCTTGCAGGTGTCTTGACACCTGCAAGGCTTATCATACGCACGCAAACCCGTTTTGTCAATAGGGAGTTTTCACTCCGCCCGGCGGGGCCGGTTTTCCAGCAGGGCGTCGTAGGCCCTGGAGGCGTCCGGCCAGTTCACCTTCCGCCACCAGCCCTCGAAGTAGTCCGGCCGGCGGTTCTGGTAGTCCAGGTAATAGGCGTGCTCCCACACGTCGCACAGAAACAGGGGGACCAGGGGGAGGGGCACGTCCTGGTTCGGGGTCTTGACCACGGAGAGCCGCCCCTCGCTGTCGCTGACCAGCCAGGCCCAGCCGGAGCCGAACTGCCCCAGGGCCGCGTTTTTCATGGCGGCCTTCAGGCTCTCCAGGTCCCCGAAGTCCCGGACGATGGCGCCGTCCAGGGGGCCCATGGGGGAGGAGGCGGGGCCGGGGGCCAGGGTCTTGAAATAAAGGTCGTGGTTATAGACGCCCCCGGCGTTGTTCCGCACGCCCTGGCGGATTTCCTCCGGCAGGCGGGGCCACTCCTGGACCAGCCGCTCCAGGGGCCAGTCCTGAACCTCCGGATGCTTCTCCAGGAGCTTGTTCAGGTTGTCGGCGTAGGTCTGGAAGTGCTTGTCGTGGTGGAAGTGCAGCGTCCGCTCCCCAATCTCCGGCAGCAGGGCGTCATAGCCGTAGGGCAGGGGCGGGAGCGTAAAGGGATAATGGGATTCCATAGGGTTCTCCTTTCATGGCGGTTGCTTCGTATAGTATATGTGAAAGAAGGGCCTGGCATACAGAGAGAAAATTTTTAAAAAATTTCCGCAAAGTTTGGAACAAACGCCGCCGCGCCATCGTCTATAATAGGGGCGGCCAAAGACGGCACAAGAAAGAAGTGAGAGCCATGAAGCAGTTTATCTGGATGCTCTGCGGGATTTTTGCCTCGGGGCTGCTGCTGGGGACCCTCAGCGCCTGCGGGGCGGACCAATTCAGCACGTGCGTAATCACCACGGAGAAGCCCTCTCCCGCCCAGGAGGCGGCTCCCGCTCCGGCGGACCAGCCGGAGGACCAGCCCGCGCCGGAGGACGCCCCCAAGCCCGGGGCCTCCATCACCGCCGGGGAGGACGGGGCCCTCACCGCCGCCTTCCCCAGGGAGGCCGACGGGGACGGGCTGGTCTGTTACATCCTCACCGGAGAGTGGTACAACCAGCCTCATTTCTCCGGGGACGGCAGCTTCTCCCAAATTTGGGGGGCCGGCCCGGTGGACGGGACGGCTCTGGAGGATTGGCTGAACGCGTACACCGGCGGGGCGGAGCCCCTGAAGATTCCCTGCCTGCCCCTGGAGGAGGTATCCATCTCCGCTCTGGGCTTTCCCAAGCCGGAGGCGGCTTACCCCGAACCTTTGGTTAACCAATCAGCATTCAATACAAGGAGGAAATTGTTATGAAAAAATTACTGTCCGTACTGCTGGCCCTGACGGCCCTGGCCGCAGCCCTGTGCGTCACCGCCGCCGCCGAGGAGCCGGAGGACGCCGCGGAAGCCCCCGCGGAGCTCCCCCCCTTCTCCCAGGTCTGGGGAAAGGTCTCCCCCTGGGACGGGAACGGCGTGTTCCTGAAAAACGGCGGCAAGGACGACCCCATGAGCGAGGTGGTGGTCCACGTGGGAGAGGCCCCGGTGGTGGACGCCGCCACGGGACTGCCCCTGGACCTGGAGACCGTCAAGGAGGGAGACGTCCTCTACGCCTGGGCCGGGCCCGCCATGGCCCTGAGCCTGCCGCCCCAGCTCTTCGCCGAGGTGGTAATCGGCAACGTCCCGGCGGACGCCGCCGCGCCGGAGTTCTGTGAGATCGCCGGGCGGGCCGTGTCCCCCGCCCCCGGCGGCGGGGGCAATTCCGCCTTCCCCCTGACCGGCGGCGGAACCCTGGAGGTGACGGACAAGACCGTCTACACCCCCTGGCTGACCCGCCAGATCGTGCGGATGGAGGACCTGATCCCCGGCGCACGGGTGCTGGTGTGGAAGGACAAGGACGGCGCGGCGGAGAAGGTCCTGGTGTTCCCCTACGGCTGCCAGGGCTATGTGAGCGTCCTTGCCACCATGCACGACGTGCGGGCTGCGGTGAACGGCGGCTTTGACGCGGAGCTGGACAAGGATGTTCCCCAGTTCTCCTGCAAGCGGACGGACAAGGGCGTGATGGCCCCCATCCGGGCCATTGCCGAGGCCGCCGGGTATGAGGTCCGCTGGGACAAGACCCTGGGCGTGGTGGTGAGCCTGAACGGCGAGACGGTCTTCTCCATCCAGTCCGGCTCGGATGTGATTGTGACCCCCGAGGGGGAGAGCGGCCTCTCCGCCCCCTGCCTCAAGGAGGGCGGGACTACCTACCTGCCCCTGGAGGACCTGTGCTATTGGCTGAACCTGTATCTGAGCAAGGGATAAGAGAACAAGCGCCCCCGCCGTGGGTTTCACGGCGGGGGCACCTTTCTTATGGGAATCAAGGGGAATTACTGGAAGGTCAGCTCAAACCGCGCGCCGGGGTCCCCGGCGAAGACGATCAGTCCGCCCTTGGACAGCTTGGCGGACGCGTCGTCCCACAGGACGGAGGAGGCCGCGATATTTCCCTTGGCGTCGTAGACCCAGAAGCCCGCGTCCTCGGGCATCTGGACGGTCAGGGTCTTTCCGCCGGCGTTGTCTCCCACCTTGTACCAGCGGGCATAGCCGTTGGGCTGGATGGTGCAGGCGGCCTTGCCCCCGCTGCCGGTGGAGAGGTTGGGGGCGGCGTTCATATCCATGTACACGCCTCCGTTGGACTGGTAGAACCAGAGCCCCCCCTTCTCGTCCCGGCGGATCTCGACGTCGGAGCCGTCCCGGCCGCCGGTGCCGGGAACCTGGAGGACGTAGCGGGCGTGGGTCTCGTCCTCAATACGCAGGGAGCCGACATATCCCGGGGCGCTCTTGATGGCGTCGCCGGGCTCCACCTGGAGCAGGGCCCCCATGGCCGCGTACACCTGGGAGCTGTAACGCTCGTTCATGGGCAGGACCGCGCCGCCCATCATGGCGTTCCACTTCTCCTGGAGCGCCGGGTCAATGTTGTTTTCCGGCAGCTTCATGGCGGCGTAGTTGGACGTGGGCAGACAGCCCAGGCCGGGCAGGTCCGCGAAGGCCCGCTGATACAGATAGGTCTGGCCGTTGTCCTCCTTCACCAGCCGGAGGGCGGAGGCGCCCTCCTCGTCCCGGAAGGTGCCGTCGTCATGGTAAAAGAACTCCTGGGGCGGAATGTCCGGCATGGCGGGGTAGCGCATGGTCAGCGTCCCGTCCTCGGACAGCTCCACCTGATAGACCGTCAGGGAGCCGTAATAGCCCGCGCAGTCCAGCAGCTCCTTGGGCATGGGGGCCTTTTCGGCGGCGGGGAGCTTGAGCGGCGGCTCCACAATGCCCTCCTTCTCCCGCAGCACCGCCAGCAGCATCTGGGAGGCGGCCATCTCGTTGTAGGTGGACACGCCGCCGGAGCTGAGGACCGCCGCCGCCAGCTTGTACTCCGGCAGCACCACCAGCCCGGCGTGGTAATACTGGGTGTCGCCGCCCTTCACCAGGGCGGTGATGCCGTTGGCCGAGAAGGGATACCACTCCACGCTGTCCCAGCCCAGGCCGTAGGACAGGGCGTCGGGGCTGTCCTCCTCGGGCCAGAGGCCGTTGGCGTACTCCGGGGCGGCCATGGCGTCCAGGGAGGATTTTTTCAGCAGGGCCGTCCCGGTGAGGGCCCCGCCGAAGCTGGCCAGGTCCTCCGCCGTGGCGTAAAGCCCGCCCGCGCCGATCACGCCCAGGCAGTCCTTGGGCAGGGGGCGCTTGTCTCCCGCCTGGTAGATGTCCGCCCGGCGGGACTCGAAATTATCGCTGGGGAAGTAAGTCTCATCCAGACCGGCCTTGTCAAAGATGCTGGCGTGGAGGCAGTCCTGGAAATTCATGTCCGTCACCGCCTCCACCACCAGCTCCGCCAGGGTGAAGCCGTCGTTGCAGTAGACGCTGTACGCGCCGGGGTCCGCCTTGAGGCGCTGCCCGGCCAGGCAGTCCAGCAGATTGCCGGTGGCGGTGGTCGAGGGGTCGTCGAACAGCATGCCGCTGGTAAACGAGGAGCCCATCAGCCCCGAGGAGTGGTTCAGCAGCATGCGGACGGTGATATCCTTATAGCGGGGGTCCGCCATCTTGAAGCTGGGCAGGTACCGGACCACGGGCTGGTCCAGGTCCAGCTTCCCCGCCTCCGCCAGCTGCATGACGGCCGCGGTGGTGAAGATCTTGCTGACGGAGCCCGCGCCGTAAACGGGGCTTTCGCCCTCCAGAGGGCCGGAGCCGCCGTCCTCCTCCGCCCGCTGGGAGCCGGAGGAAATGATCTTTCCGTCCTGCCACACGGCCCAGCTGGCCTGGGCGGCCTGTCCATAGGTCATGGCGCTGCTGACGGCGGTCCGAGCGGCCTCGTCCAGGTCCGCTTTGCCGCCCTGCGCCGCCGAGGCGGGGAGGACGAGGCTCAGGCTCAGGACCAGGGCCAGCAGCAGGGCGCTGAGGGTCTTGGTGTTTTGTTTCATGTTCGGTTTCCTTTCCCGCCCCGGGGGAAGGCCGGGGCGCTCTTGTGGGTTGCCCTCTCAGGATACACCTTCCACCAGGGGGAATGTCAAGAGGCAGGATGCACAAAGCGGAATTTTTGTCCGGAATTTCCCTGCGGGGTGCGGGGGACGGGAAGAATCCGCGGTTGACAATCCCGCCCGGTGCGGATACAATAAAGGGGTTATTTAGGAACCTCAAATACGGAAAGGAACGGAAACGCTATGGCTATGGATAAACGGCAGGTGGACGCCATCACCGCCCGGGACGAGGATTTCGCCCAGTGGTACACCGACGTCTGCAAGAAAGCGGAGCTCATCGACTACAGCTCCATCAAGGGCATGTTCATTTACCGCCCCTACGGCTACGCCATTTGGGAGAACATACAAAGCGAGCTGGACCGGCGCTTTAAGGAGACCGGGCACGAAAACGTATACCTCCCCGTGCTGATTCCCGAGTCCCTGCTCCAGAAGGAGAAGGACCATGTGGAGGGCTTCGCCCCCGAGTGCGCCTGGGTCACCATGGGCGGCAGCGAGAAGCTGGAGGACCGCCTGGCCATCCGCCCCACCTCCGAGACCCTCTTCTGCGAGCATTACGCCAGCATCATCCACTCCTGGCGGGACCTGCCCAAGCTCTATAACCAGTGGTGCAGCGTCCTCCGCTGGGAGAAGACCTCCCGCCCCTTCCTCCGCCACCGGGAGTTCCTCTGGCAGGAGGGCCACACCATGCACGCCTCCGAGGAGGAGGCCCGGGAAGAGACCATGCGGATGCTGAACGTCTACGCGGACTTTATGGAGAACTTCCTGGCCATGCCCGTGCTCCGGGGCCGGAAGACGGAGAAGGAGAAGTTCAACGGCGCGGAGGAAACCTACACCGTGGAGTGCATGATGCACGACCACAAGGCCCTCCAGGCGGGCACCAGCCACTACTTCGGCGACGGCTTCGCCAAAGCCTTCGACATCACCTACACCGGAAAGGACAACCAGCTCCACTATCCCCACCAGACCAGCTGGGGCGTGTCCACCCGGATGATCGGCGGCATCATCATGACCCACGGAGACGACAACGGCCTGGTCCTGCCCCCCCGGGTGGCTCCCGTCCAGGCGGTGGTCATCCCCGTGGCGGCGCACAAGCCCGGCGTGCTGGACGCCGCCGCGGCCCTCCGGGACCGGCTGAAGGAGGCGGGCGTCCGCTCCAGGATGGACGATTCCGACAACTCCCCCGGCTGGAAGTTCGCCGAGTATGAGATGAAGGGCGTGCCCCTCCGGGTGGAGATCGGCCCCAAGGACATGGAGAAGGGCCAGTGCGTCATTGCCCGCCGGGACACCGGCGAGAAGGTGAGCGCGCCCCTGGACGGGCTGGAGGAGACCGTCCGGAAGCTCCTGGACGCGGTGCATGACAACATGTACGCCATGGCTCTGAAAAACCGGGAGGACAACACCTTTGACATCTCCACCCCCGAGGAGGCCAAGGCCATCGCCGAGGGGAAGGGCGGCTTCCTGCGGTCCAAGTGGTGCGGCTCTTTGGAGTGCGAGCTGGCCATGAAGGAGCGGGCGGGGGTCAGCTCCCGCTGCATGCCGCTTCGACAGAGCGGCACGGAGGGCGCGTGCCCCGTGTGCGGCAAGCCCTGCAAGACCGATATTTACTGGGGCGTGGCCTATTAAGGACCCAAAGGGGGAGCGGCGCTCCCCCTTTTTCCCGCTCCAGAAAGGAGGCCGCTCCATGGAACGCCGCCGCTATCAAGTGTTAGACGCCATCCGGGGCTGCGCCCTGATCAGCATGATCCTCTATCACGCCTGCTGGGACCTTGTTTATATGTTCGGCATGGACTGGCCCTGGTACCACGGCTTTGCCGCCCGCGTCTGGCAGCAGAGCATCTGCTGGACCTTCATCCTCCTTTCCGGCTACTGCTTCGCCTTGGGCCGCCATCAGCTCCGGCGGGGGCTGACGGTGTTTCTCTGCGGGGCCCTTATCACCGCCGTCACCTGGGCCTTTCTTCCCGAAAATCTGGTTCTGTTCGGCGTGCTGACCCTGCTGGGCTCTTCCATGCTGCTGGCGAACGGCTTCCGGCCGCTTCTCCAAAGGGTCCCGCCCCGGGCGGGGCTGGCGGGGAGCTTTTTGCTGTTCCTGCTGACCCGGGACGTGAACGCCGGATATCTGGGCTTTGAGGGGGCCCGGATTTTCCGCTTCTGGGATGGGGAACGGAATCTGTGCACGGCCTTCGCGGGCTTCCCTCCGGCGGATTTCTTTTCCACGGATTATTTTTCCATCCTGCCCTGGTTCTTCCTCTTTCTGACGGGGTACTTCCTCTTCCGCCTCCGCCCGGAGGAGGCCCGGGAAATCCGGCGGGTCCCCCTGGCCGCCGCCATGGGCCGCCACTCCCTTCTCATTTACATGCTCCACCAGCCGGTGATCTACGGATTGCTGGCGGTCCTGTTCCGCGCCGGATAGGGCCCCGGTCCGGCGCAAAACCTTTTGTCGGAGGTGCTTCCATGAACAAGCTGGTCCTGGGCGTCCTGGCCCACGTGGACGCCGGAAAAACCACCCTCTCCGAGGCTCTGCTGTACCGGAGCGGGGCCATCCGCCGCCTGGGCCGGGTGGACCACGGGGACGCGTTTCTGGACACCGACGCCATGGAGCGGGAACGGGGCATCACCATCTTCTCCAAGCAGGCGGAGTTTTCCCTGGGGGACCTGGAGGCCGCCCTGCTGGACACCCCGGGCCACGTGGACTTCTCCGCCGAGGCGGAGCGGGTGCTCCAGGTGCTGGACTGCGCGGTTTTGGTGGTCAGCGGCAGCGACGGGGTCCAGGCCCACACCCGGACCCTCTGGCGGCTGCTGGAGCGGTACGCGGTCCCCACCTTCCTGTTCATCAACAAGATGGACCTGGCGGGGCGGGACCGGAGGGCGCTTCTGGAGGAGCTGAAAACCCGCCTGGACGGCGGCTGCACGGACTTTTCCCTCCCGCCGGAGCAGCTGGCGGAGGAGGCCGCCGTCTGTGACGAGGCCCTGCTGGAGCGGTACCTGGAAACCGGAGAGGTCCCGGAGGAGGCGCTGACAGACCTCATCCGGCGGCGGAAGCTGTTCCCCTGCCTCTTCGGCTCCGCGTTGAAGCTGGAGGGAGTGGAGGCGCTGCTGGAGGCCCTCCGCCGCTGCGCGCCCCTGCGGACCTACCCAGAGGAATTCGGCGCCCGGGTCTTCAAGGTCTCCCGGGACAGCCGGGGGGCCCGGCTGACCTGGATGAAGGTCACCGGCGGCACGCTGAAGCCCAAGGACCTCCTGACCAACCGCCGGACGGCGGCCGCCTGCCAGCCGGACGCCCCGGAGGAGGAAATCTGGGAGGAAAAGGCGGACCAGCTCCGGGTCTACTCCGGGGCCAAGTTCCGTACCGTGGACGAGGCCCCCGCCGGGACGGTGGTGGCCGTCACGGGCCTGAGCCGGGCCCTCCCCGGCCAGGGGCTGGGTCATGAAACCGCCTGGACCGTCCCGGCCCTGGAGCCGGTGCTGGCCTATCAGATGGAGACGGAGGCGGACCCCTCCGCCGCCCTGAAAGCCCTGCGGCTCTTAGAGGAGGAGGACCCCCAGCTCCGGGTCTCCTGGACCGGCGGAGCCATCCGGGTCCAGCTGATGGGGGAGGTCCAGACCGAGATTTTGCAGCGCCGCCTGCGGGAGCGCTTCGGCATGGAGGCCCGGTTTGGCGCGGGCCGGGTGGTGTACCGGGAGACCATCGCCGCCCCCGTGGAGGGCGTGGGCCACTTCGAGCCCCTGCGGCACTATGCCGAGGTCCACCTTCTCCTGGAACCCCTTCCCCGGGGAACGGGCCTCCGTTTTGCCGCGTCCTGCCCGGAGGACCAGCTGGACGGCCACTGGCAGCGGCTGATTCTGACCCACCTGTGGGAAAAGCCCCACCTGGGGGTCCTCACCGGGTCCCCCATCACGGATATGAAAATTACCCTGACGGCGGGCCGGGCCCACGAGAAGCACACCGAGGGCGGCGACTTCCGCCAGGCCACGTATCGGGCCGTCCGCCAGGGCCTTATGAGCGCGGAGAGCGTCCTCCTGGAGCCCTGGTACGCCTTCCGCCTGGAGCTGCCCGCCGCCCAGCTGGGCCGGGCCCTGAGCGACGTCCGGCAGATGGGCGGCGAGACGGAGCCGGCGGAGACCCTGGGGGACGAGGCCGTCCTCACCGGCCAGGCCCCGGTAGCCGCCATGGGGGACTACGCCAAGGAACTGGCGGCCTACACCCGGGGACAGGGCCGCCTGAGCCTCCGCCCCGCGGGCTACCGGCCCTGCGCCGATCCGGAGGCGGTCACCGGGGCCATGGGCTACGACCCGGAGCGGGACGTGGAGAACACGCCGGACTCCGTGTTCTGCGCCCACGGCGCGGGGTACACGGTGAAGTGGAGCGACGTGCCCGCCCAGGCCCACGTGGACAGCGGCGTCCGCCCCGGCGCCCCTCCGCCGGAGGAGGCCCGGGAGCCGGAAGCCCGGCGGAGCGCCGCCTACGCCGGGACCATCGAGCAGGACAAGGAGCTCCAGGCCATCTTTGAGCGGACCTACGGCCCGGTGAAGCGCCGGGACTTCCTGCCGCCGAAGGCCCCCCGGAGGCCCGCCCCACCGGACGCGCCGGAGCGCCGCCCCATCTCCCGCCGGCCCTCCGGGCCGGAGTATCTGCTGGTGGATGGATACAACATCATCTTCGCCTGGGACGAGCTGAAGGCCATCGCCAGGGACAGCCTGGACGCGGCCCGGAAGGCCCTCTGCGACCTTCTGTGCAACTACCAGGGCTGCCGGAAGTGCGAGGTCATCGCCGTCTTCGACGCTTACAAGGTCCGGGGAGGCCAGGGGTCCGTCGAGACATACCACAACATCCACGTGGTCTACACCAAGGAGGCGGAGACGGCGGACGCCTACATCGAGCGGGCCACCTATGAGCTGGGGAAGCGCCACCGGGTAAAGGTGGCCACCTCCGACGGGCCGGAGCAGCTCATCATCCTGGGCCACGGGGCCCTCCGGGTCTCCGCCGCCGCCTTCCGGGAGGAGGTGGAGCTGGTCCAGGGCCAGATCGCCCGGATTCTGTCCCAAAACAACCGCCGGGGCCACGGGGCCCTCCGGGCCGCCATGGAAAAGGCGGAACAGCAGAAGGAGGAATAACCATGGGAGGAACGCTTTTCACCGCGCTGGCCGCCTATTCCGGCTGTACCGCCGCCCGGTGGTATCTGGACCGCTCCAGCCGCCGGGATACGGACTGCCTCGGGGGCCGGGTCCGGCTCAAGTCCCTCTGGAACGAGGGGGCGGCGTTCGGCCTGCCCATCCCGGCGGAGGTCCTGCCCCTGGCCCCGGCGGCGGCGCTGGGCCTGCTGTGGAGCGGGCGGAGGCGCTGTCCCCTGGGGACGGGGCTGATCCTGGGCGGGGGCCTGCGCAATCTCCAGGAGCGCCTGACGGAGGGGCGGGTCTACGATTACCTCCAATTCCCCCGGGCCCCGAGGCCCCTGGACCGCTATGTCTTCAACCTGGCGGACCTGTGCGTGTTCGCCGGCGGGGCCCTCTGCCTCCGGCGGGAACGGGGCCGCTCCCGCCCGGGGAAAGCGGAAAACGCCCGCCGTAAAAACGGCGGGCGCTGAAACAGCCCGGGGCTTGACAGAAGGGGGAGCCCTGGACTATAATAATGTCAGGCGCCGCGGCAAGCGGGCGGCCCGAATTAGCTAGGGTTTAAAAAGCAAAGCCTTAGAAACCGTCACCGTGCCGGGTGGCGGTTTCTGCGTTTCACAACAATCGTTACCGTGAAGGCCCCGATATGTAATGTAATCCGCATGCAGTCACCCCCTTTCGGGGAAACGTGACCTCCCGCCTGCCGCTTTTGTGCGGCGCCTGTTGACAAGATATCACATCTTTCGCTAGAATGCAAGAAAGAAAGGAGGCGCTCTCATGCCCAGCGTCCTTGTTCACGCGCCCGACGAGCCCGTCATCCTCGCCTCCCAGGCGGTGAAGCGCCTCCTGGACCGGGGGGACGGGGACGCGGCCCTGCTCTACCTGGCCCTCCTGCGCCGCCGGGGCGACGCGCCCCCCAGGTCCCTGGCCGGAGAACTCCGCTGGGACCGGGGCCGCATCGAGGCGGCGGAGGCCGCCCTCCGGGACCTGGGCCTCATCACCCCCCAGGCCCCTCCCGCCGAGCCCGCCGACGAGCCCCCCGCCTACCGCCAGGACGAGCTGGCCGGGAAGCTGGAGGAGAGCGAGGACTTCCGCCGCCTCACCGCCGAGGTGGAGCGGAAGCTGGGCAAGCGCCTCACCACGGCGGACCTGTCCGCCCTGCTGGGGCTGTACGATTACTTAGGGCTTCCCTCCGACGTGATCTATCTCCTGGTCTGCCACTGCGCGGAGCGCGCCGCCGGCCGCTTCGGCCCGGGCCGGAGGCCCACGCTCCGCCAGATCGAGCGGGAGGGCTACGCCTGGGCCCGCCGGGGCATCGACACCCAGGCCGCCGCCGCCGAATACCTCCGGGACTATGGCCGGCGGCAGGGAGCCCTTCCGGGCTTCATGCGGGCCCTGCGCCTGGGGGACAGGCCCCCCGCCGCCAGCGAGGAGCACTATCTGCTCCAGTGGCTGGAGTGGGGCTTCTCCCCGGAGGCCGCCGCCCTGGCCTATGACAAGACCGTCCTCAAGTGCCACGAGTTCAAGTGGAGCTACTGCAACGGCATCCTCCGCCGCTGGCACGAGGCGGGGCTTCACACCGTGGACGAGATCGAGGCGGGGGACCGGCGTTCCCGGCCCCCGGCGGCGTCCGGCGTCCAGCCCTCCCCCGGCAGGGCCGGGGGGAACGCCTGGATGCGCAAATACATCCAGCGGCGGGAGAAGGAGGGATAAGCATGGCCTATGACGGAAAAATCCTCCGCCGGGCCCTCCGGCGCTTTGAGGAGGACAAGCGGGACCGGGAGGAGCGGGCCCGGGACCGCCGGGAGAGCGTCTTCCTCCGCCAGCCCCGGCTCCGGGAGATCGACGCCCAGCTCCGCTCCACCATGAGCCGCATCCTCGCCACCGCTCTGCGGAGGGGGACGGACCCCCGGGCGGCGGTGGAGGCCCTGAAAAAGCAGAACCTGGGGCTCCAGGAGGAGCGGGCGCTGCTGCTGGCGGGCCTGGGCCTCCCGGCGGACTGCCTGGAGGACAAGCCCGCCTGCCCCCTCTGCCAGGACGCCGGCTGGCGGGAGGGGCGCATGTGCCGCTGTTTGAAGGCCTACTGCGCCCGGGAACAGCAGAAGGAACTCAGCCGCATGCTGGACCTGGGGAACCAGAGCTTTGCGACCTTTTCCCTGGAGTGGTACGACCAGGCGGAGGACCCCGCCCTGGGCGTCTCCCCCCGGGAGAATATGGACTGGATCTACCGGACCTGCAAGCGCTATGCCGCCGCCTTCGGCCCGGGGAGCGGGAACCTGCTCCTCACCGGGGACCCGGGGCTGGGGAAGACCTTCCTCTCCGCCGCCATCGCCCGGGAGGTCAGCGCCGAAGGCTTCTCCGTGGTCTACGACACCGCCGCCCACATTTTCGACCGCTTCGAAGCCCGGAAGTTCGGCCGGGAGGCGGGGGAGGCCGTGGAGGCCGACGTGGACCGGGTGCTGGACTGCGACCTGCTGATTCTGGACGACCTGGGGACGGAGCTGACCACCCCCTTCGTCCAGAGCGCCCTGTATACCATCGTCAACAGCCGCATCACGGACCGGCGGGCCTCCATCCTCAGCACGAACCTGAAGCTGGAGGACCTGGCCCGGCGGTACACGGCCCAGACCGTCTCCCGGATCGAGGGGGAGTATCAGGTCCTGCCCTTCTTCGGGGAGGATATCCGGCGGCTGAAAAAGGAGCGGGGCTGAGCGGTCCGCCCCCACACCGCCAGCGCCGCCCCCGTCAGCGCCCAGCCGAAGACGCAGGAGGCCCAGAACCGCGTCCCGCCCAGGTCCCACAGCGCCGTCCCCAGGACGGTGGCGGACAGCACCCGGGGGAAGCTGCCCGGCAGTCCCCCGGCGAAGTAGGCCCGCCAGGACGTGCCCGCCGCCCCCAGCCAGAGGCTCACCAGCTCCGTGGGCAGCACCCCCGCCAGGCGCAGCAAAAACACCTCCCGCCCCTTTGCCGGGCCGGTCCCCAGCGCCTCCAGCCGGGGATGCCGGGCGGCCAGGGCCTCCAGGGTCCCCCGTTTCCGCCGCCCGATGAGGTACGGCCCCGCCTGGGCCGCCGCCGTGCCGCAGAGGTTCGTCCCCAGGGCCAGGGGGAAGGGGAGGGCCAGCCCCGCCGCCGCCGCCAGCGCCGTGGAGGGCAGGGCCGCCGTCAGGCCCTTGAGGACGTACAGGCCCAGCAGGGCCAGGGCCGCCAGCCAGGACTGCCCCGGCGTCCAGGCGGAGACGCGCTCCGCCGTCAGCCCGGCGCGGCAGAACCAGGCCGCGAGGCCCAGCAGGGCCCACAGCAGCAGGGGAAGCAGGTGTTTTTTCATGGGACCCTCCTTTCGCAAGCGGCGGAAAAAGATCCGCCGTTTTGGGCGTTTAGACTTTTTTCAAACAAGGCCTAGGGAAGCACTGATGAAATCAACGTGTGCAGATTTGCGCCAGAAATTTCTGCTGGCAAGGAAGAAAATCGCAGGAATCCTGACGGATTTCAAGATTTTCTAACGCAGTCCAGCGGGAATTTATGGCGTGAAGCTGTGTGCGGGGATTTCATCAGTGGTTCCCTAGTATGCCCCAAAACCGGCGGCCGGGGCGAAACGGCAATCAAGGAAAAATGAGGGAAAAAGCATGAGAGCCCCCTGTAACCATTCAGGGGAATTTGGGACACGGGGCCGCCGCCTTTACGCGGAACATCTACGCCCACACCGCCCAGAAGATGCGCCAGCAGTCCGCCGGCCGGATGGAGCGGTTTATTCAAGCGGTCTCCGGGGCCAAGTAACAGTCAGGGCATAATAAGGGAAAAAACAAGGGAAAAAACAAGGGAAAAAACAAAGAGAAAACCCTGTAACCATTGCGGCTACAGGGTTTTTGGTGGCGGAGAAGGAGGGATTCGAACCCTCGAGACCCTTTAGGGGCCTACATGATTTCCAATCATGCGCCCTCGACCAACTAGGCGACTTCTCCATCGCTGCCGGTTTCTCCGCAGATGCGGTTGTGTCGTTCCCCAACAGAAGAACAGTAGTTATTATACCAGAGCTTTTCCCAAAGTCAAGCCCTTTTTCAAATTTTCTCCCAACGGAAGTAGGAGGGGGGGGTCCCCCCCCTCCCGCTTCGCTATCCCCGGGCCTCCCGGATGGCCCGCAGGGCCGTCACCAGGGCGGGCTCTCCCGCCGGAGAGAGAATGTCCGGCGCGGTGCCCGCCTCCTCGCTGCTGGAGCCGTCGGGGTTCAGGCCGTACATCATAGTGAACTGGAGCAGAATGCCGCTGTTGGGCAGGCGCATCAAAATGGGGTCCAGGGCCCCGATGCCGTCCCCGCTGGTCTGGGTCCCCACCAGCGCGGCGAAGCCCGTGGCCTGGCAGAAAACGGAGAAGGACTCACTGGCGGAGTACACCATAGGCCCCACCAGCAGCCACACCCGGCCATGAAACGCCGCCCGCTCCGCCGCCGGCTCTACCCGGAGGGTGCTCTCCACGAAGTGGGTAGCGGCCTCCAAGCCCTGCCGTTCCAGCCTGGGCAGGTCTGGAAGCTCCGAAATGGGGTGGAGGTCCGAGGGGGCAAACACATTGTCGATGTAGGGCCGGTTATTCTCGCTGTCCGCCAGCAGGGCGTAATTCGTGCAGGACAGCGGCACGTCTGTCAGCGGGGCCGCCAGAAGGTCTTGCCAGTAGCCCTCGTTTCCGCCGCTGTTGTCCGTCAGGTCAATAATGAGATCCGTACAGTCCCCGGCGGCATTGTAAAAATCCCGGATGGCCTGGGCCTCCTTTTGATAGTCCGGGTCATAGTCCGCCAGGAAGCTGTCCACCTTCAAATAGGCGGCTCCTTCCTCCGGCAAAAGCAGGGTGTGGAGGTTTTCCCCCGCCTCTCCGCCTTCCCAGGAGCCGCCGCCGTCGTCCCCCAGGGCGTCCAGGTAATCGCTCAGCCGTTTGTAGTGCTCCTCCGAAGCCTCGGTAACGGCCTTCCACTGTTCCCGGCCCGCAGTGTCCTGATGCTTGCACCAGTCCAGCATTTCGCCGTACGCCTCCGGCTCAATGATCCAGAAGTGGCCGTAGTTTCCCAGGCGGTAGCAGGTGCTGTAAACAGCGGAGTAAAACGCCTGGTCGCTGTCGCTTTTCTCGATCATCTCCCGATACTCCCGGAAAATCTCCTCCGCCGGGTCGTCCGGGTTTTCCCGGTCCCGGAGGCCCAGGCAGAGATAGCTGTCCTTCAGCGTTTTGACCAGGCAGTCATAGTCCTCCAGCCGCTGCTCCTGGGTCAGCCCCAGGGCGTTTTTCAGGGCGGGGTCCCATTTGCCCTCCGGCTCCACCTTCGGGGCGGCGCAGCTGGTCAAGAGCAGGCAGAAGGCAAGGGTCAGGGAAAGCCATGCGCGTTTCATAAGATCGTCTCCTTTTTTTCCGGGCGGCACCCGCTGGTTCCCTTACCTTACGGGACAGCCCCCGGGTTTTCCTCAGGGTAACAGGAAAATCTTACGAACGGCTTGACAAAATCCTTAAGAATTTCTTACAATTTCAAGCCCGCTCCCCCGGCGCATTTTTGGGGAGACGACGAAAATGGGCCAGGCCTCCGAAAACTTCTTTAATAAAAATTGGCATCCGCCGGAAAGCGTGCTATACTAACTCCAATTATGTGACGGAACGGAGTGGGCAAATGAATCGCACGGCAGTTGTACAGATCCCGGAGGAACAGCTGGACCAGGTCGCCACCAGCTTCATCAAGGCGGCCAGCGGCTTCACCAGCCAGATCACCCTCACCCGGGGCGGGCATTGCATCAACGCCAAAAGCCTCCTGGGCTTCCTCTCCCTGATGCGGGACCACGGCGAGGTGGCGCTGAGCGCCGAGGGCGCCGACGCCGGGGAGGCGCTGGAAAAGCTGACCAGCATTCTGGAGGGGAAATAAGGACAACAAAGGGGACTGCCGGAAGGCAGTCCCCCGTTCTTTTTCCCCAGGCGGTCAGACCGCCCGCTCCAGCACGCGGCAGAGCATGGAGGCCGCCTCCCCCCGGGTGGCGGTCCGGCTTCCGGCGTAAACATCGGAGGCCATGCCCAGGGCCCCGGCGATGGCGGCATAGCCCAGGCCCTCCGCCGGGATGGAGTCCTGGTCGGAATAGCCGCAGGTATAGATCCCGCCCAGCCGGGCGGCGGGGCCGTAGCCCGCGGCGTTCAACAGCATTTTTATCACGTCCCCCCGGGAGAGGACCGCGCCGTCATCCCGCTCGGAGGAGCGGAGAAGCCCTAAGCGATAGGCTTCATAATAGGCGTTCTCCCGCCCGTCCTTCTCCACAGCCTCCGGCTCCAGAGCCGCGCCCTGGAGGCTGTAGACCAGGGCCACCAGCTCCCACTGGGTCACGTTTTGGGAGGGCCGGAACTTCCCTCCGGCGTAGCCCGCGCCGTACCGCGCCAGCTTCTCCACGTCCGCCTTGGCGGAGCTCCCGGCCAGGTCGTCATAGGAGAGGGGCTGCCGGACGCCGTCCCGTTCCTCCCGGACCGGCGCGCCGGTCTTGGCGTCCACGCCCGCGCAGCTCTCCGCCCGCTCCAGGCCGTAGGCCAGGCGGAGGGCATAGCCGTATTCCGTGCCCTGCTCCAGCAGCTTCGCCTGAGCCGGGTCCGCCTTGCTGAGCTTCTGGGGAACGTTCCGGTAGGCCAGCACGGCCTCATAGGTCCCCGCCCAGGCGGAGAGGGCCGTCTCCATGGAGACCATGCCGTTGGCGCCGTCAAAGGTCACGCTCTCGTCCCAGGAAGAGGAGAGGGAGTAGACGGACCCGTCCGCGTTGTCAATGCCCACATGGACGGCGTTGCCCCGGAAGGGCAGGCCGTTCACCGCCTGGGCGAAGGTGAAGTGCCGGTAGGGCTGGTTCTCCGTCCGCCAGGGCATGATCTCCCGGTCCGTCCGGTACAGGACCAGGCTCCGGTCCGGGAAGCGCGTTTTCAGGAAGGCCTCCGCCTGTTTCAGGGCCTCCTCCTCCGAGACCTTCTCCTCCCGGCCATAGGGGGCGGAGGACCAAACGCTGTCCACGTCCCCGGTCTTGGCGTCCACGGTGATGTTCCGGGCGAGGCGCTCCCCGCCGTCGGTCCGGGCGTAGCGCAGGGTGCAGAGGACCCGGCCCGCCCGGCCGTCCGTTCCGGCCTCGCTCTCATAGGACGTGCCAGTCAGGGCATAGCCCCGGAGGCCGTAGGCGCTCTCCGCCCGGAGAGCCTTGTCCAGCTCTTCCTTGGAGAGAACGCCCTCCAGCTGCTGGACCCCCTCCAGCTCCACCCGAGTGAGGCCCGCCTCGTCGGCGGCCAGCTCCGCCTTGGCGGTGGGAGCGGGAGCGCCGTTATCCCCTCCGGCGGCGCGGTAGCCCTGGCGCATCTGCGCCTCCAGCTCCGTCAGGTCGATGAGCTCCCCGGTTTTGCCGTCCGCCAGGAATTCATGGGCCCCCGCCTCCGGCACATAGCGGAGAACGGCCCGGGCGCCCCCGGCGGTTTCCAGGACATACTCCAGCCGGAGCTTCAGGGTCCCGGCCAGGTCCTCCCGGGCCTTGGCGGCACCGGCGGAAGGCTCGGGGGAGGGCACGCCGCCCACGCCGGCGGTCTCCGGCACGTCCCGGCTGAAATGCTTCACCAGGCCGTCCTCCGCCCGGATGGAGTAATGCAGGGGCGAGGGCAGGCCGTTCAGGACGATGGTCCCGGACCAGGTGCTGTCAGAGCCGCCCAGGAAGGCCGCGCCCTCCGCGTCCTCCAGCTCCACGGCCTCCCCCTTCCGGAGGACCCGGGCCAGGAAGGCCTCCGCGGCGGCCCGGTCCTCCGTCCCGCCGGTTTCGGGGAAGGAGGGGAAGCCGTCCCCGGAGCAGGCGGCGGAAGGGCTGGACTCCCAGCGGTAGAGGCTGGCGACGGTCCCGTCCTCCAGTGCCTGGACGGAGAGGGAGCGCCGTTCCCCCTCCCAGCTCAGGTCCCAGACGGGGACCAGAGCCTCGGACAGGTCTCCCCGGAAGGTTTCATAGGAATCGGTGTCCAGGGCCAGGGCCTCCTTCACCAGGGACGTGACCCTGGCCAGGCGGGCGTCCTGGGCTTCCTCCGCCGCGGCGGCGGGCAGGGTCAGCGCCGCCAGCAGCGCGGCGGCCAGGGTCAGGGAAAGCAGGCGTTTCATAGTTGTCCCTCCAGATCTCAAGATATCCGTTTAGACGGCGGGGGCGGGGAAAAAGTTCCCGCCCCCGGCAAATCATTTCAGCTCGTCCAGCGTCAGGGAAAAGCTGTCCATGAAGGTCTCCAGAAAATACGCCGCCTCCGGCAGGCCATAGCCCTCCAGAGCCTTTCTCGTCTGGGCGGCGGCCTCCCGGAACTCGGCGTTTCCCGCCTTCAGCTCCTCCACGCACTTGATGTACGCCGACAGCTTGTCCGCCGCCTTCACCAGCCGCGCCACCTCCGGGTCCACGGCAGTGAGCACCGGGGCGTAGGCCCCCCGCAGCTCTTCCGGCAGCATGGCCAGGAGCTTCCGCTCCGCCACCGCCTCCACGTCCTTATAGGCGCTTTGGATGGCGGGGTTGCCGTACTTGATGGGGGTGGGCATGTCCCCGGTCAAAATCTCGCTGGCGTCGTGGTACAGCGCCGCCGCCGCCGCCAGGCCGGGGTCGATGCTCCCGCCGAACTTCTCATTGCGGATCACCGCCAGGGCGTGGGCCAGGACCGCCACCTGGTGGCTGTGCTCCTGGACGTTCTCCGGGGCGGTGTTCCGCATCAGCGCCCAGCGCTGGATGAAGCGCATCCGGGAGACGTAGGCGAAAAAGTGGCTCCTCATATCCTCATTCCTCCAGTTCCCCGAACAGGAATTCCCCGTCGGTCCGGGTGATCTTCACAGGGCGGACCTGGTTGTGCAGTTCCGTTCCTTTTACCAGCACCTCCGCGTAGTTGGGAGCGTGGCCCAGAAAGAGGCCCTCCTCCCCGGCGGGCTGCTCGAAGAGCACCTCCTCCGTCCGTCCCACGCATTCCTCCAGATAGGCCCGGCGCATGGCGGCGGCGGCCTCCGCCGCCCGGTGGGCCCGCTCCGCCCGGAGGGCCTTGGGGACCTGCTCCATCTCCGCCGCCGGGGTGCCGGGGCGCTGGGAGTAGGGGAAAATGTGCATCCGGGCAAAGCCGCATTTCTGAATGAACTCCAGGGTCTCCCGGAACTCCTCCTCCGTTTCGCCGGGGAAGCCGGTGATCAGATCCGTGGTGACGGCGGGGTGGCGGAAGGTGCTCTTCAAAAGCTCCACGGACTGGAGATACCGGGCGGCGCCGTATTTGCGCCGCATCCGCCGGAGCGTCGCGTCGCAGCCGCTCTGGAGGGACAGGTGGAACTGGGGGCACAGGTCCGGCAGAATGGCCGCCCGCTGGCAGAATTCCTCCGTGATGGTCCGGGGCTCCAGGCTTCCCAGCCGCAGGCGCACGCCGGGGACGGCGGCGCTGACGGCCTCCAGCAGGTCGATGAGGCCGGTCCCCTGGCAGAGGTCCCGGCCCCAGGAGGAGATTTCAATGCCCGTCAGCACGATTTCCTGATAGCCCCGGTTTTTCAGCTCCAGGGCCTGGACCGCCGCCTCCCCCATGGGCAGGGAGCGCACCGGGCCCCGGGCGTAGGGGATGATGCAGTAGGAGCAGAAGTTGGCGCAGCCGTCCTCCACCTTCAAAAGGGCCCGGGTCCGGCCCTCCAGCCCCCCGGCGGGGAGCCACTCGAAATGCCGCCGCTCAAAGGGCGGGTCCACGGCCTCCAGGGGGGCGCCGCGCTCCGGGCCGTGCTCCCGGACGGCCCGCTCCAAAAGGCTCAGGAAGCCCATGCGCTCCCCGGTGCCCGCCAGCACGTCGGCCCCCAGGGCGCGGGCCTCGGCGGCGTGGGTCTGGGACCAGCAGCCGCAGACGGCCACCACGGCCTCCGGATGCTCCCGGCGGGCCCGGTGGACCGCCTGGCGGCATTTCTGGTCGCTGGCGGCGGTGACGGAACAGGTATTGATGACGTAAGCGTCTGCCTCCCGGTCAAAGGGAACGGTCTCGTGGCCCCGGGCCCGGAGCTCCCGCTCCATGGCCTGGGTCTCGTACTGGTTCACCTTGCAGCCGAGGGTGTAGATGGCGACTTTCATAGCGGCTCAGATTCTCCTTGCGCTTTATGTGATTTGCCTTTATAATGACTTGGTGCGCTTATTATACTGGAATCCCTCCGTTTGAGCAAGTCCCCGAAAGGAGTTTTTGCAACATGATCTATCTGGACCACGCCGCCACCGCCCCCGTCCCCCGGGCCGTGGCGGACGCCATGTATCAAGTCCTGACGGAGCAGTACGGAAACCCCAGCTCCCAGTACCCCTTTGGAAGCGAGATGAAAAAGAGGGCGGAGAGCTGGCGGCAGGCCGTGGCCGCTCTTCTGGACTGCCCGGCGGACCGCCTGTTTTTCACCTCCTGCGGCACCGAGGGGGACAACTGGGCCCTCCGGGCCGCCGTGTGGCAGAACCGGCACGTTGGAAACCACATCGTCACCACGGCGGTGGAGCACAGCGCCGTGCTGGAGTGCTGCAAATGGCTGGAGCGGGAGGGCTGCGAGGTGACCTGTCTCGCCCCGGACCAGGACGGCGGGATCTCCGCGGAGCAGGTTCTGGAGGCTGTCCGGCCCGACACCGCCGCCGTCTCCGTCATGCTGGTGAACAACGAGCTGGGAACCGTGTTCCCCGTTGCGGACATCGCCAGGGGCCTTGCCGCCCGGAACCCGAAAACCCTCCTCCATACCGACGCGGTTCAGGGCCTGGGGACCTTTTCCGCCAAAGCCCTGGGGGCGGATTTCGTGACGGTCTCCGCCCACAAGATCGGCGGGCCCAAGGGCGCCGGAGCCCTGTACATCGGTCCCCGGGTAAAAAATCCCCGGCCCCTGCTGGCGGGCGGGGGCCAGGAGCGGGGCCTCCGGGCCGGAACCGAGGCCACGGCCCAGATCGCGGGCTTTGCCAAGGCGGCGGAGCTGCGCCTGGAAAACCGGGCGCGGGACCGGGCCCGTCTGGAATCCCTTCACGCCTACGCCCGGGAGGAACTGCTCAATATCCCGGACATGGTTCCCGTGGGGGCGGGGACGGCCCCCCATATCCTGTCCGTCTCCCTGGCGGGCTGGCCCAGCCAGAACATCGTCAACGACCTGGGAGCCCAGGGCGTCTGCGTCTCCGCCGGGTCCGCCTGCCACCAGGGCAAGCCCAGCCATGTCATCGCCGCCCTGAAGCTGCCCAAGCGGGTGGCCGCCGGGGTCATCCGCCTCAGCTTCGGACCCGGCACTACCGAGGCGGAGGTCGACGCCTGCGTCCAGGCCCTCCGGCGGCACCATGATTCCCGGATGCCCATGCTGTAACGATATGAGAACCTGTATTCACAACCCTTGAACGCCGTCTGGCCGGTCTTTTTCCCGCCATACTGCGTCGATTTCCCTTGCCATACGTCAGTATGGCTGCGGAAAATCTCCTTGTCTGCCGGGAAAAATCCTCGTCCACCCGGCATCCCTGATTATGAATACAGGTTCTGATTTTCATTTGATAAAGGTGACCTATGCTGAACTTTCTTCGCCGGGAGCCCGGCTTCTATAAACGGCTCTTCAAGCTCTCCCTGCCCATGATCCTGCAAAACCTCATTACCTTCTCCCTGGGGCTTATCGACACCTTCATGGTCTCCCGCCTGGGGAACGCCGAAATGGCCGCCGTCACCACCGCCAACGTCCCCGTCTTCCTCCTCACCAGCATTGTCTTCGGCTTCCAGAGCGGCCTGGGCATCCTGGTGAGCCAGTACTGGGGCAAGGGCGATGAAAAAAGCGTCAGCCAGGCTCTGGGCGTGGCCTCCCTGCTGGGGACGGCTGTCACCCTGCCTCTGGCGCTGGTCTTCGCCCTCGTTCCGGTGCCCGTCATGGACCTCCTGTCCAACAGCCATGACCTCAGCCTCCTGGGGGCGCCCTACCTCCGGGTCATCGGCTTCGCCTATGTCTTCAACATGCTCTCCTCCATCTACGTCAGCGCCCGCCGGAGCGTGGAGGACCCGGCCTTCGGCATGAAGCTCTTCGGCTTCTCCACCATCTTGAACACCGGGCTGAACTACCTGCTGATCTTCGGCAACGGCGGCTTCCCCGCCCTGGGCGTGGCCGGGGCCGCCATCGCGACGCTGCTGGCCCGGATCAGCGAGTTTGCCGTCTGCGCCTTCTGCGCCCTGCGGAGCAGGCTGATTCCCCTGCGTCTGGGGCTGTTCTTCCGCCCCGGCACGGACATGTGCCGCCGCTTTGTCAAGTACGCCTCCCCGGTGGTCCTCAACGAGACCGTCTGGGGCCTAGGGAACTCCCTGCTGACCGTCATCCTGGGCTATACGGACAACTCTGTTGAGATGCTGGCGGCCAACGCCGTCATGGGCAATCTGAACCGGCTGTTCCTGGTGGTCTGCTTCGGCCTGGGGGCCGCCACGGCGGTGATGGTGGGCAAGGCCATCGGCGAGGGCCGGGGCCGGGAGAAGGTCATGGACCTGAGCCGGGCCCTCCTCTGGTTCGCCGTGCTGGTGGGGACGGCGCTGGCGGCGTTCTCCCTGGCCCTGGTGCCCCTGCTCTTTGTCCCGGTGATCTTCCCCATGTTCAAGCTCTTCGGCCTCTCCGCCGAGATCGCCACGGCCCTGGCGGTTATGGGCTTCGCCTCCATTCCCCTCCACGCCTGCGCCATCTCCGCCGTCACCGGGGTCCTCCGGGCCGGGGGCGACGTGATGTGGTCCACGGTCCTGGACATCGCCCCCCAGTGGGTGGTGTGCCTCCCCGCCGCGGCCCTGGCGGCCCTGGTATTCAAGCTGGGCTGCTGGCCCATCGCCTTCGCCATCCAGCTGGAGAGCGTCGTGAAATTCCCCCTCTGCCTCTGGCGGGTCCAGGGCGGAAAGTGGATCAACGACGTGACGGGAGGGCCCCGGGAATGAGCCTCTTCCGCTGTCCCCTCTGCGCCGCCCCGCTGGAGCGGGAGGCGGGGGCCTTCCGCTGCGGCGGCGGGCACAGCTTCGACGCGGCCCGGGAGGGCTACGTCCACCTGCTGCCCCCCAATCAAAAGCACTCCGCCCACCCCGGGGACGATCGGGACATGGTGCTGGCCCGGCGGGAATTCCTGTCCAAAGGGTATTATCAGCCTTTGCTGAATACGCTTTGCAGCCGGATTTTGGCCTTTCCCGGCGAAACGCCGGCCCTGCTGGACGCGGGCTGCGGCGAGGGCTGGTATACCGCCGGGGTCTGCCAGGCCCTCCGCTCCGCCGGGAAACGCCCCCGCGCGGCGGGGACGGATATCTCGAAATTCGCCCTCCGCACGGCGGCGAAGCGGGAGAAGGGAGCGGAGTTCGCCGTGGCCTCCTCCTACCGCCTGCCTCTGGCGGACGGGAGCGCGGACGTGCTGCTGAACTGCTTTTCCCCCCTGGCCCTGGAGGAGTTCCGGCGGGTGCTGCGGCCCGGCGGATGGTTTCTCTACGTGGTCCCGGGCCCGGAGCACCTCTGGGAGATGAAGGAAATTCTTTACGAAAAACCCTACCCCAACGAGGAAAAGGAGTCCCCCTACGAGGGCTTCGCCTACCGGGAGATCGTCCCGGTGGACGGGACGGTTTGCCTGGACTGCCGGGAGGACATTCAAAACCTCTTCCGCATGACGCCCTATTTCTGGAAGACCCCCCGGGCCGGGGCGGAGCGCCTGGCGGCCCTGGACCGGCTGGAGGTGCGGACCTCCTTCCGGGTCCATGTGTTTGAAAAGCTGTGAAAGGAGCGACCCTATGAAAGACAATCCCACCCGTTCCGCGTTTGTCCTCATCGACATGGAAAACGGCTTCGTGGACCGCCGGGGCGGCCACTGCATCAAGGGGGCCCAGGCCGCCGTCCCCGCCTGCGCCCGGGCACTGGACCTGGCCCGGAGCAAGGGCATCCCCGTCTTCTTCGTCAAGCGCATTTACCGCGCCGACGGCAGCGACGTGGAGCTGACCCGCTACGCCGCCTGGAAGGCCGGGGGACACGCCTGCCGCCCCGCCTCCGCCGGGCCCAACAGCGCCCAGGCCCCGGAGGCCCTCCGGCCCCAGCCGGGGGATTACACCATCATCAAGCCCCGGTGGAGCGCCTTTTTCCAGACGGAGCTGGACCTGATTCTCCGCCGCCTGGACGTGCGGACGGTGATTCTGGCGGGAACCACCACCCCCAACTGTGTCCGCACCACCTGCTATGACGCCATCGCCCTGGAGTACAACGCCGTCGTTCTGACGGACTGCTGCTCCTCTCAGACAGAGGAGATCCAGCGGGTGAACCTGGAGGACATGGAGCGGGCCGGGGCCATCCTGATGGACAGCGCCGCCTTCGCCGCCTACGGCCCCGGGACGGTCCGGGATCTCTCCGCCGCCATCCGGGAGGAAATGCTGGCCTCCGACGAATTTCCGGAGCCCTTCGAGACGGAAGGGGACGCCGTGGGATGGACGGACCGCTGGTAGAGCGCGTGCAGATTGTGAACGTTTGCGTAAATTTTGACGCCCCTTCCGTCAAAGCGTAAAAAAAGCCGGAGAGCCTTTGGCGAATTCGGAAAATTTTCTGAAACGCGGAGAAAAACCGTTGATTTTTCACCGGAAAAATGCTAATTTCTTTATAGCGAAAACGATTGCGGGAGAGTCCGGCTTCCGCCGGTTTTCACCTATGACCCAGAGGGCCCCGGAGGCCCCCAGGACGATAATTTTCAAGGAGGTCCTTTCCCATGTTTGATTCCAAGAACGTTTCCCTTGGCATCGCGCCCATCGGCTGGTGCAACGACGACATGCCCGAGCTGGGCGGCGAGAACACCTTCCAGCAGATCGTCAGCGAGATGGCCCTGGCGGGCTTCACGGGCTGCGAGATCGGCAACAAGTACCCCACGGACCCCGCCGAGCTGAAAAAGGCCCTGGACCTGCGGGGCATGCGCATTGCCAGCCGCTGGTATTCCTCCTTTATCCTGACCCGCCCCTTTGAGGAGGAGGAGAAGGACTTCAAGGCGAATCTGGATTTCCTGGCCGCCGTGGGCGCCAACCGGATCAACGTCAGCGAGCAGAGCTATTCCATTCAGGGCCAGATGGACACCCCCGTCCTCACCGGCGGACACAAGCATGTAATGAACGATGAGGAGTGGGCCCGCTTCTGCGACGGGTTGAATAAATTGGGCAGGATCGCCGCGGACCGGGGCTTCAAGCTCTGCTTCCACCATCACATGGGCACCGTGGTCCAGACCAGCGAGGAGACGGACCGGATGATGGCCAATACCGATCCCCGGTATGTGTTCCTCTGCTATGACACCGGACACTTTACCTTTGCCGGAGAGGACCCCCTGACCATGCTGAAGAAGTATGTGGACCGGGTGGGCCATGTGCATTTGAAGGACATGCGCCTTCCCGTGGTGGAAGAGGCTGGGCGCAACAACTGGAGCTTCCTCCAGTCCGTTCGGAACGGGGCGTTCACGGTGCCCGGCGACGGCGGCGTGGACTTTGACCCGGTGTTCAAGGTGCTGGCGGACGCGGGCTACCAGGGCTGGCTCCTGGTGGAAGCCGAGCAGGATCCCGCCAAGGCGAATCCCCTGGAGTATGCCATGAAGGGGAGGAAGTACATTAAGGAGCATACCGGGCTGTAAGGCCGGGCTGGTACTCGCCCTGACGGGCGGGGAGGATTGCAGCCATGATGATGGCTGGTCCATTGCACCCCCCATTTTCTCTTTTTATTCCCCGAATAAAAAGAGAAAACGGGCCGTGCACGGTCCAAAAGAGAAAAACAAGGGGACGCGGTTTACGGGGGCGCGGAAGCGGTTCCGGCGGTTTAGTACGAAAGTCTTCGGACCGCGGCGTGGTGCAAGCGGGGGTTTTGTTCCTCGCTGAATGGACCAGCTTCTCTTTTTGCTGCCGCACCCCGGCGTTTCCGTTAGAACTGCGTCTACCGCTTTCTCTTTCAGTCTCCACCGCATCAGCGGCAGCGGAAAGCGCCGCCGGTCCATTCGTTGATATCCAAACCCCCGCTAAAACTGAGCCGCGGGCAGAAGGCATTCGTGAAACCGGAAGCACTGCCTGCGCGCCTCCCGTCCAACCGTACGCATCCCCTATTACTTCTTTTTCTCTTTTGGACCGTGCACGGCCCGTTTTCTCTTTTTCTTCTGGAAGAAAAAGAGAAAATGGGGGGTGCAATGCACCAGCCATCATCATGGCTGAATCCCAAGGAGATGATTCCAATGACCTATTTTAACAAAAACGCCGAACTGAAGCAGGGCTACAACCCCTATATCGACGCCGCGGCGGACGACATGGGCACCCAGATGGACGTGGGCCTCCTGGTCATGGAGCCCGGCGACGTCTTCACCTTCGAGGAGGCCGAAAAGGAAATCGCCGTCCTCCTCTTTGCCGGAACGGTGACCTACCAGTGGGCCGGGAAGACCGTGGAGGCCAAGCGTCCCGACTGCTTCCACCACGAGGCGTACTGCCTCCTGGCGGGCCGGGGGGAGAAGATCGTCCTCACCGCCAAGGCCCACAGCGAGCTGTATATCCAAAAGACCCTCAACGACAAGCCCTTCGAGGCCGTCCTGTATACCCCCGACACCGTCCAGACCCAGCACGCCGGGTGCGGCGGCGAGCTTTTGGGCTGCATGGAGCGGGAGATCAAGACCTTCTTCGACCACGACAACGCGCCCTTTTCCAACATGGTCCTGGGCGAGGTGCTGAACCACCCCGGCAAGTGGTCCTCCTATCCCCCCCATCACCATCCCCAGCCGGAGGTCTATTTCTACCGCTTCGACTATCCCCACGGCTTCGGCGCGGGCTTCGCCAACGGGGAGATTTATCAGACCGGCCACAACGGCCTCGCCGTCATCACCAGCGGCTTCCACTCCCAGACCGCCGCGCCGGGCTACGCCATGTGCTACGCCTGGGGCATCCGGCACCTGGAGGGCGACCCCTGGCTGAAAACCCGCATCGACGACGAGGAGCACGCCTGGCTCTGGAAGCCCGACGCCAACGACCACATCTATCAGGGTTAAACTTTAAAGGAGGTCTTTCCAATGGAAACGATTCGCTTAACGACGGCTCAGGCCATTGTCAAATTCCTGGATAACCAGTATGTCTCCATGGACGGCGTGGAGACCAAGTTTGTGGAGGGCTTTTTCACCATCTTCGGCCACGGCATCGCCGTGGGCCTGGGCGAGGCCCTGGACACGAACCCCGGCGGCCTCAAAGTCATGCAGGGCCGGAACGAGCAGGGCATGTGCCACGCGGCCATCGCCTTTGCCAAGCAGAACTGCCGCAGGCGGATCATCGCCTGCGCTTCCTCCGTGGGCCCCGGCGCGGCCAATATGGTGACGGCGTGCGCCACGGCCACGGTGAACAACATCCCCCTGCTGGTCTTCCCGGCGGACACCTTCGCCTCCCGCCAGCCGGACCCGGTGCTCCAGCAGCTGGAGCAGAGCGGCAGCCTGGCCGTGTCCACCAACGACGCGTTCAAGCCTGTGTGCAAGTACTGGGACCGCATCACACGCCCCGAGCAGGTCATGACCGCCCTCATCAGCGCCATGCGGGTCCTCACCGATCCCGCCGAGACCGGCGCGTGCTGCGTCGCCCTGCCCCAGGACGTGGAGGGCGAGAGCTATGACTTCCCCAGCTACTTCTTTGAAAAGCGGGTCCACCGCATCACCCGGCCCGCGGCCGTGGAGGAGGAGCTGGAGGACATCGCGGAGATCGTCTCCAAGGCCAGGAAGCCCCTGGTCATCGTGGGCGGCGGCGTGCGCTACTCCGGCGCGGGGGAGGCCGTGGAGCAGTTCTGCGAGGAGTTCCACATTCCCTTCGGCGAGAGCCAGGCCGGCAAGAGCGCCTGCAAGTCCAGCCACCCCTACTGCCTGGGCGGCATCGGCGTGACGGGGACCTACGCCTCCAACCACATTGCCAAGGATGCCGACGTGGTCATCGCCATCGGCTCCCGGCTCAGCGACTTCACCACCAGCTCCAAGCGGCTCTACCAGAATCCGGACGTGAAATTCGTCACCATCAACAACTGCCGCTTCCACGCCTATAAGATGGACGCGGTGAAGGCCGTGGGCGACGCCAAGGTCACGGTCCAGGCCCTGGCGGAGAAGCTGCGGGCCCAGAAGTACGTCTCCGCCTACACCGACGAGATCACCAAGGCCAAGGCCGTGTGGGACGAGGAGATGAAGCGCCTGGGGGCCATCGAGTACACCGGCGACGGCTTCGACCCCATCATCAAGGCCCGGGACCCCCGCACCATCCCCGAGTTCGTGAAGCTGACGGACGGCAAGATTACCCAGACTGCCGCCCTGGCCGCTATCCGCCGCTGCATCGACGCCGACGCCACCATCATCACCGCCGGAGGCTCCCTCCCCAGCTGCATGCAGCGGATGTGGACCACCGACAAGCGGGGCGGGTATCACGCCGAGTACGGCTATTCCTGCATGGGCTATGAGGTGGCCGCCACTCTGGGCGTGAAGTTCGCGGAGCCTGACAACGAGGTCTACTGCGTGGTGGGCGACTCCAGCTTCCAGATGCTCCACAGCGAGATCATGACCATCCAGCAGGAAAAGCAGAAGGTCAACATTCTGGTCTTCGACAACTGCGGCTTTGGCTGCATCAACAACCTGGAAATGAACCACGGCATCGGGAGCCTGGCCACCGAGTTCCGCTACACCGACGGCAAGAAGCCCTGCGGGGACCTGATTCCCGTGGACTACGCCAAGATCGGCGAGGGCTACGGCTTGAAAACCTACACCTGCAAGACCATCGCCGAGCTGGAGGCCGCCCTGGAGGACGCGAAGAAGCAGACCGTGGCCTGCCTGTTCGACCTGAAGGTCATTCCCAAGACCATGACCGACGGGTATGAATCCTGGTGGAACGTGGGCCTTGCCGACGTGTCCGAGAAGGAGAGCGTCCGGGAGGCCTGGAAGGGCGTCAAGGAAGGCCGCGACGAGGCGCGGAAATATTGATTCATGGACTGCCCCTTCTGCGGCGCGGAAATGGAGGACGGCGTGCCGCAAAGCACGCACGGAATCCACTACTATCAAGAACCCTGCTTCACCGGCGCGCCGCTCCATTTCAAAGCCAGGAACGAGGCGCCCGGGCAATCGAACGGGCCGTTTCAGCCCCCGTTCATCATAGTTTCCCGATGTGTCTCCTGTAGGAAAATCCTATTTGACTATTAAAGAAAGGTTGATTATCATGGACAAAGTTCTGAAAATCGGCATCATCGGCTGCGGAGCCATCGGCAAGGACCACTGCCGCCGCATCATTGAGACCGTCCCCGGCGCCACCGTCGTGGCCGTGTCCGACTACGTAGCCGCCGCTGCCGATGAAACCGCCGCCAAATACGGCATCAAATCCTATGGAAACGACTGCGACGGCATGATTAAGGACCCCGGCGTGGAAGCGGTGGTCATCACCTCCATCGACCCCACCCACCACGACTATGTCATGAAGACCCTGGCGGAGGAGAAGTGGTGCTTCTGCGAGAAGCCCCTGAGCCAGAACGCCAAGGACTGCGAGGAGATCATCAACCGGGAGCTGGAGATCGGCAAGCGGCTGGTGCAGGTGGGCTTCATGCGCCACTATGACCGGGGCTACGCGGAAATGAAGCGCATCATCGACTCCGGCGAGATCGGCGCGCCCCTGGTCATCAAGGCCTGCCACCGGAATGTGGCCCAGGGCCCGGGCTTCAAGACCGAGAACGGCGTTACCAACGTGGCCATCCACGAGCTGGACATCTGCCGCTGGCTGCTGGACGACGAGTACGAGGACGTCCAGTGCGTCAAGGTCCGCCAGTCCGCCAACTCCGACAAGGGCTATGACAACCCCCAGGTCATGCTGATGCGGACCAGGAAGGGCTGCTTCATCGACGTGGAGGTCCAGGTGGCCGACGGCTACGGCTATGACATCCAGTGCGAGGTGGTCTGCGAAAACGGCACCGTGAAGCTCCCGGACCCCTACGCCGTGGTCCGCCGCTCCCGCCCCGCCGGCTGGGATTCCCTGAACCCCGCCGAGTCCATGCCCATTATGACCGACTGGAAGGAGCGCTTCATCGAGGCCTACGACATTGAGTTCTGCAAGTGGGTGGAGTCCGTCCACGCCGGCAAGCTCACCGGCCCCTCCAGCTGGGACGGCTATGTGGCCTGCGTCGCCGGCGACGCGCTGAACGCCTCCCGGGGCACCTCTCAGTTCCTGAAGGTGGAGACCATGGAGAAGCCGGAGCTGTATAAGTAAAGCACCCCAGCGTCTTGCCTGAACAAAGCGGAGGACCGGCCTGAGCCGGTCCTCCGTTCCCCTATAGAAACAGCGTCGGAACTCCACCTTCCAGGCGCTGGTCCTACCTGTGCGCGTCCCCTGTTTTACGGGGGCGCTATTTTTCCCGCAGCTGTTCCATCCGCTCGTTGGTCCAGACCACCTGGTTCCGCCCAAACCGCTTGGCGTCATAGAGCATGGCGTCCGCCATTTTCAGGTACATATCGTAGGTGGAACCCACCTTGGGAAGCACGGTAATGCCGCCGATGCTGATGGTCACCCATTGGGAGACCTCCGGATTGTGGGGAATCTGCAAATCCTCCACCGCCTGGCGGACCTTCTTCAAATAGGCAAAGTCGTTTTCAGAGCCGCCGCCCAGAATCAGGGCCACGAATTCCTCCCCGCCGTAGCGGGCGAAGAAATCCGTTCCCCGCCGGAGCTTGGAGGCGGCCGTCTCGGCCACGGCCTTGATGACCTTATCCCCGGCGGGATGGCCGAAGGTGTCGTTGTAGACCTTGAACTTGTCAATGTCGAACATGCAGATGGAGATGGGGGCCCCCAGGCGGATGGCGTCCTGCCAGCGCTTGCTGCTGACGGCGTCATAGCGCCGCCGGTTGGGCACGCCGGTGAGCTGGTCCACCGTGGCTTCCCGCTCGATCTGGGTCCAATACTGGAAGAGCTTGACGTGGGTGTTCACCCGGGCCCGGACAATGCCGGGGTGGAAGGGCTTGGTTATGTAGTCCACGGCCCCCAGGGTCAGGCCCCGCTCTTCGTGCTGAATGTCGTTGAGGCTGGTAATGAGAATCACCGGCGTGCGCCGGAGGACGACCTCCTCCTGGAGCATTTTTAAAAGCTGAAACCCGTCTATGCCCGGCATGATTACATCCAGGAGAATCAGGGAATAATCTCCAATCTTCGCCTGTTCCAGTCCCTCCTCAGCCGTATTGACTACAGAAACCTCGTAATCCTCGGTCAGGATGGAGCTGAGGAAATTGGCCTGGACAGGACTGTCGTCTATAATCAAAATCTTTTCCACAACAGATTCCTCCCATCACGGATGCGGCTTCGCGGAGCGGATTTCGCCGCGGTGGAAGACAGCCGGATATCCTTTACTAGAGCGCCATTATATCAAATATTTCCCAAAGAAGGAAGTACTAACTTGACAAAAACAGAAAATATTTTTCCTATAGTCCGGAAGAGGGGATTTTGCTCCGCCCCGGAAAAAAACCCGGCGGCTCAGGACCGCCGGGCGGTTTTTATTTCTGCGTGGGGTCGATCTCCGTGGGGCTGGGAACCGGGTGTTCCCTATGCTCCACCATGGCCCGGATGAGCTCCACGGTGCCGCTGAGGCCTAAGAAGCTGCTGTTGATGCAGAAGTCATAGCTGTCCACAACGCCCCAGCGCCGGGAGGAATAGTATTCGTAATAGGAGGCCCGGCGCTTGTCGGTCTTGCTGATGAGGGCCTTGGCCTTTTCGGGGGTCAGATTCTGCCGCTGGGCCACCCGGTTCACCCGGTCCTCCAGGGGGGCGTGGATAAAGATGCTCAGGTGGTTCGGGTTCTCCGCCAGGGCGTAGTCCGCGCAGCGGCCGATGATGACGCAGGGGCCCTGCTCCGCGATGTGGCGGATGGTATTGAAGGTGGCAAGATAGACCTGCTGCTCCAGGGACTCTCCGGCCCCGGTGCCGGGGAGGGCGAACATGTAGGAATCCATGGCGATGGAGTAGAGCAGGCTCTTGGGCCGCTCGTCGAAGTTCTCCAGGATTTTCTCGCACAGGCCGCTTTTCTTGGCGGCCTCCCGGAGAATTTCCTTATCGTAAAAGGGAATGCCCAGCTCCTTGGCTACGCGGATGCCGACTTCCTTGCCGCCGCTGCCGAACTGTCTTCCTATGGTGATGATGGTTTTCATAGCGGGACCTCCTTTCCGGTCCCTTTTATTATACTCCCGTTTTGGGGAATCGTCAAATAAAAAACGATTCCGGTTCCGCTTTGCAGAGTGCGGCGAGACTTTGGAAGATTGAGAACCTGTATTCACAACCCTTGAACGCCGTCTGGCCGGTCTTTTTCCCGCCA
>CAJTVF010000010.1 GCA_910579435.1 uncultured Oscillibacter sp.
AAACCGAGACTATGAGGGAGGAGGAAAAAGGGGTATACAAGCGATTGAACAAAATAAAAATTTTGTTCAATTTGGGGGAGGAGAAAACTGCCGCAGAGGCCTCTCGCAGGTTCCTGGTGGTTGTCAGACTCCCAGGTATCCCTTTCAATATATCACCTATGACGGATTATCGAACCGGAGCCCCGCCGATCCTGCGGGATTTTCTCGCTTACCATGAAACCGTCAAAGCCCATTCCAAGCAAACTGTGGACGAGTATTTCCTGGATCTTCGGAATTTTTTCCGCTACCTCAAACAAACGCAGGATTCCAGCTTATCCGGGCTGGCGTTGGATGAGATCGACATTTCTGATATAAACCTGGATTTTGTTGCCAAAGTGACACTGACAGACATCTACGGCTACATGACCTATCTAAGCCGGGACCGGGTCCAGCATCAGAACAGCCAAACCTCTGACTACGGTCTAAACGCCTCGTCCCGAGCCCGGAAGCTGGCCACCATCCGGTCGTTTTACAATTACCTGACCAACAAGGTCCACCTTATTCGTGAAAATCCTGTCAAAGACATCGACTCGCCGAAACTGAAAAAAACGCTGCCCAAGTATTTGACCTTAGACCAGAGCGTGGAGCTGCTGGACTGTGTGGACGGCAAAAATCAGGAGCGGGACTATTGCATTTTGACGTTGTTCCTCAACTGCGGGCTGCGAATTTCAGAATTAGTTGGCCTGAACCTCCGGGATATCCAGGGCGAATCCATAAGGGTCCTTGGCAAGGGAAACAAAGTCCGCATCCTGTACTTAAATGATGCCTGTCAGGATGCCCTGAGCCGCTATCTGGCCGTCCGCCGCCCCATTACCGGACGGGACGCCAACGCGCTGTTTTTATCCTCCCGCAACGAGCGGATCAGCCGCTCCACAGTCCATGCCATGGTGAAAAAGCGTCTCGCCGCCGCAGGCATCGACGAGAGCGAATACTCCTCCCATAAGCTCCGCCACACGGCCGCCACGCTGATGCTGCAAAACGGTGTCGATGTCCGGGCGGTCCAGGAGGTTTTGGGGCATGACCACCTGAATACCACGCAGATTTATACCCATATTGACAATGAATCCCTGCGTGTAGCTGCAAAGGCTAATCCCTTGTCACATATGAAAAACAAAAAGAAACATGAAGATTCCAAATAAAAAGACTCCCGCCTAGTCATCGGGCGGGAGTCTTTTTATTTCTGTCCAAAGTTCCGTAAGACTGGCAAACGGTTTTTAAACAAAATTCTAGGGAAGCACTGATTAAATCAACGTGTGCAGATTTGCGCCAGAAATTTCTGCTGACAAGGAAGAAAATCGCAGGAATCCTGACGGATTTCAAGATTTTCTAACGCAGTCCAGCGGGAATTTATGGCGTGAAGCTGTGTGCGGGGATTTAATCAGTGGTTCCCTAGGGCCGCATAACACCGATGATGTGCAGGAAGCGAATTTTCCGGTATTCATAAGTAGACAAAGGCCTGTTGTCCGCATCATAGCTATGGGCGGCAATCAGGACATTTTCCGGCGACGCCGGAGATCCAACGGACACCACAATGGGCGAATGCTGATACTCCTCCCCCTTGAAGGAGAGCTGAATCAGGTCCCCCGGAAGCAGATCCTTCAGCTCCGCTGGTTTCGCCAGCGGCCCGATGGAAAAGTTGTTTCGGGTCAAGAAATTATAGAGATATGGGACTCCCGTCCAGGCCGGAGCCTTCTGATTGGCGTCAATATAATACCAGCCATAGGTCGGCGTAAAATTCATAACGCCGCTTCCGGCGTAGATGCACTGGGACGCGAAGTTGGTGCAGTCCCCTCCCAGGTTTTCATAGTCGTAAAAGAGCGGGTTCCGGCCGTAAGCCCATTGGTGGGCGTAGAGAACGGCGGCCTCCCGGTCATATGGATACAGCTGCAGCATACCGCTTCCCTCCCCTTTCCCCACAGGATATGCGGGACGGAGCAAAAGGGTGTCGTCAGGGTTTTGTCACCGGCAGCCAAACCTGGAATCTGCTCTCTTCGCCTGGCTGGTCCAAATACACCTCGATATCCGGGGCTTTGTCCAATTCATAGCCGGAGTCAGGAAGATACTCTGTGATGATCCGCCGCTGTAAATCCTGCATGGCTCCCGGCAGCGGGCCGTTTCCAGAAAACACGGCCCAGGATGCCGCAGGGATTGTCCACTCATACATTCCTTCGGGTACGGGAGCGCTGGAGGCTACGGCAATGTAGTAGTAGTTCTCCTCCTTGCTATTGCTGCACGCGCCCAAAATCCCCACCGGTTCCCCATTCATCAGCGGGAACAGCTCCGCAAGATGCGGGCCGGTTTCCACCCAGAATTTTGGGACCGCTTGGAAACTCTCGTCCAGGTCCGTGGAAATCGGGGTTCGAAAGCCCACAATGCGGAACGCCTCTTTTTGCACGATCTGATACTCCATTTCTTCGGTTCCTTTCAGAATAAATTTGAAGCGGATGCGGGGATAGGCTTTCAGCTTTGCGCCGCGCTTAGCTTGGGACGGCGGTACTCCATGGACCGCCTGGAAAGCCCGGTTGAAAGCGGTGGGAGAATCGTAGCCATAACGCAGGGCCACCGCCAGCACCTTCTCCCCGCTTTGCAGCTCTGCCGCCGCTAGAGTCATGCGCCGGCGGCGGATATACTCGCTGAGAGGCACTCCCGCCAAGTAAGAGAACATTCGCTGGAAGTGATAGGCGGAGCAGCCCGCCAGCCGCCCCAATTCCCCTGGGTCAGTCTCCCCCTCCAGGTGCTCTTCTAAGTAATCCAGCGCTTTGTTCCAGTTGTTCAGCCAATCCATAGCATCTCCTCCATTTCTCAGAGTTTACTGTATTCTGACACCGTTGTCCTCTCCGCTTCCGTGCGGAAAGGGAGAGATGGAAAAGCGGAGACGCTGAAGCGTCTCCGCTTTTGGATACACGGGATGATTCTCAGAAAGCCTTGTGGTCGCAGCCCAGCACGTTCACCAGCTTGTGGGCCACCATCTCCTTAATGGCCTGACGGGCGGGCTTCAGGTACTGGCGGGGATCGAAGTGGTCGGGGTGCTCGGCGAAGTGCTCCCGGATGCAGGCAGTCATGGCCAGGCGCAGATCGGAGTCGATGTTAATCTTGCAGACGGACAGGGACGCAGCCTTGCGGAGCTGCTCCTCAGGAATGCCCACGGCGTCGGGCATCTTGCCGCCGAACTTGTTGATCTTCTCAACGAAAGCCTGGGGCACGGAGGAGGAGCCGTGAAGCACGATGGGGAAGCCGGGCAGACGCTTGGAAACTTCCTCCAGCACGTCGAAACGCAGCGGGGGCGGGACCAGCTCGCCCTTCTCATTGCGGGTGCACTGGGCAGCAGTGAACTTGTAAGCGCCGTGGCTGGTACCGATGGCGATGGCCAGAGAGTCGCAGCCGGTCTTGGTCACGAACTCCTCGACCTCCTCGGGACGGGTGTAGGAGGAATCCTCGGCGGAAACGCTGACCTCGTCCTCCACGCCGGCCAGGGTGCCCAGCTCGGCCTCGACGACGACGCCGTGATCGTGAGCGTATTCCACGACCTTCTTGGTGACCTCGATGTTTTCGGCAAAGGGTTTGCTGGACATATCGATCATGACGGAGGTGAAGCCGCCGTCGATGCAGCTCTTGCAGAGCTCAAAGCTGTCGCCGTGGTCCAGATGGAGGCAGATGGGCAGGTCGGTCTCGATGATGGCGGCCTCCACCAGCTTCATCAGATAGGTATGGTTGGCATAGGCCCGGGCGCCCTTGGACACCTGGAGGATCAGGGGAGCTTCCAGCTCCTTGGCGGCCTCGGTGATGCCCTGGACGATTTCCATGTTGTTGACGTTGAAGGCGCCGATGGCGTACCCTCCGTTGTAGGCTTTTTTGAACATTTCGGTGGTGGTAACCAGTGCCATAACGATCATCTCCTGACAAATTTTATTTGTCCCGCCTCCGGTCAGGGCCGGAAAAAGGCTCCGTGCCTCCTTTCCCTCCCTTTGCGGAGACGAAAACGATTTTCTTTTATGATAATATCACAAAAAAAATAAAATGCAAGTATTTACAATTCTTTTTTTGAATGGTATGATAAAAAATACCCTGAGCAAAATTCCCCTGGCTCAAACAGGAAGAAAAAATTTTTCGAGGAGGCTGTTTCTCATGAGTGAATTGAAAGGCGCCTGCATCTTCGGCCAGTCCGGCGGTCCCACTTCCGTCATCAACGCCAGCGCCTACGGCGTCATCAGCACCGCTCTGAAAAACCCCAACATCACCCGCGTCCTGGGCGCGGAGCATGGCATCAAGGGCGTGCTGAACGACCGGCTGTTCGATATGGGCGAGGAGGACCCCGCCGAGCTGGAGCTGCTGAAATACACCCCGTCCTCCGCTCTGGGCTCCTGCCGCTATAAGATGAAGGACCCGGATGTGGACGACACCGATTATAAGCGCATCCTGGAGATCTTCAAGAAATATGACGTCCGCTACTTCTTCTACAACGGCGGAAACGACTCCATGGACACCTGCAACAAAATCAGCAAATACATGCAGAAGGTCGGCTACGAGTGCCGGGTCATGGGCGTGCCCAAGACCATCGACAACGACCTCTTCGGCACCGACCACTGCCCCGGCTTCGCCTCTGCGGCCAAGTATATCGCGACGAGCTGCATGGAGGTCTATCAGGACGCCCGGGTCTATGACACCGGCATGATCTGCGTCATTGAGATCATGGGCCGCCACGCGGGCTGGCTGGCCGGCGCCGCCGCCCTGGCCTCCGCCTACGGCGCGGGCCCCGATCTGGTGTACCTCCCTGAGGTGGACTTCGACATGGATCAGTTCTTGGCCGACGTGGACCGTATTTATAAGGAGAAGGGCAACTGCATGGTGGCCGTCTCCGAGGGCATCCACTACGCCGACGGCTCCTTTGTCTCCGAGGCGAAGACCTCCGCCACGGACGGCTTCGGCCATGCCCAGCTGGGCGGCCTGGCCGCCATGCTGGCCGACTCCGTGAAGCAGAAGACCGGCGCGAAGGTCCGGGGCATCGAGCTGAGCCTGCTCCAGCGCTGCGGCGCGCACCTGGCCTCCGAGACCGATATCGAAGAGTCCTTCATGTCCGGCAAGGCCGCCGTGGAGAACGCCGTGGCGGGCATCACCGACAAGATGGTGGGCTTTGAGCGGAGCTATGAGAACGGCCAGTACGTCTGCAAGACGAAGCTGCTGGGCCTGACTGATGTGGCCAACACCGAGAAGAAAGTGCCCCTGGAGTGGATCAACGCCGCCCGCAACGGCGTGGAAAAGCCCTTCATCGACTATGTGCTGCCCCTGGTCCAGGGTGAGCCCAAGCTGCCCAAGCAGGACTCCCTGCCCCGGTTTGCCAAGCTGAAGAAGGTTCTGGCAAAGTAAAAATTCCGGCCCTTTATGGAAAGCGCCCCGCTCATAAGAGCGGGGCGCTTCTCGCTTTATTTCTCAATGCCGGACCAGGCCAGCCGCCATTGGCCGTCCCGACGGGTCAGCTCCATGGTGAGATAGTTGTAGCTCTCCCCTTCCTCCAGGTTCAGCCGGTGCTTCACCGAGACCGTGGCGGAGGCAGGATCTTTGTCATTGTCCAGGGTATAGTCCACAGAGGCAATGGCGGCATATTCCCAGACGTTCTCCCCATAGGCGTCCGCGCCGGCGTTCTCCTCCAGCAGATCGGAAACGCCGGAGAGGTCGTTGGACAGCAGCGCCGGGAACAGACGGTCTGCGGCCTCGTAGAGGGAGCGCATCCAATCCGGCACAGGCTCAGACAGGGAGACTACCCGGAAGCTGGAAACCATGTCTCGGAACCGCATGCCCATTCCCTCTTCCGCCTCCAGGAAGTAGCGGGCGGTGAGGACAAAGGTCCCCCCCTGTCCGTCGTCCACAAACCAGAGCTCTGCCTGCTTGGAGTCCCAGTCCGTACCCGCACTGGCCCGGAGATAAAAGCTTTTCGGCAGAACGGCGGCTTCTTCCTCCTGGAAAATCTCAACATACTGGTTCCCCAGGGCTTCCGCCGCCGCCGCCTTGGCTTCGCCGGGCGCGGTGCCGGCAAGGTGGACAATATCCAGGCCGCATTCCGGAAATTCTTCCGGAAGAGGGATTGCGCTTCTAATACTGTAAAGTCCATCTACTTCACGGATATAATACTGCTCCTCGTTGACATAAATGAGGAAATGCGCCGCTTCCTCCTGGGATTGCGGGACATAGCTCAGCAGCCGGAGAGTCCCGATCTCACTGCCCTGCTCCGGTAACACGAGCTCATGACCGTCAGGGTCCGGCTTTGGATAATCTGGTGGTCCGGTAACATCCGGGTCCTGAGTCACCGGCGGGTCTGGCGCGGCGGTGACGGGCGGTTCTGTCTGCAAAGGAAGGACACGCCCCAGTGTCAGCACCAGAGCCAGGCAGGCTGCGGCGGCCAGGCAGTACTCGGGCCAGCGGCTCCGGCACCGTTTCTCGCTGCGCGCTACCAGCTCCGGGTCCGCCCCTCCGACGGCGAGGTACAGCCGTTCCTGATTTTTCATAGCAAGCCCTCCTTTTCCAAATGGCGCTTCAGCTTCTCCCGGGTGCGGAACAGGCTGGTCCGCACCGTGGCCTCCCGCATGCCATAGCGCCGGGCAATGTCCGCCATGGGTTCCGTGGACCAATAGCGCCGCAGGAACACATTGCACTCCCGCTCCGGCAAGGTATGGAGAAAGCGGTTTACCGCCTCCTCCAGCTCCGCCGCTTCCATGGTCTGGAGGGTGTCGGCAGGAGAAGCGCATTCCGCCAGTTCATCCAGGACCAAAGGAAGCTCTCCCCCGCCCCGCTTCTCCGTGCGTCCGGCACGCCAGCGGGTAAAGGCCAGGTTTCGGGTGATTTTCCCCAGAAACGGGGCCAGCAGGCTGGGCCGGTTTTCCGGCATGGCGTTCCAGGCATTGAGCCAGGTGTCATTGACGCATTCCTCCACATCCCGGCGGTCCGGCAGGATGTTCCGGGCAATGGTCCGGCAGTAGCCGCCATATTTCTCGCCGGTACGCCGGATGGCTTCCGGGTCCCGGGACCAGTATAGGTCTACGATAGCATGGTCTTCCATATCCTCTCCCCTTTCTCGTTTTGTGGAAGGGCCCTTCATATGTATAGACGTGGAAAATGGGCGGGCGTTCCTGGGAATTTGCGCAAGAGGAACTTTTTAAGGGATGGGAAAAATCAGACAGAAAAGCCCCCGTGGACGGTCCGGAGCCGTTTTCGGGGCAGGCAGTATCCCTTACCCCGCCCTGAACCGGGGCTTGCAGCGCAGCAGAAAGCCCGTTTTTGGCGGCGAAATGGCAACGGCAAAAATCCAGACGGTCAAGGGTTTAAGAGTGGAGATTTTTTCGCGCTCTTTGCGAAAAAATACTACTCGTCCCTTGACGGTCTGGATAGGCGGAACGGACGTAAAACAAAGATTGTTTTCGGCGGGAGGATGTGCTATACTTGTATCAAACACCCCCTGTACCCTTGTACTTTTTATTGGGATGATGGTATAGGGTATAATAAGCTAATAGGAGTTTTTTCTATGTCATGGGAATACGGACTGAAAACAGAAAATTTAACAGAGGAAGAGATGGTTAAACTCTTTGAGAAAGCCTTGACTCGGGCTGCAAAGGCAACCAGCGACCCCCATATAGCTAAAAACCGCAAGAAGCTACGCAAAAATACTGGCCCCTTTGGATGTGAAACCCCCGATTCCGAACCTCCCGACTATGACCACATCTACATCTTCAACAGCGGTCGCCGGGGCTGTCATCTCTTTTTCAAGCTGTACCCCAACATGGAGCGCAACGGTCGGATAAAATTTCCCCAGGAGGGAGTTACCTGGTGTATGTACCTGGATTTCTCCTATGGCCGCGACCTGTCTCCAGGGATCTTGGCCGATCTGGGGGTGGAAGAACCGGAGGAGTACGGCGAGAACTTTATGAGGGAATTGTCCCAGCTCTTTCCCCATGAGATTGTGCTGCTCAAGGAGTATGAGTACTTCCGTTGGGAGAATGGACAGGTGGTTCGTGTTGTTCCCCATGAAGCGGACGAAAGCGGGGGGCAGGATTGAAAAAATCCTGTTCCCTGCTTTTTGCAGCGAAATGGCGGTGGGAAAGATATCCCGCCGCCCTGCCTGTTACCGCTCCACATCCTGCGCCCTGCGGGGTGCGTGCTCCCACTGTTCCTGCCGCAGGATACCAGGATACTGTGTAAACGTTCTCCCGGATTTCCCCGGCTTTGGTCAGCGGTTCTTCTGATAGATGGTCCAAAGCCCGTCCATCAGGAGGAACTTGTCATACAGAACCTTGTTCCGGCAGTAGCGCACGATCACCGGGGCGTTCCCCCCTGTGGCCACCACGCTGACCTCCCGGCCCGGAAACTCCTCCCGGATCCGGTCAATGATGCCGTCCAGCATCCCGGCGGTACCGTAGACAATGCCGGAGCGCATACAGTCCTCCGTGTTCTTTCCAATAAGGGCTTTCGGATGCTGGAGCGAGATATCCGGCAACTGGGCCGCCCGGCGGCTCAGGGCCTCCAGGGAGACGTTGACCCCCGGCAGGAGGAGCCCCCCTTCATAGGTCCGTTCCTCGGAGATGACGCCGATGGTGGTGGCCGTCCCCATATCAATGGTAATGATGGGGGGCGTGAATTTCTCCAGCGCCGCCACGGCGTCCGCCACGATGTCCGCCCCCACCTGGGTCTGGACCGTCAGGCGGATGTTCAGCCCGGTTTTCACGCCGGGGCCCACCACCATGGGAGGCTTGCCCAAAAGGCGGGTCAGCGCCTTCTCCATCATGAAGTTCAGCGGCGGCACCACGCTGCACAATATGGCCCCGGTGACGTCCTTATAGCTGAAATGGTATAGGGTGAAGAGGTTCATCAGGTCAATGCTGATCTGGTCCGCGGTCTTCCGGCTGTCCGTGTCCAGGGAGGCCAGGAAGCGGAGGGTTTTGTCCCTGTCGAAGAGGCCGACGGAGGTGTTGGAGTTGCCGACATCGATGGCAAGCAGCATGGAAAGCGCTCCTTTCGTCCCGGTTTTACCGTATGGCTATATAGTAGCACGAGCCGGGCCGCCTTGCAAGAGGATGACGAAAAAGGGCTTGCAGTCATACGTTTGTTCTGGTATAATGAAACCATGAACAAAGCCAGCCTTCATAACCGGTGGAAGCCGGTTGTGAGGACGGGTGCTAAGAGAGGATGGAGCCATATATGACGTATCTGACGAAACTGGCCTCTCCCCTGGGCCCATTGTCCCTGGCCTCCGACGCGGAGGCGGTCACCGGCCTCTGGCTGGAGGGCCAGAAATATTTCGCCGCCGAACTGGAGGCGGACACAGAAGAACGGCCGGACCTCCCCGTCTTCCGCCAGGCGGAGGCGTGGCTGGACGCCTATTTTGCAAAGTGGGACCTCCCTCCCCTGCCGCCTCTGGCTCCCAGAGGGAGCGAGTTCCGGCAAGAGGTGTGGAAGCTGCTGCGGGAGATTCCCTTTGGGGAGACCACTACCTATGGCGCGCTGACGGAGCGGCTGAAAGCCGCCGGGATTCCCGCCTCCCCCCAGGCGGTGGGCGGGGCCGTGGGACATAACCCCATTTCCATCCTCATTCCCTGCCATCGGGTGGTAGGGGCGGACGGAAGCCTGACGGGCTACGCGGGAGGCGTGGGCAAGAAGCGGTTTCTGCTGGAGCTGGAGGGTGCGGACTTGTCCAGGTTTTACATACCGAAACGGGGGACGGCGCTGTGAGAGAACTCGAGAAATTCCCCTGCCCCTGCTGCGGCTATAAAACCTTTTCCGCCCCCAGGGAGGACGCCCCCGCCTATATCTGCCCGGTATGCCTCTGGGAAAACGACGTATTCGCCCCCGGGGAGGACCAGCCCAGTGATGAAAACCGGGGCATGACCCTGGCGGAGGGCCGGAAGGCATTCCGGCGGCTGGGGGCTGTCCGCAAGGACCTCGTGCAATACGCGCGGAAGCCCCTGCCGGAGGAAATTCCATGATCCATCAAAAAGAGCGGGCACTGGAACACCAATGCCCGCCTCTTTATTATAGGATAATGCAGATCAGCCCGCCGCTGCCCTCGTTGATGATGCGGGTCAGGGTCTCCTGGAGCTTCTTCCGGGCGTCGTCCGGCATCCGCTTCAGCTTCCCCTGGAGGTCGTCGCTGACCAGCTCGTGGAAGCTGCGGCCGAAGATGTTGGACTGCCAGATCTTGCTGGTGTCCCCCTCGAACTCCTGGAGGAGATAGTTTACCATGTCCTCCGACTGCTTCTCGTTGCCCACGATGGGCGAGACCGCCGTCTCGATGTCCGCCCGGATCATGTGGATGCTGGGGGCGCTGGCCTTCAGCTTCACGCCGTAACGGCCTCCCTGCTTCATGATCTCCGGCTCCTCCAGCTTCAGCTCGTCGATGCTGGGCACCACGATGCCGTAGCCCGTCTCCCTCACGTCCCGCAGGGCCCCGGCCACCTTGTCATACTCCGCCTTCACCGCCGCCAGGCGGGTCAGCAGGCTCATCAGGTCCCCGTCGTCCCCCACCTCAAAGCCGGACTGCTCCGACAGGGTGTGGTAAAACAGCTCCCGCGGAAGGCTCAGGCTGGCCGCCGCCACGCCGGTGCCCAGGTCGATGGACGTAATCTTGGCCTCGCTGATGTTCTCACAGGACCCCAGGGCGGCGATCACGCCCTCTACCTCCCGGATGTGCTGGAGCTGGGAAGTGCCCTGGCGCACCGCGTCGTAGAGGCTGGCCTTGATGGGGTGCTCCGTGGGCAGGGCGTCCACCCAGGGGGGCAGGAACAGGTCCAGCTCCTGCATGGGGAACTCGTAGAGGACGGCCCGCAGGATGTCCGCCACGTCCTCCTCCCCCAGCTCCAGGCAGTTCACCGGGACACAGTTCACCTCATAGCGGGAGGCGATGTCCCGGGCGATGGCTTCCGCCCGGTCGGACTTCGGGTCTGCGGAGTTCAGCAGAACGATAAAGGGCTTCCCCAGCTCCTGGAGCTCCCGGACCACCCGCTCCTCCGCCTCCAGATAGTCCTCCCGGGGGATGTCGGCCACTGTGCCGTCGGTGGTAATGACGATTCCGATGGTGGAGTGTTCCGAGATTACCTTCCGGGTGCCGATCTCCGCCGCCTCGGTCATGGGGATCTCGTGGTCATACCAGGGCGTGGTGACCATCCGGGGCGCGTCGTCCTCAAACTGGCCGATAGCTCCCCGGACCATGTAGCCCACGCAGTCGATAAGCCGCACGGAGAAGGATGCGCCGCCCTCCAGCTGGACCTGGGCCGCCTCCTCCGGAACGAACTTGGGCTCCGCCGTCATGATGGTCCGGCCGGAGCCGCTCTGGGGCAGCTCATCCCGGGCCCGCTCCTTGCGGTACACATTTTCAATGTTGGGAATCACCTGGGTCTCCATGAAGCGCTTGATGAAGGTGGACTTGCCGGTCCGCACCGGGCCCACCACGCCGATGTAAATATCCCCCGCCGTGCGGGTGGCGATATTTTGATAAATGGTCGTGTTCATAGCATCCCGTCCTTTTTCCGCTCCATATTCATGTTCCACTCTATGCCCGTCCGGCGGAAAGTATGACGGCCCGTCTTGTTTTAGAGAAAGCGTACAAAGAAGTTCCGCTGCCGGTTGGGCTGATTTGGTCGAAATCACGCTTTACATGGTCTCTTCAATATGCTAAACTGCTACCGTATTAAATGAGCAGGGCCGCCTGTTCGATTTTGGAGGATGAAAACATGATGAAACGCAAGAAGTTCTGGGCTCTTCTGCTGGCCCTCGCGATGGTTCTGAGCCTGGCCGCCTGCGGCGGCAATGGGGGAAATTCCAGCGGAAGCGGAGACAGCGGCTCCCCGGCTGCCGCCCCCGAGGATCCAAAGACCGATGGCGAAGGAAGTAGCCAGGCGGATGCTGAAAGCGATCTGGCTTATATCCAGGGCAAGGGCACTCTGGTAGTGGGCATGACGGACTTCGCCCCTATGGACTACCGGGACGCCAGCGGCAATTGGATCGGTTTTGACGCCGATATGGCCTCCGCCTTTGCTGAAAGCCTGGGCGTTCAGGTGGAGTTCCAGGAAATCACCTGGGATTACAAGGTCATGGAGCTGAACGCCAAAAGCATCGACTGTGTTTGGAACGGAATGACCCTGAACGACGAGGTCAAGGCGGCCATGGACACCGGAAACGCCTACTGCCTCAACGCCCAGGTATTGGTGGTCCCTGCCGATAAGGCTGCGGATTTTGAAAGCCTGACCAGCCTGGAGGGCCTGAACGTGGCCGTGGAATCCGGCTCCGCCGGCGAGGACGCCGCCGAGGCCCTGGGCGCTTCCACCACCGCTGTGGCAAAGCAGGCCGACGCGCTGATGGAGGTCTCCGCCGGCACCGCCGACGCCGCTGTCATCGACCTTCTGATGGCCGGCGCCATGATCGGCGAAGGAACCAACTACGCGAACCTCACGTATACCGTCAACCTGAACACCGCCCAGGGCCTGGAATCCGAAGAATACGGCGTGGGCTTCCGCAAGGGGTCTGATCTGGCGGACGCTTGGAACAGCTTCTGGGCCGCCGCCGTCGCCGACGGCTCCGTCCTGGAAACCGGCACTGCCTATGGCGTGCAGGAATCCCTGATTTTAGAGTAAAGTCCTTCGTTTCTTCAACCCGCAAAGGCAGAGAGCGCCGCTCTCTGCCTTTGGACGGTTTTCCTCCCCGAAATTTTCAATGAGAGGACGATTCCATGCTTTCCTTTTTTGGTTCCACCGAGTTTTTGACGGTCTTATCCGCCTTGAATACCGGCTTTATCAAGACGCTTCAGCTCTTCTTTGTCACGCTGGTAGGGGCGGTCCCTTTGGGCCTGGTGATTTCCTTCGGCTCCATGAGCCGCGTCCCTCCCCTGCGGTGGCTGACGAAAACCGTGGTCTGGATCGTCCGGGGCACGCCCCTGGTGCTCCAGATCATCGCGCTGTACTATGTGCCCGGCTTGAAGGGCTTTCCCATCTGGAGCGGCGGCGAGTCCGGTCGTTTTACCGCCGTGGCGGTGGCGTTCGTCATCAACTACGCCTGCTATTTCTCGGAAATCTACCGGGGCGGTATCCAGGGCGTACCCGCCGGGCAGCAGGAGGCCGGGCTGGTGCTGGGCATGACAAAGCGCCAGATCTTCTTTAAGGTCACGCTGCTGCAAATGATCAAGCGCATTGTCCCCCCCATGTCCAACGAAATCATCACCCTGGTCAAGGACACTTCCCTGGCCCGGGTGGTGGCCCTGCAGGAGGTCATCTGGATGGGCGAATCCTTCATGAAGGGCAACCAGGGCTACGCGGGGCTGGTGTGGCCGCTGTTCTTCACGGCGGTGTACTACCTCGCGTTCAGCGGCGTGGTGACCATCCTCCTGGGAAACCTGGAAAAGAAGCTGGAATATTTCCGTTGAGAGGAGCTGGCAGCGATGACGATTTTAGAAGTCCAACATATTGAAAAGCACTTTGGGGACACCCGGGTCCTCAGCGATATCAGTTTTTCCCTGGAGGAGGGCCAGGCCCTGTCCATCATCGGCTCATCCGGCTCCGGCAAGACCACCCTGCTCCGCTGCCTGAACTTCCTGGAACGGCCGGATTACGGTTCCATTGCCGTAAAGGGCGGCGTGATCTTTGACGCGTCGGACCCCTCCACCCAGGCGGAAAAGGACATCCGCCAAAAACGGCTCCACTTCGGCCTGGTGTTCCAGAACTTCAACCTCTTTCCCCAATACACGGCCCTGCAAAATGTCACCCTGGCCCGGGAGCTGCTGGCCAAGGATCGGGGCGGTGAGAGCAAAGAGGCCATTGCCGGGGCGGGCCGGGAGCTGCTGGCCCAAATGGGCCTGGCCGACCGGGCGGACCACTATCCCCACCAGCTCTCCGGCGGGCAGCAGCAGCGGGTGGCCATCGCCCGGGCATTGGCTCTCCAGCCAGACATTCTCTGCTTTGACGAGCCCACCTCCGCCCTGGACCCGGAGCTCACCGGAGAGGTCCTGCGGGTCATCCGTTCCCTGGCGGAACAAAAGACCACCATGATCATCGTCACCCATGAGATGGCCTTTGCACGGGATGTGGCGGACCAGGTGATCTTCATGGACGGCGGCATCATCGTGGAACAAGGCGACCCCAGAGAGGTCATTGACCACCCCAAGGAAGAGCGGACGAGGCAGTTCCTTTTCAGATACGCAAATGGCTGAAACAAAATATCAATAAAGGAAATAGGCTTTACAGGAAAAAGCGCGGGAGAGCTTCTCCCGCGCTTCGTTTCAGGCTCTTTTTCTGGGAATCAGCAGCATCTGGTCCTGGGGGATATCCCCCTCCCCCTCCAGCTGGTTGGCGGCGAGGATGGCGGCGATGGTGGTGTTGTACTTCTTCGCCAGGTCCCAGGTGCTCTCCTGCCGCCCGATGCACCGCAGCACCAGAGAGGGCGCGCCGCCCAGGTCCTTGGTGGTCTCCGTGTCCAGCTTGGCGGCGGAGACGCAGACCTTTTTCATCCTGGCCGCTGCCTCCACGTGGAAGTCCACTGGGAACCGCACCTCAATGCCCCGATCGCCCAGAGTCCCCTGGACCTCCTCGGCGCAGACGGCCCGGGCGGTGACCCGGCAGTCCTCCGGCAGCTCCAGCTGACAGCCGGCGTCAATGCTTCGCTCTGCCACCAGAGGCACGCCGCCCTCGTCTAAATACATGGCGCGGACTGTCACCCCGGCCCGAAGGACGGCCATGTTCCCCTCCCGGCTGACGGACACCGGGCCGCATTTGGCGGAGAGGGCCAGAATGGACTCCGCCACTACGCCGATTTCCAGCACCTCCCGCAGGGTCTGCCGGCGGGTCAGGTTTTCGCAGAAGCTGGTGATCGTCAGCGGCGCGGCCTCATAGGTCATGTCATAGGCAGTGGAATACAGGTCGCTGAGCAAGGTCAGCTCCCGCTCCTCCCGCAGCAGGGCCGTTGCGTGGAGATACAGCGTCACGGCAATCTGGCGGCCCTCCGGGTCGTCGCCGTCGATTTGGAGGTCCGTGCCCGTCAGCTGCAATTGCAGGCTGGCGGCCGATCCCTCCTCGGCCCCTTCCACCTCCATGATCTGGGAGAAGGGCAGCTCCGCGGAGGCGGAGCCGCAGCCGCCGTCCAAGTCCCGGTAGAGCAGGCTGATGGCAAATATCCCCTTGAAAATCAGCTTGCTCCCCACAATTTTTGTCTCTGTAACAGTGCTGGAAACCTGGCTGGCCAGCAGCTCCGCCGCTCCCTCCCGGCCCGGGGAGAGGTTCATCTCCTCGGTGAAGGTAAAGTCCTTTTCCGCAATGTGAGTCAAGAGGATCGCGTGCTGTTCCTCCTGGCGCTTTTCCACCTGGAGCCCCGGCTCCGCCTCCACGTCCTCACAAAACTCCAGGGGCTTGCTCTGATAGCCCGTCACATGGGTCACCAGCTTGCAGTGGGTGAAAATCTTCCGTGGGTTCAGCATCCGGGCCTCTAAAAATTCCGTCTCCGTTTCCGCCGTCAGGTGCTGACAGCCCGGCAGGGCCCGGCTGTCGCTCTCAGCGGTGAAGGGAATGGCAAATTCCAGGGTACGGACGCCGCTCTCCCCATCGGGCGTATAGAGCACGGTGACCCGGACCGTGCCGGAGAGCTCCGCCTTCCCGTCCCGCAGCTCCCGGCTGTGGAGATAGACCTTCCCGTCCGTCTCGATGATGCGGGCGATGTCGGGGCAATAGTCCGGCACGATGGTCTCCGCCGTCTCCTCCTGGGTCAGGGTCAGCTCCCCGCCCGTGTCATAGGCGTCCAAAGACACTTTTTTTAAATCCAGTTCCATGAAGAACTCCTTCCTTTCCCGGCAGGCATAGAATCCATGTCCTACTCTATGCGCCGCCGGAGCGGGATATGTTTCAGACCTTGAAAATCTTCTTCAGTATGCCCCGGAGCATTTTGGGGGACTTCCAAACCACGATATTCATATGACGCCTCCTCTCTGTCCTCAACGCCGGCAGCAGGCGCAGCCGCAGCCGATCAGCAGAAACGCGACCAGGAACATCAGCACGCCCACAGGAAACACCGCGGCAATCAAAATCCCCGCGCCCAAAGCTGCGGCGAAGAGGCCCAGCAGACGGATCCCTCCTCCGCCTCCGTTTCCACAGCCCCAATTTCCAAAGCCTCGATTTCCACAACCCATTGCGCCACGCCTCCTTTCCTTCCTTCCCAGTATATACGGCAAGGCTGTCCATGGTGTAAAAGCCGCCGCCCCGAAAATCGAGGCGGCGGTTTCTCACTTTTTTTCCTGCCAATCCCGGAGGGGCTTCAATTCCTCGTAGAGGCGGAGGTAACTGTCGTGACGGCTCTTTTGGAGCCTTCCCTGCCGGAGCGCCGCCAGCACAGCGCAGTCCTTCTCCCGGGTGTGGCTGCACCCCGCAAAGCGGCATTCCCCCAAATACGGCGCGAATTCCAGAAAGGTCTCCGGAAGGCGGCGTTTTAATTCCAGGTCCAACTCCTCCGCGTCAAAGGAGGAAAAACCGGGCGTATCCACTACCTCCGCCCCGCAGGAGAGGCAGTGGAGCTCCACATGGCGGGTGGTGTGCCGTCCCCGGCCCAGGGCCGTGCTGACCTCGCCCACCTGCAAATGGAACTCCGGGTCCAACGCGTTTAAAATGCTGGATTTTCCTACGCCGGAATTCCCTGTAAAGGCAGATAGCTTTCCGGATATTAAGGCCTTCAGCTCCTCCATACCCTCCCCGGTCTCCGCGCTGACCCGCAGGGCCGGGAAGCCGGAGGCGTGGTAAATGCCATAGAGGGCGTCCGCCGGGTCCAGGTCGCACTTGTTCAGCACCACTGCCACGGCGCAGTCCTTCAGCGCGGCGATGGCGGCTACCCGGTCAATGAGGAAGGGGTCCGTTTTGGGGATGGCGGCGGAAGCGATGACCACCAGCTGGTCGATGTTGGCTACGGCGGGGCGGGCAAAGGCGTTTTTACGGGGCAGGATTTTCTCGACGAAACCCTCGCCGCCTCCTAGCTCCCGGACCTCCACCCGGTCCCCCACCAGGGGGGAAATCCCCTCTTTTCGGAATTTCCCCCTGGCCCGGCAGGTCAGGATCCTCTCTCCGGTGTCCACGTAGTAAAAGCCGCTGAGGGCCTTTTGAATGCGTCCTGTCATATCAGCTGAATTGTACATCCTGGATCTGATTCTGGTCCAAAACGCCGTCGAAGTAAATCTTGACCGTTTGGGTTCCGGAGCCCTTGAGCGGAGGATTTGTGAAAACAGTGCCGTCCGCACAGGCAACCCGCTCGGAGTACTGAGGATTTTCTTCGTCACCCACGTACACATCCACCTGTACCGTGGTACGGTCGTCCTGGGGCAGTGTAATCGTAATCCCCACCTCATGGACGGTAATCCCTCCGCTGACTTTGAATTTGATGGTGTCCCATTCGGTCACCGTTGTGAGGGGCTCCAGGCTCTGCCAAATCACACTGTTTGGCTCCGCTTCGCTTTCCACGTATTCAATATCGGCGTCGGTGCAGGTCAGATGCAGAGAGTCCGTCAGGGACCGCAGCACCGCGTCAATCTGCATGCCAACAAAGTTAGACACCACTACGGGCTTTTTCTCCGGGCCCTTGCTGACAATCAGGCGGACAGTGTCGCCGTCTTTTAGTTCCTCATGCTCGGCTGGCTCGCTGCGGATGATATAACCTTCGGTGACCTCGTCGTTGAACTCCATCTCGGCCTCGCCGGAAATAATCTCCAGATTGTATTTCTCTTTCAGGCTTTTCAGCAACACATTTGCCTGCGCCACGGTCTTGTTGACCACGTCCAGCATCTCTCCCGTGTCCTCTCCGGCGCTGACCCAGACTTCAATGGTCAGGTTGTCGCCCTTGCGGTGGCTTCCCTCTGTGGGACTCTGCCGGACAATGACTCCCTCCGGGTATTCGTCGTGGAACTCGCTGCCCTTCTCCACCAGGATGAAGATATCTTTTACCTCAGCCAGATTGGCGGCCTGCTCCGGCGTGTAGCCCACCACCGAGGGCACCGCGTAGGTCTGGGGCTCCTGGGCCTGCTGCTGGAAGGAGTCCGAAATCATATTGAACAGCACATAGACCAGCGCCAGCGCCAGCACGACCGTAATGCCTGCCAGCACCTTCACCCCGGCTCCTCCGCCCCTCTGGGGCGGCTCGTAGTCGTCCTCGTAGTCCCGGCGGCGCTCCCGCGCCCGCTCCGGCGCCCGTTCCCGGTTCTTGGGAGTGGGATGGAGGGTCTGGTCATAGGTCCGGATGGGCTGGGTGGGCTCCGCAGGCTCCTCCGGCCGGAGGTCCATCATGGTAAAGTCCAGGTTGATGTTGGGGTTCTTCCGGAAATCCTCCAGGTCGGCGATCATGGCGTCGGCGGAGGCGTAGCGGCGGCGAAGGTCCGGGGTCATGGCCTTCATGCAGATCAGCTCCAGCTGGGCCGGGATCTCCGGCTTCAGCTCCCTGGGCGCCAGGGGCACGGAGCTGAGGTGCTGGATGGCCACGGACACGGCGGAGTCCCCCTCGAAGGGCAGCCGCCCGGTGAGCATCTCGTACATGACCACGCCGGAAGAGTAGATGTCGCTGCGGGCGTCGGTCCGTTCTCCCCTGGCCTGTTCCGGCGAGATATAGTGGACGGAGCCCAGGGCCTCCTGGGTCAGGGTCTGGGCGGAGTTCTCCAGGCAGGCGATGCCGAAATCGGCCACCTTCACGCTGCCGTCCCGAAGCACCATCACATTCTGGGGCTTGATGTCCCGGTGGACGATGCCCCGGCTGTGGGCGTGGCTGAGGCCCCGCATAATCTGGGTGATGAAGTGCAGGGACTCCCGCCAGTTCAGCTGGCCCCGCTTCTCCATATACTGCTTCAGCGTGATACCGTCGATGAGCTCCATGACGATATATTCCGTGTCCCCTCCCCGGCTCACGTCGTAAACCGACACGATGTTGGGGTGGGACAGCTGGGCCACCGCCTGGGACTCCGCGTTGAACCGCCGGCGGAAATCCTCGTCCTGGGCCAGGTCGCTTTTCAATATTTTCAACGCCACAAGGCGGTTGAGCCGGTGGCATTTTGCCTTGTAGACCACCGCCATGCCCCCGGTGCCGATGCGCTCCAGAATCTCATAGCGGTTGTCCAGCATTTTTCCAATGTACTGATCCATGCAGTTCCTCCTTCCTTACAGCTTTTTCGCCAGGACGACGGTGATATTGTCCGACGCGCCCCGGCTTTTGGAGATGGCCAGCAGGCGTTCCATGCAGGTGTTCGTATCGCCGTGCAGGACCTCCCGCATGATCTCCTCGTCCGTCACGGTGTTCACCAGCCCGTCGGTACACAGCAGGAGGAAGTCCCCCGGCAGGAGCTGGCAGGTATAGCAGTCGCACTCCGGGTCCACGTCCGGGCCCAGGGCCCGGGTAATGAGGTTCCGGTTTGGATGGCGGCGGGCCTCCTCGGCGGTGATGTCTCCCCGCTCCACCATGTGCTCCACCAGAGAGTGGTCCCGGGTCACCTGATGGATGCGCTCTTTGTTGATATGGTAGGCCCGGCTGTCGCCTACGTTGGCGATGACCACGCCGCCGTCGAAGGAAACGGCGGAGACCAGAGTGGTCCCCATGCTGTGGTACTCCTCCGAAGTCCTGGCGGCCTCCCGCACGGCGCGGTTAGCCAGGGCCACCGCCACCACGGAGACCTCCCGCAGCCGGTCCGGCTTGGTCTCTTGGGATAGGCGCTTTTCCATCTCCGCCGAGAAGGTGTCCACGGCGATGCGGCTGGCCAGCTGCCCGCCGGCGGCCCCGCCCATCCCGTCGCAGACGACGCAGATCGTGTGCCCGAAGGCCGTTTTCACCGCATACGCGTCCTGATTCTCTTTGCGGACGAGGCCGGTGTCGGTCATACTCCATAGATTCATCATTGGGAATCCTCCCCTTTCTCTGCTTCCGCCTTTCTGCGGAGCTGTCCGCAGGCGGCGTCTATATCTCCACCCAGGCTCCGCCGCACGGTGGCGGTGAGGCCGTGAGATTCCAGGCGTTTTTGAAACGCCGCCGTCCGGCGGGAGGGCCGGAAGGGGCTTTCCGCCACGTCGTTCAGCGGAATCAGGTTCACATGGCCGGGCATCCCCCGCAAACGCCTGGCGATCAGGTCTGCCTGCCAGTCCTGATCGTTCACACCGTCGATCATGGCGTACTCAAAGGAGATCCGCCGTCCGGTCTTCCCAAAGTAATCGTGGCAGGCGGCAAACAGGTCCTCCACATCATAGGCCCGGTTGACGGGCATGAGCCGGGACCGGGTCTCCCGATCCGGCGCGTGGAGGGAAACGGATAGAGTCAGCTGCAGCCCCAGCTCCGCCATGCGGCGGATGCCGGGCAGCACGCCGCAGGTAGAGAGGGAAATGTGCCGCATCCCAATGTTCAGCCCGTCGGGATGGTTCACGAGTTCCAGGAATTTCAGCACGGCGTCCAGATTGTCCATAGGTTCGCCAATGCCCATCAGCACAATGTTGGAAATGGGGGCTCCGGAGTCCTTCTGGGTGAAAATCACCTGATCCAGCAGCTCTCCCGGCGTCAGGTCCCGGACCTTTCCGGCAATGGTGGACGCGCAGAAGGCGCAGCCCATCCGGCAGCCCACCTGGGAGGAAATGCAGACGGTATTCCCGTGGCGATAGCGCATCAGCACGGATTCAATGCAGTTGCCGTCCGCCAGCTCCCAGAGGTATTTGATAGTGCCGTCCCGGGCGGAGGCCTGTTTCCGGACCGCCTTGGGTACGCTCAGGGCGCAGGTCTCTTTCAGCCGCTCCCGCAGGAACAGGGGCAGATTGGACATCTCGTCAAAGCCGGTCACACCCCGGCTCAGCCAGGAGAAGACCTGCTTCCCCCGAAAGGCGGGCTCCCCCAGCCCCTGGAGAAGGTCCCGCAGCTCCGGGAGGGTCATGGATTTGATATCGGTCATGGTTCGCCTCAAACGCGCCGCGTCATGCGGCAGATGTAAAAGCCGTCGGTGTCGTGAAGATGGGGCCAAAAGGCCGCTTGGCCCTCTGCCGTTCCGATGGGCCCGGGCAGGGTGAACCTTTCCCGGGAAAACTCCGGATGGGTCCCTAAAAACGCGTCCGCCACTTCCTCATTTTCCTCCGGCAGAATGGTGCAGGTGGAGTAGAGCAGGGTCCCGCCGGGGCGGACGTAACGGGCGGCGTTTTCCAGAATGGCATTCTGGACCACCGGCAGAGCGAACAGGTCGTCCGCCCGTTTCCGCCGGATATCCGGCTTTTTGCGGAGGATGCCCAGGCCGGAGCAGGGAGCGTCCACCAGTACCAGGTCGAAGGCGTCCGCCCACTCCTCCCGGAAGACCCGCCCGTCGGCCGCCTCCGCGCGGATGGAGGACAGGCCCAGCCGGGCCGCTCCCTCCCGGATGCGCTTCAGCTTGTTCTCGTGGAGGTCGCAGGAGACGATTTCCCCTTTGTCCCCCATGGCAATGGCGGCGGCAAAGGACTTCCCGCCGGGGGCGGCGCAGACGTCCAGCACCCGGCTTTCCGGCCGAAGCTCCGCCGCCAGCACCGCCAGGCGGGCCGCCGGGTCTTGGATGTAGATCATGCCTTCCCGAAACGCCTGTAAGCGCTCCAGGTCCCCCGTGCCTTGCAGCAGCAGGCAGTCCGGCAGCCAGGAATGGCGCTCCGCCCGGATGCCCTCGGCCTCCAGGGCCCTCGCCGCTTCCTCCGGAGAACAGCGGCAGGTGTTGACCTGGGCGGCGGCGGGGGGCTGGCTGTTGCTGTTAATCAAAAACGCCTCCGCCCCCTCCCGGCCCAGCAGGGCCAGCAGCCGCTTCACCAGCCATTTCGGGTGGCTGTAGCGGATGGAGAGATACTTGGCCTCGTCCCGGTCCGGGATGGCGGGCAGGGCCTCCTTCTCCCGGCAGAGCCGCCGGAGGACGGCGTTCACCAAGCCCGCCGCCTGTCCCCTTCCCGCGCCCTTGGCCAGCTCCACCGACGTGTGGACGGCGGCGTTGTCGGGCACCCGGTCCAGAAACAAAATCTGATAGGCCCCGATCCGCAGAATATCCGCCAGAGGCGGCTGGAGGTGATCCAGCTTCTGAGAACAGAAGCCGGAGAGGTAAAAGTCCAGCAGCGTTTCGTTTTGGATCACGCCGTAGACGATCCGGCTGCACAGCCCCGCGTCGGCGGGAGAAAGGCCCCTCAAATGGGTACCCAGCGCGGCGTCCGCCCACGCCCCCCGCACGCGGCAGGCGGTCAGGACGGCCAGCGCCTCCTTCCGGGCGCTCATCCCCGGCCTCCGCCCCGGCGGCCGTCGCGGCCGCCGTTCCGGCCCAGGAAAATCAGCACGTAACGCAGCAATTGCAGGGCGGACATCAGCAGCGCCGCCACATAGGTCAGCGCCGCCGCCCGGAGGACCTTCCGGGCCCCGGCCAGCTCCTCGTCATCCAGCAAATTCCGGCTCTCAATGGTCTCCAGAGCCCGGCGGGAGGCGTTGAACTCCACCGGCAGGGTCACCAGCTGGAAAAAGGTGGTCAGCGAGAACAGCAGAATGCCCGCCAGAAACAGGCTCTGGCTGTAAAACAGCAGCCCGATGAGGAGCAGGATCATAGAGCAGCGGGAGCCCAGGTTCGTCACGGGCACAATGGCGCTCCGCAGGCGGACCGGGGCGTAGCGCACGGCGTATTGGACGGCGTGGCCCGCCTCATGGGCCGCCACGCCCACCGCCGCCACGGTGGCGGTGGAGTAGACGGCCTGAGAGAGATAGATGGTGTTGTCCCGGGGATCGTAATGGTCCGTCAGTTTGCCCCAGGTTGAGGTGATGGTCACATTGTAGACCCCATTCGCCCGGAGCACCGCTTCCGCCGCCTGGGCGCCGGTGAGCCGGCGGCGGTTGGGGACCCGGCTGTATTTGCTGAAATTGCCGCCGACCTGCGCCTGCGCCCAAAGGGACAGCAGCATCACCGGGACCAGCAGAAGGAAATAGATGTTGTTGGCCAGGAAATCTCCATAGCCACCATAATAATAAGGCATAAGCACCCTCGAATTTTAGCGTTGAATGGGATGTCCCAATAAATAGGCCCCGGCGGTCATGCGTTTGCCGCCCTTGGCCTGGAGTTCCGTCACCCGGAGGACCTTTCCGTCGCCGCAGGCAACGTCGATTCCCTGCTTTCCCGCCGCCGTAATGGCGCCGGGCCGTGCCCCGGTCCCCTCCCCGGTTTCCAGAACGGCGTAGAGCTTCATCTCCTCACCGCTGATGACGTCCGTCGTGGCGCAGGGCCAGGGAATCAGCCCCCGGACCTGACAGCTGATTTCATGGGCCGAACGGGTCCAGTCCACAGGAGAGAGCTCCTTTCCCAGCATGGGGGCGTAGGTGTACTTCTCATGGTCCTGAGGCGTGCGGGAGGCCGTGCCCTCCGCCAGGGCTCCGACCGCCTCAGACAACGCCTCCGCCCCAAGCTCCGCCAAACGCGCGGTAAGGGCCTGGGCGTCCTCTGTCTCCCCAATGGCAATGGATTTTTGCAGGATCACGTCTCCTGCGTCCAGCTCCTTGGCCATATACATGATGGAGACGCCGGTCTCGGTCTCCCCGTTCAGCACCGCCCAGTTGATAGGGGCCGCCCCCCGGTACTTGGGCAGGAGGGACGAATGGACATTAATGGAGCCCAGGGGCGGCACATTTAAAATATCCTCCGGCAGCAGCTTTCCATAAGCCGCCACCGCGATCAGATCCGGCTCCAGGGACCGCACCAGCTCCAAGCTCTCCGCGTTCCGCAGGGTTACGGGCTGATAAACCGGCAAATCCTTTGTGAGGGCATATTCCTTTACAGGCGTTGGCATCAGCTTGTGCCCTCGGTTTTTGGGCTTATCCGGCTGGGTCAGAACGCCGCAGATTTCATGTCCGTCCTCCACCAGGCGGCGAAGGGAGGCCACGGCGAAATCCGGTGTGCCCATAAAGAGAATCCGCATCAATTGTTCCCCTCTTCCTGGTTGAAATACTCCTCAACTTCCTCGTCCGTCAAGAAGCGCTCAATGTGCTCCGTATAGAGATGGCCGTCCAGGTGCTCCAGCTCGTGGCAGAAGCAGCGGGCCGTCAGCCCCTCGCCCTCCACCTCGAACCAATGGCCGTCCCGGTCCTGAGCCCGGACCCGGACATAGTTGGGCCGTGTCACCAGCCCCCATTTGCCGGGGACGCTGAGGCAGCCCTCCGGGCCGGTCTGCTCCCCGCTCTGGGCAACGATGGAGGGGTTGATCAGCTCGATGTACTCCTCCGTGTCGTCGTCCATGACCACACAGGCCCGGCGGAGTATGCCCACTTGGGGAGCCGCCAGTCCCGCGCCCCCCGCCTCGGAAAGGGTTTCCAGCAGGTCGTCCATCAGCGCGTGCAGGCGGCGGTTGAAATCCGTCACCGGGCGGCAGGCCTTATTCAGGCAGTCCTCTCCCTGCACCACGATTTTGCGCAATGCCATTCTTTGAACCTCCTAGTCCGCGGCGTTGCACTCCGCGAAAATATTGAATCCCCGGTTGGCTCCGTTTCCGGCGAAGGCCCGCAGCAGTCCGCCGATTTCCTCCCGGGTCTCTTTGTTATTCTTTCCCACCAGCAGCACGCGGTAGCGGTAGCGGTTGTTGACCTTCAGCACCGGGGCCGGAGCGGGGCCCAAGACCTCGCTGTCCCCAAAGCGCCGCCGCAGTATGTCCCGGACGCCAATTGCCGCCCGAAGCACGGCCCCTTCCTCCACACCGGAGATGGTGAGGGTGAACAGGTCCGCAAAGGGCGGAAGGCGGCGGAGCTGCCGCATCCGAATTTCGCCTTCATAAAAACGGCCGTAATCCTGCCGGGCGGCGCATTGAATCACATCGTTCCCCGGCGTGTAGGTCTGGATCACGGCCCGGCCGGATTTGCCGCCCCGGCCCGCCCGCCCCACCACCTGGGTCAGCAGGCTGAAGGTCCGTTCCGCCGCCCGGTAATTCTCCAGGTACAGAGAAAGGTCGGCGGCCAGGACCCCTACCAGGGTCACATTTTCAAAATCCAGCCCCTTGGCCACCATCTGGGTGCCAAGCAGGATGGGGATCCGCTCCGTCTCAAAGCGCCGAAGCAGCTTTCCGTGGCCCTCCGCCGTGGTGTCCGCGTCCATCCGCAGGATGCCCGCGCCGGGAAACAGGCCCGCCAGCTCTTCCTCCACCTTCTGGGTGCCCGCCCCCACATGCTTCATGATGCCGCCGCAAACCGGGCAGGCGTCGAAGCTCCGCTGGGAATGGCCGCAATGGTGGCACATCAGCCGCCCGTTGGCGGAGTGATAGGTCAGCGGGGCGCTGCACCGGGGACACTCCGGCACATGGCCGCATTCCCCGCACAGCAGCATGCGGCTGCTGCCCCGGCGGTTTAAAAAAAGGATGCTCTGCTCCCCTGCCTCCAAATTCCGCTCCAGCTCCCGCCGGAGGTCTGCCCCGATGAGGCCAGGATTCCCCGCCTTGATTTCCTGGCGGAGGTCGGCAATGAGGACCTGGGGCAGGCTCTGCTCATTATAGCGGCGGCAAAGCCGCGCCTTGTGATACTGCCCCTCTTCCGCCGCCCAGGCCGTCTCTACGGACGGCGTGGCGGAGCCCAGGACCAGCAGAGCCTTGTCCCGAGCGCAGAGATATTTGGCAACGTCCCGGGTGTGATACCGGGGCGGATTTTCCGAAAGGTAGCTGCCTTCCTGCTCCTCGTCCAGGATGATAACGCCTATGTTTCGCAGGGGGGCAAAAATGGCGGAGCGGGTGCCCAGCACCACCTTGACCTCTCCCCGGCGGATGCGCTTCCATTGATCGCAGCGCTCCGTCATGCGGAGGCCGCTGTGGAGCATGGCCGCGTCGTCTCCAAAATAGGAGGAAAATTTCCCCATCATTTGAGGTGTCAGCACGATCTCCGGCACCAGGACGATGGCAGTCCTCCCCTTGGACAGTATCTCCTGGACCAGCCGTAAATAGACCTGGGTTTTTCCGCTGCCGGTCACGCCCTGCAGCAGCGCACCGGAGGCCCGGCCCGCTTCCGCCAGTCCGCAAAGCAGCTCAAAAGCCCCCTGCTGTTCTTCATTCAGCACGATGGGCGGCCCGGGCTCCACCTTCACAGGCAGAGAGACCCGCAGCTCCTCCGCCTCGGAGAACACCAGCAGCCCCGCCTTTTCCATCCCCCGGAGAGTCCGGGGCGACGCGCCGGTGAAGTAGGTAAGATCGGCGCAGGCGGTCTTTCCGTTGGCGGCCAGCAGCTTCACCACCTCATAGCGGGCGGGCGGGGAGCGCCGCTTCGCCTCCGTCAGAGCCAGGGCTTCCTCGGCGCTGAGAGCCAGCTCCGCCATCCGGCGGGTTTTGTCCCCCACCTTCTGCTTCACCGCCGTCTCACGCCAAACGACCCCCGCTTTCTCCAGGGCCCGAAGGGCCGGCAGGGCGCCGTCTCCATGGGCGTCCCGCAGAGCCTCCAGCCCGGCGGAGCCGCCGGAGCGCTCCAGCGTCTCCAGGACCTCCGGTCCATGGCGGACGCCTCCGGCGGCGGCCCGGGCTGTCTCCAGGTCCAGCTCCGCCTGGAGCCGCCAGATTTCCTGGAGACGGTACCACAGCCCGGCGGGCAGGATGGTCCGCACCGCCTCCGACATGGTGCAGAAATAGCGCTGGCGCATCCAGAGGGCCAGGGCCAGGCCGGCGCTGTCCAGCACCGGATCCCGGTCCAGAACAGCGGAAAGCGCTTTCAGGCCCCGGGCCTTCTCTCCCTCTCCCCGGGCGAGGATCATCCCCTCCGACAGCTTGTTTCCCCGGCCAAAGGGCACGGTCACCCGGACGCCGGGGACCGCCAGGTCCTCCAGCTCTGCCGGAACCAGGTAGTCGTAGGGCTTATCAATATGATAGGGCGCGGCGCTGACCGCCACTTTTACGATGGCCGCGGTCTCCATCCGGCGGCGTTACGCCTCTTCGGCGGCCGCTTCCGCACTAGCGGCGGTAAGCTTGCCGTCCGCCACCTCGTGAATCGCCAAGGTTACCGGCTTTTCCTCCAGGTGAAGGCCGCTCACTTCGGCCTCCTCCGCGATCTGACGGGCCCGGCGAGCCACCACGTTCACCAGCATATAACGGTTGGGGATATAAGAGTTCAGTTTGCTCATGGCGGGATACAGCATCATAGTCGATCGACTTCCTTTCCAGCTTCTTTAACTTCAATCTATGGCAGTCAGCTTCCGCTGATGATCTCCATGCGGTCCATGGACCGGCAGTGCTCCGCTGTCATGATGGCGTCCAGCTCCATGGCGGCGTTTTCAATGGTGTCGTTGATGACAAAATAGTGGTACGCGCCGGCCGTCCGGCACTCCACCTTGGCCCGCAGCAGCCGCTTTTCAATCTTCTCCGGGCTGTCGGTGCCCCGGAGGGTCAGGCGGCGGGCCAGCTCCTCCCAGCTGGGCGGGGCAATGAAGATAAGGACGGCATCCGGCCGCTTGTGGGCGATTTGCAGGGCGCCCTGGACGTCGATCTCCAAAATCACGTCCCGGCCCGCCTCCATGGCCTCGTCCACAAAGCGCTTGGGAGTTCCGTAGAAATTGCCCACGTACTCGGCATACTCCAAAAAGGCGTCCTGGGCCATCCAGTCGTGGAAGGTGTCTACGTCCAGGAAATGGTAATGGACACCGTTTTCCTCCCCGACCCGGGGCTGACGGGTAGTTGCGGAAACGGAGACGTACACGTCCTTCCGCTTCTCCAGCAGCACCTTCAGCACGCTGCCCTTCCCTACGCCGGAGGGCCCTGATACGATAAACGTCTTCCCTTTTTTCATGCTTCCTCCTGTTCTCCCGCGCCGAATGTTTCCGGCGGCAGGGCTGACAAAATCACATGGTCGCTGTCCATAATGAAGATCGAGGCCGTCTTCCGTCCATAGGTGGCGTCGATCAGCATCCCCCGCTCCCGGCTCTCCTGGGTCATGCGGCGGATCGGGGCGGAATCCGGGCCCACAATGGCCACCACCCGCTCCCGGGAGACCATGCTCCCAAAACCGATGTTGATAAATTCCATACTCACTCCACGTTCTGCACCTGTTCCCGCATCTTCTCCACCTCGGCCTTCAGATTCACCACCACCTGGGCGATGGACACGTCGCAGCACTTGGAACCGATGGTGTTGGCCTCCCGGTTGACCTCCTGAATGAGGAAGTCCATCTTCCGCCCCATGGGCTCCGTGGCCTCCAGCATGGTCCGAAGCTGAGCCACATGGCTCCGCAGACGGACGGTCTCCTCGTCCACGGCCACCTTGTCGGCGTAAATGGCGGCCTCCGTCAGGATGCGCTGGGGGTCAACGGAAGCGCTTTGCAGCACCTCCTGCATCCGGGCCGTGAGCTTGGCCCGATACTCCGCCACGGTCTCCGGAGAGCGGGCCTCCACCTGCCCGGTATAGACTTCGATGGCGGAGAGGCGGTTTCCGATATCCTCCGCCAGCCGGGTTCCTTCCACGCCCCGCATCCCGTTGAACGCGGCCAAAGCCGCGTCCAGCACGGCGCAGAAGTCCGCGCTGACGGCTTCCAGGTCCTCGTCCGCCTTGGTGACGGAGAGCACGTCCGGGAATCGGGCCAAAACCTCCGGCGTTACCTTGTAAGCCGTGGGGCCGCAGAACTCCGCCAGCTCGTTCAGGGCGGAGGCGTACTGGCCAGCCAGCTCCCGGTTGACGGCTACCTTGGTCACGTCAGCGGCGGAGGCGTCCACCGTGACGAACACATCCACCTTTCCCCGGGAGACCGCCCGCTGGACCCGCTGCTTCAGCGCGTCCTCGGCAAAGATATACAGTCGGGGCATCTTCACCGTGCAGTCCAGATAGCGGTTGTTGACCGCCCGGACCTCCACGGTGATATCCCGACTGTTCCTCGTCTCTCTGGCCCGTCCATAGCCGGTCATGCTTTTGATCATGGTGATCTCCCCTTATTTTCAGATAAAGCAGCAATAGCCGCCGTTGCACAGCGTATAGGCACAGCACAGGGTCAAGCAGGGATTCCCGGCGCACAGGGTCCCGAAGGGCTCCCCTCCTGGGCGGTAGGGCGAACCGTTCCGCATCAGGTTCAAAGCCCGCTGATACTCCGGGTTGCCGGGTTCCATTTGGCAGGCGGTCTGATAGTAACGCATAGCCTCGTCCATCCAGCCCCGGCGGTAACACACCGCGCCCTTGAGGAAGTTCCACTCGGCATTGTGGTCGCTGAAGTTGTTCAAAAGAGCCTCTGCCCGGGCCACATCGCCCATTTGGATGGCGGCCCGGACCTGCTGGAGAACCGAGGAGGACCCGCCGGAGCCATAGGACTGCTGCCAGCCCCCGGCATAGGAGGAACCGGAAGCCCTGCCTCCGCCGCTGCGTCGCCGGTTGATCTCCTCGTAGGCGGCGTTGATCTCCTTCATCTTCTCCTGGGCCAGATCGGCTAGGGGATTGTCATGGTAGTTGTCCGGGTGGTATTTTCTCGCCAGCTCCCGGTAGGCCCGCTTGACCTCGTCGTCGGTGGCGCTCTCCGAAATGCCGAGTACCTGATAGGGATCATTCATGTGCTTCTCTCCTGCGTTTCTCTCTTGTTTCCCCCACCCCGGAAGGTGCCGTCCAGCACCGCCTTCCCCACGCGGAAAAGGCCGGTATAGAGGGTGGTTTCCAAAACCGGCGTCCAGACGCCGAAGTCCCACAGCTCAAAGGCGGTGGCCATCATATGGATGGAGTGGTCCAGCGTGGCGGCGAAGCTCTGCCGGGCCTCCTCCGTCCAGACGCCGTCCGTCAGCCCGTAGCGCAGGGCCACCGGATTGTAATTCCCGGAGGCGGCGTCCTTTTTCAGGTCGTCCGCCGCGTCCACCAAGTAGACCCAGCGGCCCAGATGGTAAAGCATCTGCTCCAGCACCCGCCGCCGGACCGGCTCGTCCACCGCCTGAGCGGCTCCCCGCAGCAAGACGGCAAAGGTATCCGCCGCCCGGTCCATAGACGGGCAGCCCTCCCGCTCCAGCTCCGCCAGCAGGGACAGCTGACGGCGGGTAGACACGTCAAACTCCGGCCGGGCCTTCGCGGCTTTCCGGTAGGCCCGAGCCAAAACGGCGGAAGCCCCCCGGTATTTCAGGCCATGAAGCCGCCCATGGTCCGCCACGCCGTCCCGGGCCTGCCAATAGGCCAGGATGACGCTCTCGTCCGCCGCCAGAGCCAGCGCCGGGCTGGCCTCCAGACGGTCCCGCCCGTGGACGGGGTGGGCGGCGCAGCGGCCGTGATGGACGGAGCCCTCCTTTTTCTCCGAGAGGAGGATGGCCAAAAAGGTGAAATCGTAGTTCAGAATAAATTGCGCCGCTGTCCCGTATCGCTCCCCCAGGACGTGGCAGAGGCCGCAGTAGGCCTGGCCGAAGCGCCTCCGCTCTTCCTCCGGCAGGTCCTGGGGCGGACGGACATAGCCGAACATCAGAACAGCCGGATGATGGTGAAGGACAGCCCGCCCCTGGCCCGGAGGCGGCGGTCATAGCCCATGGCCCCCAGGATGCCCAGGACGAAGCCCGCGGCGGCGGCGGTGTACTGAATCGCCGTGCTGTCCGTCACCGCCATCGCCAGGAAATAGCCCAGGAAAAACAGCGCCACAGGAATCAGGTAGACCAGGGCCACGATGCGGAGCATTTTTTGCGTGCTGCTCTCCACCACGACCTTCTGGCCCGGAGAGGCCCCAATAGGGTTCCGCGCCCGGGCATGGACCGCCGCGCCGGTGACGCCGCAGCCGGCGCACTCCTCGCAGTCGTGGCCGCAGGCGGATTTCCGGGGGACGGAAATCTCGGCGTGTCCGGCGTCTAAAATCCGTTCAACCGTTGCGATCTGTGTCATGGCGTCCTCCCTGCTTGGTCTTCTTCTTCGACGGGAGCGCTTGCTTCCACGTCCTCGGGTTCTGGTTCGTCCTCCGGCGGCGGCTCCTCGCCGCCCTCCCGAATGGTGACTTGGATCTGATACAGGCCGCTGATGCCCACGTCGCCCTTGTTCACCGTCACTTCCGCAGGAATGGTATAGGTGCCGGAGGCGGCGGAGTAGTCGCCCAGGTCCACCGTCACGGCGATGTCCTCTCCCGTGAGGGCGGACACGTCCGCCTCCGTGCCGAAGACCTTTACCGCCAGGCTGTCCGTCAGCAGCTCCACGCGCTTCCCCTCCGGCAGGTTCAGCCAGGAAATGTTCTCCGTGGATACCGTCGCGCTGGTCATGTCCTTGAACCGGATGCGCAGGGCGGCCCGGGTGACGCCGCTCACGTTGGTGCAGCCGTCAGGCAGGATAATCAGATAATTGGTAGTGGTGTAGTTCTCAGAGGCCGTGGTGCCCAGCTCCCGCAGGTCATATTTGCCCAGCTCCAGCATCTCCACGTCTTTCAGCTCCGTGGCGTCGCCGGAAACGGCAATGGTCGCCGGCTCGATAAAGTATTCGGTGTTCCGCGCGCGGCATCCGGGGCCGTCGGTAAAGTTCACGAACAGGCTCAACTCCTTGGTGACGAACACCGGCAGGGTGGCCCGGACGGTCTCCAACGAGGAGTAGATGCCGGACTTGTCCAAAATCCGGCCGTTTTCGTCATAATACTGGAGCTCCAGGTCCCGGGATACCGTCTCCACCGCGTTGGCGCCGATGTCCAAGGTGACCTTGGCGTAGCTGATGGGGTTGATATCCTCCTGAAGGCCCCGGACTTCCACCTCCGCGTGAGAGAGCTCTACCTGTCCGGCGGAATACGTGTCCGCCACGCCGCCCACCAGTTCGCAGCTGACGTCGATGGTCCGGCTGTAGAGCTCGCTGATGTTCACGGTGGCCATGCGGATACTGGCGTCCTCCGTTCCGATGTTGCTGGGACTGAATTTGGAATCTGTGAAGCTGATGTTCCAGTTGACCCGCTGCTCCCCGGCGCTGGTGATGTCAAAGAGGCTGGCTGTGACCCGGATCTTCGAACGGTCCAGGCTGCATATGTCCCAGCGAGTCCCCTCCAGCGTCAGGTCGATGGTGCGGTCCGTCCCATTTTCCACCAGCATCAGGCCCCGGTCCGTCAGGGCGCTCTCATATAAATACTCAATGGGGATATCCAAAAACTCCCGGGTCTTGGTCTGCGGCGTGCCGTTGGGGCCGCTGGTCAGGTCGGCGTAGAGCCAGATGCCGGAGGCCACCAGAATGGACAGCAGCACATAGACCGCCCTGCGGCGTCCCGTCTTTTCATGTTCCACCTTACGCACCTCCGTCCTTCCTGGAGCGCAGCAGGCCCGACAGGCTGAATTTCTGCTTGTCCGTCTCGGCCTCCTCCTGCGGAAGCAGCTCGTTCCGCAGGAGGTTATCCAGGGTCTCCGGCTTCAAATGCCGTTTCAGCATCCCGCCGGTGGCCACGGAGATGGAGCCGGTTTCCTCCGACACGATGACCACCACCGCGTCGGAGTTTTCGCTCATGCCGATGCCGGCCCGGTGCCGCATCCCCAGATCCCGGGACAAATTCACGTTCTTGCTGAGGGGAAGCATGCAGCCCGCCCCCAGCACCCGCCCGTGACGGACGATCACCGCCCCGTCGTGCATGGGCGCTTTCACGAAGAAGATATTTTTCAAAAGCTCGCTGGACACCGACGCGTCCAAAACCGTGCCGCTGCGTACCATGTCGTCCAGCAGGATCTCCCGCTCGAAGACGATCAGTGCGCCGGTGCGGGACTGGGACATCTCGGAACAGGCCAGCACGGTCTGCTCAATGGTCTGCTCCAGGGCGCTGGCGTTCTCCGCGCGGGTGAAGAGGGCCAGGATGCGGCGGCTCCCCATCTCCTCCAGAATCCGGCGGATCTCCGGCTGGAACAGGATAATCAGCGCCAGCACGCCCACCTCTACCATGCGGCTCAGGAGATAGTAAATGCCGTTGAGGCCAAACAGGTAGCTCATCAGCAGAGCCGCCAGGAATACGAACAGTCCCTTTAAAAGACTGGCGGCCTTGGTGGTCTGCACCAGGGTCAGCACCTTATAGAGCGCGAACGCCATGATGGCGGTATCCAGGATATCCGAGACCTCAATGGTCAGCAGGTACCGCCCGATGGTAGCGAACAGCTCCGTCAGCGTCACATTCATTTTTACGTCGTCATCCCTTTCCTACGCGCCGCCGGGAGAGCGGCTGTTTCCGCCGAAAGAGGCGTCAGGTCATGAATACTATAGATTATATAGAACCCGGCGGTAAAAAGCAAGGTAAACCACGGGAAAATTACCGGAAAATTCACGGTCTGTTCAGAAAGCCCGCCCCAGAATCCCATGGAAGGCCCGAATCAGCCGGACCACCTCCTCCGGCGTGTTGAAATCGGAGAAGCTGACGCGGACGGTGCCGGTGTTCAGGGTCCCCGCCGTTCGGTGGGCGCAGGGGGCGCAGTGAATGCCCGTCCGGACGGCAAATCCCCGTTCCGCCAGGGCGGAACCGATGGCCTCCACGTCCAGGTCCTCCGCCGTCAAAGACAGCACCCCCGTCTGGCCCTGAAGGCCCGGGGCGGCGAAGAGCCGCAGGCCCGGCATGGACTCCAGGCCCTGGACAGCCATTTGGGTCAGGTGTTTTTCGTGGGCCAGGATCTTATCCAGCCCTCCCCGGCGGACGTACCGGACGCCGGCCAGCAATCCCGCGATTCCCGGCATGTTCAGCGTTCCGGCCTCCAGCCGGTCCGGCAGGAAGTCCGGCATCGTCTGCCGGATGGACTGGCTCCCGGTGCCCCCCTCCAGGAGGGGCCGGACGGGGACGTCCTCCCGGCAGAGCAGCACGCCGGTGCCCTGAGGGCCATAGAGCCCCTTGTGTCCCGGCATGGCGGCGAACGCCGCCCCCAGGGCCTCCATGTCCAGGGGCAGGACCCCCGCGGACTGGGAGGCGTCAATGATGAAGGGCACGCCCCGGCTCCGGCAGATGGCGGCGATCTCCTCCACCGGCTGCACAAAGCCGAAAACATTGGAGACATGGCTGCACACCACGGCGCTGGTGCCGGGAACAATGAGACGGCGGAAGGCCTCCGTCACCGCCTTGGGCTCAAAGAGCGGGGCGGCGGCGACGGAAATCTGCGCGCCCAGGGCCTCTAGGGGCCGGGTGACGGCGTTGTGCTCATAGCCGGAGATCACCGCCTTTCCCCCCGGCGGCACCAGGCTTTTGATGGCGATGTTCAGCGCGTGGGTGGCGTTCAGGGTGAACACCACCTGCTCCGGGTTTTTCAGGCCGAACAGCTCCGCCAGCTCCGAGCGGCACTGGAACGCCACGTCCGAAGCCCGGGCGGCGGCGGGATAGCCCCCCCGCCCCGGCGAGCTCATGGAGGCCAGGGCCTCCCACATGGCGGCGGCGACGGAAGCGGGCTTTTGGAAGCTGGTAGCCGCGCAGTCAAAATAGATCATGCCTCCACCTCCTGGTACAGGCCCTTTTGAAATAAAAATATTTGAACGGGGTCCAGGCCGTCCCGGTGAAGGGCAGTCAGGGCCGCCGGCAGATCGGAAACCGCTACGCGCACGGCGTAGGCGCAGCCCATATCCGTCAGGTCTCTGGGAGGCCGGAAGATATGGCAGCGAATGCCCGCCCGGCTCAGGGATTTCTGCATCCGCTGGGCATAGGTTACGGAGCGGGCCAGGATGATATAGTGCTCCACAAACACTCCTCCTTTCTCTCCTATTCTATGGGGATGGGAGAGAAAGGTGTCAAGGCGGAGGCGCGCGAAAACGCCCCGCCGGAGGGCAGGGCGCAAAGGCTTATCTGGAATCTATGCGCTTACGCGGAAAGGCGTTCCACCAGCGCCACGGCGTGGGCCGCCATGCCGGAGCCGTCCCCGGTGAAGCCCAGGCCCTCCTCAGTGGTGGCCTTGACGTTGACCCGTTCCGCCTCGATTCCCAGGGCGGCGGCTATGTTCTCCGCCATTTGGGCCTTGTAGGGGGCGACCTTCGGCGCCTGGGCCAGCAGCGCGGCGTCGATGTTCACCACGGCAAAGCCCGTCTCCCCCAGGAGACGGCCCACCTCCCCCAGCAGCTTCAGGCTGGAAATGCCCTGATAGGCCGGGTCCGTGTCCGGGAACAGCTTCCCGATGTCCCCCAGGCGGGCGGCCCCCGCCAGGGCGTCCATGACGGCGTGGACCAGCACGTCCGCGTCGGAGTGGCCCAAAAGCCCCTTTTCCCAGGGAATCTCCACGCCGCCCAAAATCAGCTTCCGGCCCCCGGCCAGGCGGTGTACGTCGTAGCCGTGGCCTATCCGCAGGTCTGTCATCGTCCTTCCTCCCGGGCCTTTACGATAGCCTCCGCCAGGATCATATCCACCGGCGTGGTGATTTTCAGGTTCTCCTCCTCGCCCTCCACCAGGAAGACTACCTTCCCCAGCCGCTCCACGGCGGAAGCGTCGTCGGTAACGGGGGCGTTCTGCTCCAGGGCGGACTGGAGGGCGGCTTTCAGAAGGCTGGCCTCGAACACCTGGGGCGTCTGGACGGCCCGGAGCCGGTCCCGGTCCAGGGTCGCCTCCACCCCGCCGTCCTCCCGGACGGCCTTTACCGTGTCCTTGACCGCCACGGCGGGAGCGGCGGCGGAACACCGGGCGGCAGCGGTGACGGTACGGTCAATCAGCTCCGGCGTCACCAGAGGGCGGGCGCCGTCCTGCACCGCCAGCAATTCCATTTCCGGCGAGGCCTCCAATGCCGCCAGCAGTACGGAGTGGACGCGGTTCTCCCCGCCCCGGATCACCTTGGCGCATTTTGTCAGCCCATAGGTCCGGCAGAGCTGCGAGATCTCCAGGATGTCCTCTTCCCGGGCGGCGACTACGATCTCGTCCACGCTTCCCGCCACCTGGAGGGCCGCCAGGGTCCGCACCAGCACCGGCACGCCGTCCAGCGGCTGGAGCAGCTTATTCACGCCGCCCATCCGGGTAGAGCTGCCCGCCGCCGCCACCAGCGCGGCGCAGCGGGGCCTGCGGGCCTCCCGCACTTTTTTGAAAAACGGCAGCATCGCAAACACCCTCTCCGCCCCAAGGGGCCTTACTGCGGGACCGGCGGCTTCTGCATGACCGCATGGTCCAGCCGCGCCTCCGCCTCCTGATAGGCGCAGCCCTCCACCAGCGCGATCTCCGACAGGATAATCTGCTTCGCGTTGTGAAGCATCTTCCGCTCCCCCGTGGAGAGCCCGCGGCGGGAGTCCCGCCGCATCAGGCCCTTCACCACGCGGGCCACCTCGTTGAGGTCCCCGCTTTTCAGCCGGAGGAGATTTTCCTGATAACGCTTGTTCCAGTTCGCACTGGATTCCGCCTCTAACGCGGGGATCCCGGCGAAGAACGCCTCCGCCTCTGTTGGAGAGATGATGGACCGGATGCCGATGGCCTGGCAGTTGGTGGTGGGAATCTTCAGAATAAGCCCGCCAACCGGCATTTTGAAGACATAATACTCCTTTACCTTGCCTGCCACCTTTTCCTGGACCACATCATCGATGACACCTGCCCCGTGCATGGGGTGCACGACCAGGTCCCCGATTTGAAACATGGACACCCCTTTCTCTGTCGCGGCCTATGCCGCTGTGTTGTTTGCCCCTTGACTCACTGGATTCCATGCTGATTCAAGTTCCGTGCTGCTTGTTCTGATTCCGTGCAAAAGACTGCCCTGGGAAGGGACTGCTGTCCAACGAAGTTCCTGTGAGGCAAACACTACACAGCAGAGGCCCCGCAGAGAGCGGCGGCTCAGCGCTTGTTGGAGCGCCTCCAAATGCGCATTTTTTCCGCCTCGGCGATCAACTCGTCACGGAATTGGGGGTGGGCCAGGCCGATGAGGCCCTCCGCCCGCTCCCAGGTGGATTTGCCCTTGACGTTGAACTTGCCGTACTCCGTCACGATCCAATGCAGGTTCGTACGAGTGGCGGTGACCACAGAGCCCTCCACCAGGGTGGGCCGGATGCGGGATTTCAGCTGGCCGGTTTTCTTGTCCTTGAAGGAGGAGGAGCAGCAAATAAAGCTCTTGCCGCCCTTGGCCAGATACGCGCCCATCACGAAATCCTGCTGCCCGCCGGCGCCGGAAATATGGTTGATGCCGGAGGACTCGGAGGACACTTGGCCGTAAAGATCGATGTCCACCGCGCCGTTGATGGAGGTGAACTTGTCGATCTGGGATACCCGGGCGATGTCGTTGACATAGCTGACCGGCGCAGCCATGCACTCAGGATTGTTGTTGAGGAAATCATAGAGCTTCTGGGTGCCGGCGGCAAAGGCATAGGTCTGCCGTCCCCGGTCGAAGGGCTTGCACGCGCCGGTGATGCGGCCCGCCATGGACATGTCCACAAACGCATCCACATACATCTCGGTGTGGACGCCCAGGTCCTTCAGATCGGACTCGGCAATCATCTTGCCGATGGCGCTGGGCATAGAGCCGATGCCCAGCTGGAGGCAGGCGCCGTCCTCAATTTCCGGCACCACCAGGTTGGCCACAGCCAGGTCCACCTCGGAGGCCGCAGAGGCCCCGCCCAGGATCTCCATGGGGGGATTCTCCCCCTCCACCACCATGGCCACATCGCTGATATGTACGCAGTTTTCAAAGCCGCCCAGGCACACGGGCATGTTCTTGTTGACCTCGACAATGATGGTTTTGGCGCACTCGCACACTGCTTTCAGGTGGGAGCCGCCGGGGCCGAAGTTGAACCAGCCGTGCTCATCCATGGGGGCCACCTGGAACATGGCCACGTCCAGGGCCTTGATGCAGTCCCGGTAATAGCCCGGCAGCTCGGAATAGCGCAGGGGGATATAGTAGGAAAAGCCCTCCCTGATGGCTTTCCGCTCAATGCCGCTCATATGCCAGGAATTCCAGGCAAAATGGCTGGCGGCGTCAGGCACGTCGAAGATGGCCGGCCGGCGGGTCAGAATGCCGCCCCGGATGTTCACGTCCTTCAATTCCCCCATCCGGGCGGCCAGGGCCTTGTCCAGGGCGTTGGGAGAGCAGACCGTCCAGCCATAATCCAGCCAGTCGCCGGACTTCACGACCTTGACGGCCTCACCGGCGCTGGTCAGCTTCTGACGGTATTCCTCCTGATAGCTCATAGTCAATTCCTCCATATGATTTGTTTTTCTGCCTCTTCGCAAAGCGCGAAGGATAAATTCCTGAGGTATGACACCTTTATTTAATAGTATAACATCGTTTGGAAAATATTGCAACGTCAAACCGTGAAAAAAATAACATGTTTTTTTGAAATAAGCGGCAGGCTTATAGGCCTGCCGCTCAAATATCAGGGGTTTTGCGGTTTGCGGAGGCTTACTCCTCCACCTCGTCCCCGGCGGGCTCCTCCACGGAGGGGGCCAGCAGGGCGCGAATGGAGAGGGAGATCTTCTTCCGCTCCTCGTCCACTGCGGTAATCTTGGCGTCCACGATCTGGCCCTCGGACAGCACGTCCTCCGGCTTCTCGATGCGGCGGTCGGCGATCTGAGAAATGTGGATCAGGCCGTCCACGCCGGGGACCACCTCGGCGAACGCGCCGAAGGTCATCAGCTTGACGATGCGGACGGACGCCACGTCGCCTACGGCGTACTTGTCCATAAACACCTGCCAGGGGTCCACGTTGTGGTCCTTGACGCCCAGGGAAATCTTCCGCTTCTCGGGGTCGAAGGAAATGACGTAGACCTCCATGGTGTCGCCCACCTTGCATACCTCGGAGGGAGTCTTGATGCGGCTCCAGCTCAGCTCCGAGACATGTACCATGCCGTCCACGCCGCCAATGTCGACGAACACGCCGTAGCTGGTCATGGATTTTACGATACCGGTGTAGCGCTTGCCCACCTCGATGTTGGCCCAAATCTCCTCCTGCGCGGCCCGGCGGGCCTCGTCGGCCACGGAACGGATGGAGCCGACCACCCGGCGGCGGGCCCGGTTCACTTCCGTAACGCGGAGCTGGACCTTCTGGCCCTTCATGGCGGAGAGGTCCGCGCCCCGGGGCTGGCCGCTCTGGGAGGCGGGGACGAACACACGCACGCCCTTGACGGACACCACGATGCCGCCCTTGTTCTCCTCGGTGACGGTGCCTTCCATCACGGTCTTCTCTTCCACGGCCTGCTCGATGTTCTCCCAGACCTTTACGGCGTCCAGCCGCTTCTTGGAGAGCTCGGCGTAGCCCTCCACGTCGTTGACGCGGACAATGTAGGTCTCGATCTCGTCGCCCACCTTCACCACGTCCTCGGGTTTCGCGTTGGGGTCGTCGGAAAGCTCGCTGAACTTGATGTAGGCCGCCTGCTTGGCGCCCACATCCACCTGCACCTCCGTCGGGGTGATGGCGGTGACGATGCCGGTTACCTTCTCTCCTGTATTTAAAGTTTTGAAGGACTGGTTCAGCAGTTCCTCAAAGGACTCCTCGTTGTTCTCCACCGCTCTGATTTCTTCACTCATGGCTGCATATACCTCCTTAATAATGCCCGCTGGCGTGGAAGCACCGGCCGTAAGGCCCGCAACAGAACAACCACTGAAAAAATCCGGCGGGAGCTCGTCCGCGTTTTCGATCTGGAGCACGCAGGAGCAGCTCTCCTTACAAATTTCCGTCAAATGTTTGGTGTTGGCGCTTTTACGGTCCCCTACCACGACCATGACGTCCGCTTTCGCGGCGAGAATGGCCGCTTCAGACTGACGCTTATGCGTAGCGGTACATATTGTATCAAATTTTTTTGCGTTTGTACACTCTTTTTTTATGATTTTCCAAGAAGTTTCAAAAAGTTCACGAATACACGTGGTTTGTGCAACAACCGTCACCGGCGTTTCCCGGGCCTTGGGGTCCTCCTTCAGCCAGGCTTCCACCGCCTCCGGGCCGCTGAAAATCAAGGGATGCCCGCACCAGCTGGCGATTCCGGCCACCTCCGGGTGGGCCGCGTCGCCGATAATGACGGGAGTCCGGCCCTCCTCCCCGGCCTGAGCCGCCAGGGCCTGAATCCGGCGGACATTGGGGCAGGTGGCGTCCACACAGCGGACGCCGCGGGCCTCCAGGCGGTCCAGAACCTGCTTCAACTCCCCGTGGGAGCGAATGATCACTGTGTCTCCATACTGTAAAGCATCTGCACTTTCAACCTTTTGAATGCCAATACTTTTCAGTTCTTCCACCACGTTGGCATTATGAATAAGGTCCCCAAGCATCCAGCAGCGGCGGGTCTCCACCGCAGTCTCCCGGGCCAGCTCCACCGCCCGGCGGACGCCATAGCAGAATCCGGCGCTCTCCGCCAGACACACCTTCACAGCGGCTTCCCCCCCACGGCCTGACCGCCCAGGGCGTAAGCCGCCTCCAGTAGGTCGTCGGCAATCTTCTGCATCTCCTCGGAAGTACCCCGGCGGCCGGTGTAGCGGGGCTCATAGGGCTCGCCGAAGATGATGCGGGTCTTATGGAACAGCTTCTTCTCCCCGTCTACGAAGACCGGCACCAGCTTGGCCCCGGTGCGGACGCCGATCATGGCGGCTCCCGCCTTGGCCTGGGGCGGCAGGCCGTCTATGTAACCTACGCCGTTGCGGACTGTGGTCCCCTCGGGGAAAATCAGCAGGTTGTCGCCGTCTTTCAGGGCTTGGATGGACTGTTTGACGGCGTTGATGTCGTTGCTGCCCCGGCTGACGGGGAACGCCCCCACCTTTTTCAGCAGCCAGCCCAGCAGGGGATTCTGGAAGAGCTCCTCCTTCGCCATAATGTGAAGCCGGTAATTGATGGGCAGCCGGAGGGCCACCAGGATAGGGTCCCAGTTGCTGGAGTGGTTGGGGCAGAGCAGCACGCCGCTTTTCGGCAGCTTTTCCATCCCCTCCACGGAGGTGGGGTGGAGAATCCGGGTGACGGTCCCCACCACATAATAAATGAAAACAAACAAACGGTTGAAGGGTTTCATAGGCCAGTCCTTTCCCGAATCATTCCCAGCAGCGCTTCCAGGCTCCCCTGAAAATTCAGCTCGGAGGTGTCCAGCAGCGCCGCGCCCTCCGCCTGGCGCAGGGGGGCGGCCTCCCGGTGAGTATCCCGGAAATCCCGCTCCTCAATGTCCCGGAGGACCTCCTCAAAGGGCTGGGGGGTCCCCCGCTCCTCCAGCTCCCGGCAGCGGCGCTCCGCCCGGACCTGGGCGGAGGCTGTCAGAAAGACCTTGACTTCCGCGCCGGGCAGGACTACCGTGCCGATATCCCGGCCGTCCATAATCACGTCATGCTTCCGGGCCAGTTCTCTCTGGGTCTCCATTAGATAAGCCCGGACTACAGGCAGGGCGGAAACGGCGGAGGCATACCGGGAGATCTCCGGCAGGCGAATTTCCTCACTGACGTCCCGTCCGTTCAACAGCATCCGCTGCTGCCCAGCCTCATCATACCGCAGCTCCACCCGGAGGGACGGCAGCATCGCCGCCACGGCGGTCTCGTCGCCGGGGTCCACGCCCTGGTCCCGGGCAGAAAGCCCCACGGTCCGGTAAATGGCGCCGGTGTCCACATATAAAAAACCCAGGGCAGCGGCGGCGGCTTTGGCTAAGGTGCTCTTCCCCGCGCCGGAGGGGCCGTCGATGGCCACGCGAATGGTGCTCATGGAAATCCTCCTCTTATGTTTCTTCCGCGGCCGCGATTCCGGCGGCCCGTCCGGTGGACCAGGCGATTTGCAGATTAAAGCCGCCGGTATAGGCGTCCACGTCGATGATCTCCCCGGCAAAATAGAGCCCCTGCACCAGCCTTGACGCCATGGAGGCCGGGTCGATCTCCCGGACCTTAACGCCTCCGGAGGTGACAATGGCGTCCGTCACCGGGCAGGGTCCGGCAATGGCCACGGGGAAATGCTTCAAAATTTGCAGCAGCCCCCGGCGCTGCTCCTTCGTGACGTCGTGGACCTTCCGCCTGGGATTGATCTCGGAGGCCCGTATGACCTCCGGGATCAGCTTCTTGGGCAGCAGGTCGTCCAAAGCGTTGCAGAAATCCTGGTTGCGGTATTTTTCAAAATCCGACAGCAGCCTCCGGTCCAGGGCCGGCTCATCCAGGGCGGGCTTCAAATCGATTTCCAAATGGTAAGCCCGTTCCCCAAAGCGCCGCATATGGGCGGAGGCCGACAGGACCAGCGGCCCGCTGAGGCCGAAGTGGGTGAACACCAGCTCCCCAAAATCCGCGTAAATCCTCTTGCTGTTCTCAAACACCGTCAGCCCCACGTTTCGGAGGCTCAGCCCCTGGAGAGCCTTCCCCGCGCCAAAGTCCCGCAGGGGAACCAGAGAACCCCGGAGGGGCGTCACCGTATGCCCGGCCTCCGCCGCCATGCGGTGGCCCTCGCCGGTGGAGCCGGTGGCGGGATAAGACACCCCGCCGGTGGCTAAAATCACCGCCTCCGCCGGGTAGCGCTCCGCCTCACCAAGGACGCCCCGGACCGCGCCGTCCGCGATTTCCAAGCGCTTCGCCCGGTCCCGTACCAAGCGGACCCGCAGCTTTTTCAGCCGCCGCTCCAGGGCGGCGCTGACGTCAAAGGCCCGGCCGGACACCGGAAACACCCGGTTTCCCCGCTCCGTCTTCAGAGGAACGCCCAGGTCCTCAAAAAAGGCCATGGAATCCTGCGCACTAAAGCGGGAGAAGGCGCTGTAAAGGAATTTCCCATTACGCGGGATATTGGTCAAAAGCTCCTCCAGCCCCGCGTTGTTCGTCAGATTGCACCGGCCTTTTCCCGTGATGTTCAGCTTTTTTCCCAGCCGTTCGTTGGGCTCCAGCAGCGTCACGGAGGCCCCCCGCTCCGCCGCGGAAATGGCCGCCATCATCCCGGCGGCCCCGCCGCCGATCACCACGATTTTCTTACTCATCGTCCATCTTACCAAATACGCCGTATTCGTTCCAAATATTCTCCAGCTCCGCGAAGGTGGTGGAGACATCCGCGCCGTAGCGGTTGGACAGGGCCACCAGCAGGGCGTTGATGAGGGACAGGGGCGCCACCATGGAATCCACAAAGGAAATCATCTCGCAGGGCGCCAGCAGCGCCGCCTGGGAGAGCTGGCACACCGGGGACAGCTCGTTGTCCGTGATGGCGATAATCTCCGCCCCCCGGTCCCGGGCGAACTTCACGGTGTTGATGGTGACCTTGGAATACCGGGGAAAGCTGATGGCGATCAGCACGTCTCCAGGTCCCATGCGGAGCATCTGCTCGAACATCTCCCCCGCCGCGTTGGACTGGATCAGCGTCACGTTCTCCGACAGAAGGTGCATATAGAAGTGGAGATACCCCGCCACAAAGGAGGAGGACCGTACCCCCAGGATATAGACGTGGCGGCAGGACATGATCTTGTCCACCACCCGGTCGAATTCGCTGCGGTTCGAGTGGCTGAGCATTTGGCGCAGCTTGTCGATGTCCGACTGGATCACCGCCGGCAGCACATCCTGGAACATGTCCCCCGCCGCCTGGATGCGCTGGGTGGAGGTCAGGCGGCTGCGGATCATATCCTGCAAGGCCCGCTGCATGCTGGGGTATCCGTCGTAGCCCAGCTCAGAGGCAAACCGCACCACCGTGGATTCGCTGACCCCCGCCAGGATCCCCAGCCGGCTGGCGGTCATGAAGGCCGCCTTGTCGTAATTTTCCAGAATATAGGCGGCAATGCGCTTTTGCCCCTTGGAAAAGCCGCTCATGCCCCGCTCCAGGCTGTTCAAAATATTCTTTGCCACTTCTTCTCCCCCCGGAATTGAATTTTCCAGGAATGATCCTCAGCTCCTGCGCGCGGCCAGGCTGTCCGCCAGCTCCGCCAAAAAGGACGTATTCCCCAGCCAGCGGCCGGAATCCAGCGCCTCCTTGGCCCGGGCGGTGTAATCCCGCACCAGCGCCTCGCTGGCCTCCACCCCCAGCAGGGTCACATAGGTCGCCTTTTGGTTCGCCGCGTCGGAACCGGCGGGCTTGCCCAGCTCCTCGGCGGTGGAAACCGCGTCCAGGATATCGTCCCGAATCTGAAAGGCCAGCCCCAGGTTCGTCGCGTAATTCCAGGCGGCGTCCATGCAGCTCTCGTCCACCTCCCGGCGGCCCATGGAGGCGCAGACCCCCATCATGCAGGCCGCCCGGAGCAGCGCCCCGGTCTTTTTATTGTTGATGTCCGTCAGGTCCTCCGCCGTCCGGGGCTGCCCGTTTCCCGCGGTGTCCCAATACTGCCCGCCGCACATGCCGTCCTCTCCGGCGGCCTCCGCCAGAATCTTCGCCGCCAGGGCCACGGCGCTCCTGCCGCCGTGCCGCCACTCGCCTTCGGCCGACAACACCGTCTGAAACGCCGCCGCCTGGAGGGCGTCCCCGGCCAGCGTCGCCACGCACTCGCCGAATTTCTTGTGGCTGGTGGGCATCCCCCGGCGGAGATCGTCGTTGTCCATGCAGGGCAGGTCGTCGTGGATGAGGGAATAGGTGTGAAGCATTTCCACCCCACAGGCAAAGTCAAGAGCCTCTTCCAGGGTTCCCCCCGCCGCCTCGCAGAACTTCATGGTCAAAATGGGCCGGATCCGCTTGCCTCCGGCCAGGAGGCTGTAGCGCATGGCCTCCTCCAGCCCTCCGCCGGAAAAGAAGGTCCGCAGGCGGGCCTCCACCAGCTCCCGGGCCTCCTCCAATTGCCGTTGAAACTCCATGTCTTATCCCTCCTCCGTAGTCTCAAAGGGCTGCTCGACGGGTGCGCCGCCGGGGCCCTTCATCAGCTTTACCACCTGCTGTTCCGCCTGGTCCAATTGCTTGGTGCAGGCGGCAATCAGCTTCGTTCCCTCCTCAAAGAGGGCCAGAGAGTCCGCCAGCTGCACGTCCCCCTGCTCCAGGGCGGAGACGATCTCCTCCAGCCGGGCGATCTGCTGTTCAAACGTCATTTTTTTCGCGGCCATGCTTTGCCCTCCTTTTCAAAAGGCTCCTCCACCGTGCAGAGGAAGCCCCCTTCTCCCAGGGTCACGGAAACCCGCTCCCCGGACTGTACGTCCCGCCAGGACCTTAAAATCTCTCCCGAGGGCCCCCGGGCCATAGCGTAGCCCCGGCCCAGGACCTTCAGGGGGCTCATGGCGTCCAGCGCCGCCCCCAGGACGGAAACCCGCTGCCGCTTCCCGGCCACCAGGCCCGCGGACAAATCCCCCAGCCGCTGCTGGACGTGGGCCAGCTCCATCCGCTTGTCCTGGACATAGGCCATCTGGTCCCGCAGGACCCGCTTTTCCGCCAGGGTCCCCAGCCGCTGCCGGAGGGCCGCCAGGCGGGCAGTCCCGCTCCGCTCCAGCCGGGAGGCCGCGCCGGTGAGCCATTGTTTCAGCGCTTCCTGGTCCGGGACGGCGATTTCCGCCGCGTTGGAGGGCGTGGAGGCCCGGGCGTCCGCCACAAAGTCGGCAATGGTCACGTCCGGCTCGTGGCCCACGGCGGAGATTACCGGCAGCTCCGAGTCATAGATTGCCCGGGCCACCCGCTCGTCGTTGAAGGCCCAGAGGTCCTCCATGGACCCGCCGCCCCGGCCGGTGATGATCACGTCCCCCACCCGCCACTTGTTGGCGTAGCGGATGGCCCCGGCGATTTCCGGCGGGGCCTCGGCCCCCTGGACCCGCACGGGCAGGAGCACCGCCTTTGCCAGGGGGTAGCGCCGCCGCAGAATGCGGATTATGTCGTGGACCGCCGCCCCGGCGGAGGAGGTGACAATGGCAATCCGCTCCGGGTAGGGCGGCAGGGGCTTCTTATGGGCGGGGTCAAAGAGGCCCTCGGCATAGAGCTTGGCCTTGAGCTGCTCAAAGGCCACCGCCAGATCCCCCGCCCCCTCGGGGGTCAGGGAATTGCAGTAGAGCTGGTAGGCCCCGTCCCGGGGGAAGACGGTGATCCGCCCCTGGGCGATGGCCTTCATGCCGTTTTCCGGGCGGAACCGGAGGCGGGAGGCCTGCCCCCGGAACATGACGCACCGCAGGGCCCCCTCCGGGTCCTTCAAGGTGAAATAGTGGTGGCCGGAGGGGTACATTTTATAATTGGAGAGCTCCCCCCGGACGTACACGTCCTGGAGCATGGGCTCCCCGTCCAGCAGGAGCTTGACCAGCTGGTTTACCTCGGCAACGCCGAAAATGTGCTGTTCCATGGCTTACCTCTCGTCGGTGCGCCCGGCCAGGTAGTCCAGGCTCACGCCGAAATGGTCCGCCAGGGCGCAGAGATTATCAAAGCCCGGTTTTTGTTCGCCAGCTTCAAACCGCTGATACTGGCGAGGTGTAATGCCCACAGCCTCCGCTACTTTCACCTGAGATTCGTTGGCTTCCTTTCGGAGTGCCTTTATTCTTTCGTGAATATTCATATCTTCACCCTTGACAACGCCTATTTAGACGTGGTATTATTAGTCATCGACTAAATAGTCGCAACAATAAAGAAAGGTGGTTTATATGTCCGACTTCATGCTCTGGCTTCACGCCAATTACATCCGGCCTCAGATTGACGCGGTGGAAAAGGACGAATACGAATCCCATTTCCATATCGTCAAAGGAAAATTATCGCCGGCCAATCAATTAAACCTGGAACACATTCTGGAATTCACAGCCATCCAGGCGTTCCTCCTGGGCTTTCGCACCAGCGAGGGCCTGACACCCCGGACGCCCCGGCGGCATGTGGTTCCCGTCAAGAGGAACGGTCAAAACGCCGATTGAAGAGGGGCGGTTCCGGGACCTCCCCCACGGGAAAAAGCAGAGCAGGACATGGTACGTCCCATGCCCGCTCTGCTGTTTTTTATTCGGAGAGCTCCTGCCGGGAGAAGCTGCCCAGAATGCCGTTGATGAATTTCACCGTCTCCGGCGTTTCGTACTTTTTGGCGATTTCCACCGCCTCGTTGATGGCGGCGGCGTTGGGCACGTCCGGCATGTACAGCACCTCGTACATGGCCACCCGCATGATGGCGGAAGCCACCAGGGGGATGCGGGAGAATTTCCAGCCCTTGGCGTACTTCTCGATATAGCCGTCCAGCTCCGCGCCGTGCTCACCGGCGCCCAGGACCAGCCGCCGGATATACGCCGCCTGTTTGGCGTTGGGGACCTCCCGGTAGAGGTCCTCCTCCTCCGCAAGCTCGGCAAAAGCCTCCGCCGTCAGCCGCTGGTCCAGCAGCTCCTGGGCGGTCCTGCCGGAAAAATTCAGTTCATAGGAGAGATGAATGGCAATCTCCCGGGCGGTGTTCCGTACCATAGTCTGTTCGTCCTTCTATCTGTCGTTCCGGCGCTCAGTTCAGCGTCACGCCGCCCACGTGGATGTTCACCGCCTCCACGGCGCAGCCGGTCATGGCCTCCACGGCGGAGGAGACGGCCTTCTGGGCGTTTCCCGCCACCTCGGGAATGGCGTGGCCGTACTGGACGGTCAGATACAGGTCCAGGACCAGCGCCGCGCCGGTCATGTCGATCTTCACGCCCCGGACGCCCTTCTGGGCGTTTTTCCGGTTGTTCACCAGGTCGGTGACGCTTCCGCCCAGGTTCGTCATCATCCCGGACACGCCCTCCACCTCCCGGACCGCGCCCACGGCGATGGCGGCGATGACCTCCTCCGAGATGTTGATGCTGCCGTTTTCCTCCGGCAGGGTCATATATTCCTTACTCTCGGCCATGCTGTACCTCTCCTTATTTTTTCCTTCGTGAAATGCCCGCCGCCCTCCGGCGGGTCTTTCCGTTAAAATCATGCTGAGTGATTATACCATATCCCGCCGGAAATTACAACTACTAATTTGCCGCCATGATCTTGATATTTCCCGCCGGGAGGCCCGTCTCCGTCATGGTGATGTCGGTGATTTTTGCCACATCCTCGGCGGTCAGGTCCCCGCTCTTGGTGGACACCACCACGCTGACGCTCTCATCCCCCATGAAGGCCACGCAGTCCGCGTAGCCCTTGGCGGTGACCAGGTTTTCGATCTGAGCCTCCGCCAGGGTGTAGGAGGCCAGGACCTGGATGCCCTGGGACGCCTCGTTGGCAACGTTCGCGTCGGCGTTCTCCTGCTCCGCCGCCTCCTGGAGGAGGGAAATGGCGTTGTCCCGGGCCTGCTGCCGGGTGAGCCGGGCGGAGGCGAAGTAGTCCGAGCCGGTATAGATCATATCCTCGTCCGCCGGGGCCCCCGTGTCCTCCGCCGGGCTCTGTTCCCCGTCGGAATCCTGCGTTTCAGGGGACTTCCCGTCCTCCGCGCCCTTACCGGAGACCAGCTGGGCCTCTCCCAGCAGCTTGCCTCCGGAGGCGTCCTCCACCTCCTGGCCGGTGTACATCCAGTTCAGCGCCACCGCCGAGCACACCAGCACCGCCATCACCGCCACCACGGCGTTCCGCTTCCATCTCGCGCTCATAGACCCTTTCCTCCTCCAAATAATCACTGCCATTTTGCCACCGTGACCCGGTCGGTAGGCAGGCCGGTGAGGGCGGCCACCGCCCCCGTCACCGCCAGCCGGACCTCCGCGCTGCCGCCGCCCTGGCACACCACCAGGGCCCCCCGGAAGGTGGGATACGTCCTCCGCACCACCACCGCCTCGTCTCCGCCGGATCCATCCAAGCGGACCGTCTCCGATTTCCGGGAGTAGTCCTCCGGCGCGGCGGTGTCCCCGCTGTAGCTGAGCTGGGTGTCCTGGGCCAGCTGCCGCTCCCCGTCGGAATCCACCGTCAGCATCACCTTTACCTGCCCCACGCCGTCCATGGCCGCCAGAATCTCCTCCATCTCCGTCTGTACCGTCTGGAGGTCCCAGCCGTCCTGGGCGGTCTGGGCGGAGGAGGGATTTTTCTGGCGGGAACGGGAATCCGCCTCCCGCTCTCCCAGCCCCGGCCACAGCAGCAGCCCCGCGCCGATCAGCGCCACCAGCGCCGCGTACTTGTACTTGTTCCATATCTTTTGCACTCCTTCAGTTTTTTCCTTCATGCCAAACCTGCCTCTCCGCCGGAATTCCAAGCTCCCCCGCGATCCAGTCCGCCAGGGCCCGGGAATAGGGGCCCGTCAGGACCGCCGACGCCGGAATCGGGGTCTCCCCGTCCGGCCCCGGCTCTGTCTCCACCCGGGCCGTGATGCTCCCGAGCCCCAGCGCGTCCGCTTTGTCCGATATATATGCTGCGGTCCGCCGGGCTATGATAGCCGCCAGCTCTTCTTTTCCGGCGGCGTCCAGCTCCGCCGCCCTTGCTTCGATGGCCTCCTCATAGTCGGAGAAGTCCAGCCGCAGCCGCCCCAGGTCCGTTTTCAGCACCGGCTGAAGCAGCGCCGCCAGCAGCAGCAGCCCTCCGGTAAAGCCGGAGATCTTCCGGAGGGTCCCCTCCGGCACCAGGGTCTGGACCACCGTCAGCAGCAGCGTCACCGCCGCGATGGAGGTGAGCCAGCTCCGCACCGCCCCGATCATGGCGTCACCGCCGCCACGGAGCTGAGCACCGACACCAGCAGCAGTAGCGCGCAGCTTCCCGTCATGCCCAGCACCAGGCCGAAGGCCCCGCCCAGTCCGTCGATGAGCCTGCACAGCTCCGGGGCCCCCACCGCCGCCGCCAGAAAGGCGGAGAGCTTGTACAGCAGATACTGCACCCCCAATTGCAGGAACGGGTAGGCGCAGGCCGCCAGGATCGCCAGCATTCCGAAGACGCCGATGGTGTTTTTCAGCATCCCCGCCCCCGCCAGGACCGTCTCCGCCGCCTCGGCGATGATGCCCCCCACCACCGGCACCGCGCCGGAGATGGCGGCCTTTGCCACCTTCACCGAGGCCCCGTCCGCCGCCCCGGCGATGACCCGGACGGTGGAGAGGTAGACGGTGAAGAGCAGCAGGGACGAGGTCAAAAGCCAGGTGACGATTTTTTTCAGCGCCTCGGCGATGGCCCCCAGCCGGTTTTCCGGCAGGCAGGCCCCGGCAGCCAACGCCCCGATGTACAGATAGACCAGGGGGATCAGCAGTCCGTTGATAAGCTCCATCAGCAGGTCCGCCAGAAAGACGGTGGTCACCTGCTGGAACGTGGCGGTGGTCACCGCCCCCGAGGCCGCCGTGGCCGCCGCCAGGGTGGGCAGCAGGGCCTTGGAAAAGACGTTCAGCTCCCGGATGGTCTCCGCCCCCAGGCCGATGAGGTCCTCCAGGCTCCCCGCCGTCAGCAGGGTGACGGCCAGAGCCCCGGCCATGGGCAGGAAGGCCGCGGCCTTCCCCTCCCCGGTCCCACGGGCGAAGCCGTCCACCGCGCCGCAGGCCACCGCCACCAGCAGGATGGACGCCGCTCCCCGGAGGCGCTGGCGCAGGATGGTTTTGACCTCCCCGGAAATCCGCTCTATAATCCCCGCCAGCCCCTGGGAAAAGCCCCCGGGCCCGGAGAGGTCCCCGATTTCCAGCAGGTCCCCCGCCGCCTCCGGCACCGCGCCCGCCAGGTCCTCCGGCAGCTCCGCCGCCCGGGCGTTCCCCGTCAGGGCCAGGAGGAGGAATCCCAGACATATCCATCGTTTCATCGCATCAGCTCCATCAACAGCGACAGCACCGCCCGCAGCAGCGGCAGGGCAGCGATGAGGGCGCAGACCGCCCCCGCCGTCTCCACCACCGAGGCCAGGGCGGACTCCCCCGCGTCCCGGCAGAGGCTCCCGCCGATCTTCACCACCAGGGCGATGCCCACGGTTTTGTACAGGGGGATGAACAGCTCCCGGGAAAGGCCGCTCTCTTCCACCAGCTCCCCCAGAAAGTCCATCAGCAACTCCAGGCTCCCCGCCAGGGAAAGCAGAACCGCCGCCGTGGCTCCCAGGGTCAGCAGCAGCGCGGCCTCCGGGCTCCCCCGCCGCACCACCAGCGCCAGCAGCGCCGCCACGACGCACAGCGCCGCCGCCTGAATGGACAGCTCCACGGCTAAAAGTTGAACAGGGTCTTGATGAGGTCGAAGAGGTCGCTGATCTCCTGGACCATCATCATCAAAACCACCACCAGCCCCGCCAGGGTCGTCATCATGGCCTGCTCCTCCCGGCCGGAGCGGACCAAAAGCTGGTTCAGCACCGCCACCAGGATGCCGATTGCGGCAATCTTGAAAATCAAATCCACATCCATGCGTCTGTTCCCCTAAATCAATAAAATCACCAGCAGCGCCGAGGCGGAAAACCACAGCGCCGCCGCCCGTTTTTCCTCCTCGGGGCGCGTCCGCTCCGCCTTCTCGGCGCTTTTTGCCAGCTCATAGGTGACATGGGATATTGCTTTACACGCGTTCTCTTCGTCGCCTTGCAGCCCCTGAGCCAGAGCGGAAACGGCAGACTTGTCCCTCTCCCGCAAAGGCAGGGCCTCCGCCTGTTCTCTCCAAACCCCGGGAAGGTCCTCGCCCCCGGAGGCGGCCCGGGAAACCGCTTCAAAAAAAGCGGCGGCGGGCTCCCCGCAGTCCCCGGCCAGGGCTTTCAGCAGCACCGGAAGAGGCGTCCGGGTCATGCGGACCTCCTCCCCCATTCGGCGGAAAGCCCGCTGGAGGTCCGCCAGGGTATCCCGCTCCCGGCGGCGCTCCACCCGCTGGATATACCAGGCCAGCGCGCCCCCGGAGGCGACGCAGAGGCTTCCCAGCAGCTTCAGCATGGAAGCTCCTCCAGCTCATAAGCCCGTCCGTTTTCATCCCGCAGGATGCGGACCGCCAGGCGGAACACCTGGTTTTCCAGCAGCTGGCGGTAGAGGGGCTTCCGTAAAAGCTCCGGCACGCCGGCGGCATGGATGGTGGCCAGCAGCCCCACGCCGCAGCCCGCCGCCAGGCTCATGGCTGTCAGGTCCTCCCGAACGGTGATCTCGTCCACGGCGATGATCTGGGGGTTCATGGCCCGGAGGACGATGGGAATGCCCAGGGCCTTGGGGCAGGCGTCCAGCACATCGGTCCGGGGCCCCACGTCCATCTGGGGCGCGCCGCGAAAGACCACCGCCACCTCTCCCCGCTCGTCAATGAGGGAAATCCGTTGAGGAGGGCAGTCCGGCCCGCCCTGGGAAAGGCGCCGGACCAGGTCCCGAAGCAGGGTCGTCTTCCCTCCCCCCGGTGGGGAGAGAATCAGCGTGCTGGCAAAGCCGCCGTTTTGAAACAGCCTTGGGGCAATGCAGTCGGCTATGCCCCGCCGCTCCCGGGCGATGCGAACCACCGCTGAGGAAAGGTTTTTCAGGTTCGTGTTCACCCCGTCCTTCATCACCGCCGTGCCGCACAGTCCCACCCGGAAGCCGCCCCGGACAGGCAGGAAGCCCTCCCGGATGGTCTCCGACGCAGCGTAGCGGGAAAATTCCGTGGCGATGTCGCACAGGGTTTCCAGCTCCTCCGGCTCCACCTCCGCCTCCAGCGGCAGCTCTCCCGTGGGCAGCAGCACCGTCAGGGGCCGCCCCGCCCGGAGGCGCAGCTCCTCCGCTGCGGCCTTTTCTTCCTCGGTGAGGGCCAGCGCCGCCTTCCGCAGGCGGCTGGGCAGGATGGCGGCGGCTTGTTCATAACGGGAAACCAGTTCGTTTTTCTGCAAGGGAGATTCCCCCTTTCTTTGGTTACTCCACTCTATGAGGGCCCGTCCCACTCTATGCCGGATTTGTCCAAATATTTTTATGGAAAGTCTGCTTGACATTCCGGCAGGAGTGTGCTATTCTAATAACGGAAAGCAAACTTTCCATTTAATCTGAAAGGAGGATGCCTGTGAAGAACCGGCTGGAGGAGCTGCGGAAGGCCCGGGGGCTCCGGCAGGAGGAACTGGCGGAGGCGCTGGAGGTCTCCAGGCAGACCATCGGGTCCCTGGAGAATGGGCGTTACAATCCGTCTATCCTGCTGGCGTTCAAGCTGTCGCGGTATTTTGGCTTACCCATTGAGGAAATTTTCATTTACGAGGAGGAACTGTCATGAAAGGAAAAAAGGCACTGTATATCGCGCTGGTCATTGCGGGCGTATGCCTGGCTGCGGCGGCGCTGATTTTGCGGGAGGCGAGAGTTCCCGACAGCGTGGGCGGCGCGCTGATGGGTTCCGGCAGCGGGCTGGCGGCCATGGGCCTTGCCCAGCTGCTGACCCTGCGGGCGGAGCGGAAGGACCCGGTACAGGCCCGGAAAAAGGAAATTGAGGTCCACGACGAGCGGAACGTGGCCATCCGCCGCCGGGCCAAGGCCCTGGCCGGGGACGTCCTGCAATGGGCCGTCATGGCGGCGGCTTGGGTGTCCATCGGGTTCGGCGCGCCGCTGTGGGTGACGCTGGCGGCGGCGGTGGTTTTCGTGCTGAAAAGCGTGCTGGAGGTTTATCTGGTGGTGCGGTATCAGCGGGAGATGTGAAAAGGAGCGCCTGTCGTTTGACAGGCGCTCCTTCCTATATTCACCGTAAAGGAATTTTGACATCACCAATCCGAATGGCCTCAATCCTGGAAAAAACCGCCGGAGCAGGCCAGCGGCCTGATACTTCCCAGGGGCCATCCTGGCCTGAGCCGCTTCCCCGCCACCGGTCCGTTTCCACCTCGGTTCCATCCGACAGACACAGGGATACCGCAAGGGACGGTTTTCCTGCCTCGGTCTCAAACCGGAAGCCCTCAGCGGAAACCTGGAGCTTCCGGATTCCTACAAACGGAGACGCGGGTTTCTTCAAACTGACGGCTTCCTCACCGCGGGACCCTGCCGCTTCCTCCACCGTCAAGACCTCCTGGTTCTCCGTGGGCTCCAGTCGGAAGGACAACACCCACTCCCCGTCCTCAAACACGTGGAGGTCTTTCAGCCGGAGCTTTACCTCCGCCCCCTCCAAAAGGGACCCATCCTCTGGTGAAATTCCAAGCTCCATCAGCCTGACATAAGTTCCATCCCTCTGGAAGCCCAGGTCCTGCATGGAAAGCTCACAAGCTTCAGTATGGACGCCGGACGGCAGAATGACCTCTATCTGATGGGACTCCCATTCGCTGTCAGGTACAGCCAGATTCGTTCCGCGGATTTTCAACAGCATGGTGAGATACCGCTCAGAAGCGTATACCTCGTCTACGCTCAGCCGGATGCCATTGCAGCGGGCTCGGGCCCGCACATTTTGCACGGCCCCCTCGATAGCCTGTTCCTGTTCCCCATCCAGAACGCCGCCATGTTCTATCCAAGCCTTTTTCAGGCAGTCCCTCAGCGACGTTTCTTCAATCACCGGCATTTCCTTTGGCAGCGGTTCCCGCGCTCCGGTAATGCTCGCCGCCACGGTTCCAATCAGAATCACCACTGCCGCAGAGATGAGCGGCAGTCTGAAAATCTTTCGGGGCTTCCGCTCCTGCTTTACAATACTCCGGACCTTCTCTCTCAGCTTTGGAGAGGCGCAAACCTCGTCAAACATTTCCCGATACGATGCTTTCAAGGCTCATCCCTCCTTTAATTGTGTTTTGAGCTTCGCCCGGGCCCGGGCCAGACGGGTCTGGACCGTGGACGCGTTCAGGCCCAGCAGCTCCCCTACCTCGTCCACCTTGTAGCCCTCGTAGTAGTAGAGATACAACGGAACGCGGTACTTGACGGGCAGCTCCATGACCTCCTGGTAGAGCGTCTGCCGGGCTGGGTCCGAGAACGCCGGCTCCGGGCACTGGTCCAGGGGCACCGTGCGCCTGCGCCATGGGTGCGCGCTCATCCGCTTGCACTCATTCAGGGTTACCCGGACCAGCCAGTGACGCAGATGATCCTCCCCCTGAAATTCCGTGTCCGTCCTCCAGAGGCGGAGCATGGCGTTTTGGGCCGCGTCCTCCGCATCGGCGGGGTTCCGGAACCAGTTCAGGGCGATCCGGTAGACCATGTCCAGATACCGCTTGACGGCGTCCGTGAATTGTTGTTCTGTCATCATGTGCAGCACTCCTTGAAAGGCCTTTCGACAGCAATACCCGGCGAAGGAGAAAATAATCCCAAGAATTAAAAAAATTTATGATTGCACAAAAGTTAGTTTTTGTGCAATCATTGGGCAGTCATGAAAAAAGAGGGCTTCCGCCCTCTTTTTCTCACTGGATATAGGCCCGGTGGAACACCTTCTTACCCTTTTTGATAATGACACCCTCTCCCCGGAAGTCCTCCTGGTCGAAGGCGGAGGCGATATCCGTCACCTTCCGGTCGTTCACCATCATGCCCCCCTGCTGGATCAGCCGCCGGGCCTCCCCGTTGGAGGGACACAGGCCGCAGGCCACCAGCAGGGCGATGGCGCCGATTTTCCCGTCCTCGAATTTGGCGGCGGGCAGCTCCGTGGAGGGCATGTGCTCCGTGGAGCCCGCCCCGGCGAAGAGGCCCCGGGCGGTCTCCTGGGCCTTATCCGCCTCCTCGTCGCCGTGGACCAGCTTGGTCAGCTCGTAGGCCAAAATCTCCTTGGCCCGGTTCAGCTGGCTGCCCTCCCACTTGTCCATGGCGTCGATCTCCTCCAGGGGCAGGAAGGTCAGCATGCGGATGCACTTGAGCACGTCCGCGTCCCCCACGTTCCGCCAGTACTGGTAGAACTCGAAGGGGGTGGTCTTGTTGGGGTCCAGCCACACCGCGCCCTTGGCGGTCTTTCCCATCTTTTTGCCCTCGGAGTTCATCAGCAACGTGATGGTCATGGCGTAGGCGTCCTTGCCCAGCTTCCGGCGGATCAGCTCCGTGCCGCCGAGCATATTGCTCCACTGGTCGTCGCCGCCGAACTGCATATTGCAGCCCAGGGTCTGGAACATGTGGTAAAAGTCATAGGACTGCATGATCATATAGTTGAATTCCAGGAAGCTGAGGCCCTTCTCCATCCGCTGCTTGTAGCACTCCGCCCGGAGCATGTTGTTCACGGAAAAGCAGGCCCCCACTTCCCGCAGAAGCTCGATATAGTTCAGCTTCATCAGCCACTCGGCGTTGTTCACCATGATGGCCTTGTCCGGTCCGAACTCAATGAACCGCTCCATCTGCTTTTTGAAGCAGTCGCAGTTGTGCTGAATGGTCTCCGTGGTCATCATCTGCCGCATGTCCGTCCGGCCGGAGGGGTCCCCCACCATGCCGGTGCCGCCGCCGATCAGGGCGATGGGCCGGTTTCCCGCCATTTGCAGCCGCTTCATCAGGCACAGCGCCATGAAGTGGCCCACGTGGAGGCTGTCCGCCGTGGGGTCGAAGCCGATGTAGAACACCGCCTTGCCGGTGTTCACCAGCTCCCGGATTTCTTCCTCGTCGGTGACCTGGGCGATAAGCCCACGGGCCTTGAGTTCCTCGTAAATCTGCATGTTGCATCTTCTCCTTTGTTGTGTTTTCGGAACGAAAAACGCCCCCGTCCCGGTGGGGACAGAGGGCGAAAGCATTCGCGGTACCACCTCTGGTTCGCCGTCTTCTCGCGAACACGGCCTCATGGAGTGCCGACACACTCCCGCGCGGTAACGGGCGCACCCGGTGCGTGCCTACTGGGATTTTCCTCCGTTCGGACGCCAGCTCCAAGGGGTATTCGCCGTCCGCCTCCCTCCCCCTTCCACCAAGCCGGGGGCTCTCTTTGCGAAGGACATGACGGGTACTGGGCCTTTTCATCGCTGTGAATGGTATTGTAGCAGACGGACCGGGGATTGTCAATACAAACCGGCGGAGGCGGCCTGCCTGGCAGTGTAATTTATCCATACGGCAAATCGAGTGGAAAACTGGGCGCAGGCGCGGGCGCTTTCCCGGCGGAGCCCGCTCTTGTGATTTTCCAAAATATGTGCTATGATGGGTTCATCAAAAAAAGGGGGGCCCTGCTATGAAGAAGCGAATGTTTGCCGCCCTGCTGTTCCTGCTGCTCCTCTCCAGCTGCGGCGTAAATCCGGAGCCGCTCCCATTTGAGGAGCTTCCCGAGGACTACAGCCTGGAACGGGCCAAGGATGACGGCTGCCTTGTCACGGAGGACGGAGCCGTCACCAGCGGGCAGGAGGCCTGGGAGGAGTTTTTAAACGCAGCTGAGGCTGGAAAAGCCGCCTCGGTACGGCTTTGCAGCTACTACACGCTGGACGACCCTTCCCGGTATGACCCGGACTATTACGAATCCGTCAAGGACGACTACCCCATGATGTTCCTGAAAGACTTGTCCTATGATGGAGAGCGTTTTACCACCCTTTCCTATGAAGAGGGCCAACGGCATGAGGAGACCTATTCCTTCCTCCGGCGGCGGGAGCAGACCGCCCCTTCCTCCGGCGTCAAAATCATCCAGTACATTATCACGGACGACGCGGAGTCCTCCCTGGAAAAGATTGGTTCCCAGCTCTACAGCTCCTCCTTTTCGCCGGAAGACTGGATTCCCTTTGACATCGTATACCAGGAGATCATTCCCCCGGAAGCCTGACCCACCCTACCCGTGAGAGGAGAACCGGATGGAGTATATCCCCGCCAAGTCCATCGTAAACCGGACCAAGGACCCCAGTTGGTTCGGAACGGAATACAACATGAACATCTACCGGGGCTGCTGTCACGGCTGCATCTACTGCGACAGCCGGAGCGACTGCTACCACACCGACGGCTTTGATCAGGTCAAGGTCAAGGCAGACGCCCTGCGTATCATTCGGGACGACCTGGCCAGCAAGGCCAAAACCGGCGTGGTCGGCACCGGCTCCATGAGCGACCCCTACAATCCCTTTGAACAAGAGTTCCTGCTCACCCGGCGCGCCCTGACGCTTCTGGAAGCCTACGGCTTCGGCGCGGCCATCGCCACGAAAAGCGACCTGATCACCCGGGACATCGACGTGCTCTCCTCCATCAACCGGACTATGCCCGCCATCTGCAAAATCACCGTCACCACCTGCGACGACGCGCTGGCCGCCAAGGTGGAGCCTGGGGCCCCTTCTCCCTCCCGCCGTCTGGCGGCGGTGGAGCGGCTCAGTGCCGCCGGGCTGTTCACGGGTATTTTGATGATGCCCATTCTCCCCTTTCTGGAGGATCACCCGGAGAACATCCGGGCAATCGTAAACCGGGCGGCGGACGCGGGGGCCCGGTTCGTCTACCCCGCTCTGGGCATGACCTGCCGGGCGGGACAGCGGGAGTACTTTTACCGGAAGCTGGAGGCGTATTTCCCCGGTCAGGGCCTGGCGGAACGGTATCAACGGCGGTACGGGCCCCGGTATGAGTGCGCCAGTCCCAAGGCCCGGGCGCTGTGGGAGGTCTTTCAAGAGACGTGTAACCGCCGGGGCCTGCTGTACTCCATGGGCCGCATTGTCACCGCCTCCCGCCGGGGACATGAGGCGGACCAGCTCAGCTTGTTTTAGGACTTGCTTGAAATCGGCGAATGCCGGTTTTCAGGCAGGTCCTAAAAAATTTCCCCGGCTGTGCAGCATTTTCCCTCCTTGAAGGGTATTGATGATAGAGCGCTCAAAACCACCCATTCCATTGAAAGAAGGTGCAGCATGGACACGGAATCCGCCGTGGAGCAATACGGAACGATGGTCTACCGCCTGGCCTACGCCCAGCTCCGCAGCCGCCATGACGCCGACGACGTTTTTCAGGAGGTATTCCTCCGCTATCACCGGGCCGCCCCGCCCTTTGAGAGCGAGGAACACCGGAAAGCCTGGCTCCTGCGAGTGACGGCCAACTGCGCCAACAGCCTCGCTGCCTCTCCCTGGCGGAAGCGCAGCGTCCCCCTGGAGGACGTCTATGCGTACTCCGACCAGGAGGAGTCCGGCCTGGACGCCGCCCTTGCCCAGCTGCCGTCCAAGTACCGGTCTGTCATTCATCTCTATTACTACGAAGGCTATAGTACGGAGGAAATCGCCCGCATTTTAGGGCGCAGGGCCTCCACGGTCCGCGCCCAGCTGACCCGGGCCCGGCAAACCCTGGCCCGCCTTCTGAAGGAGAATCTATGAACATTTCAAAGACCTATGAACGGATCAACGCGCCAGTTGTCCCCTCCCCCCGCTTAATGGAAAAGACTTTGGCAAAAATCCGGCGTTCCGGTTTTCCGCGCCGCCGTCTGGCGGCTATCGCCGCCGCGGCGGCGGTGCTCCTCGCCACTCCCGCCCTGGCGGTCCAGACCGAACCGGGCTATCAGCTCCTTTACCGCCTCTCCCCCGCCTCCGCCCAGTTTTTCCAGCCCGTGCAGAGGTCCTGCACAGACAACGGCGTGACCGTAGAAGTGGCCTCCGTTCACGTGGAGGGAAACACCGCCCAGGCGTACATTGCCCTCCGGGGAGACGCCGTGGACGCAAGCTGCGACCTCTTTGACAACTACAACTTCCATGTTCCCTTCGACCAGAGCAGCCATTGTGAGCGGGTAGGCTTTGACCCGGATACCAGCACGGCGTTCTTCCTGGTCACCACCCAGACCATGGACGGTTCTCCCATCCCCCGGGGAGGGAAAATGACCTTCTCCCTGGGCTGCTTCCTCACCGGCAAGCAGAAGCTGGAGGGCGCAGAGGTTTCCTTGAAGCTGGCGGACTATGCCGTAGAAGCCGAGACGGTGGAGGGCCTCTACCGCAGCGGCGGGGGCGGAAACCTGGAGCTGGCGGACTCCGTGTCCATGCTCCGGCCCGGCCCGGTCCTGGCGGAGCCGGCCCCCGGCCTCGCTGTCACCGCCGCCGGATACGCGGACGGCCTGTTCCACGTCCAGCTCTGCCAGGGCGACGCCGGAGAGCTGGACAACCACGGCTTTCTGTGGCTGGAGAACCGCGAAAGAGAACGCCTGGAGACGCTGGGTCTTGCCTATTTCGCCGATCTCTCAGAGGATAGCGCCCGGCTGGATTATCAGGAGTTTCTCTTTGACGTTTCTCCGGAGGAACTGGAAAACTGCACGCTCCACGGTGACTTTTACACCGCTTCCGCCCGGATTGACGGGAATTGGCGCATTACCTTCCCCCTGGAAAACGACGAATAAAAATATCCATTCTCAAAATATCCCTGGAAAGCAGCACGAACCGCCCCGGGCAATACAGCCCGGGGCGGTTTCTTAACCTAAAAATTCCGTGTCAGTCCAGCGGCTTCATGGTGGGGAATTGTTTCGCCACTCCGCACACTGTTACATAAGTTATCAAATCCTGACCATTCATAACAGTTTTCCTAACTTTCTCGGCATATTGTTATTTATCGTTACACAGTGTATTCGCTGATTTGTCGTAAAATCTGTCGTAAAACTCAGCTGATCTTGATTTTGCCTTCCAG
>CAJTVF010000011.1 GCA_910579435.1 uncultured Oscillibacter sp.
CCTGACGGATTTCAAGATTTTCTAACGCAGTCCAGCGGGAATTTATGGCGTAAAGATGTGCGCGGGGATTAAATCAGCGCTTCCTTAACGCCGAGCGGTGGAAAAAGATCCGCCGTTTTGGGCGTTTTGCCATTTTTCAAACAAGGCCTGAGCCCTTTTTTAAGCCCTTAGAAATACAGTCCGTTGTTTTCCAGCTCGTCGATCAGGTCGCCCTCGATGTCCACGTGGTAGGGCGTGATGATGTAGGTGTTGGCGGCCACTTTCTTAATCTTGCCCTCCCCGGCGTAGGCCACGCCGGACAAAAAGTCGATAAGCCGCCGGGCCACGTCCTTGTTGGTGGACTCCAGGTTTAAAACCACCGTCCGCTTGTCCTTCAGCTGGTCGGCAATCTCCGAGGCGTTCTCAAACCGCTCCGGCTTCACCAGGACTACCTTCAGCTGGGTGGTGGCGTGGATGTTGACCACCTTGTTCCGGCGGTCGTCATAGCGGGAGCGGCGCTCCTCGAACATGTCCCGCTCCTGGGGCTCGTCCTCGAATTCGGCCGCGTCGTCGTCCTCGTCCTCATAGGGGTGGGTCAGCTTTTTTATCTCGTCCAGGATACTCATGAATTACCTCCCGTGTGTAATCTTATGTGTAATGGCGGCTTCCGAAGATGGCGGTCCCCACCCGGACCATGGTGGCCCCGGCGCGGACGGCGTCCTCGTAATCGCCGCTCATGCCCATCGACAGAACCTGTAGCCTATTATGGAACAATTTCTCGTTCATGTCAAGGAAAAGCGCCCGAACCTTGTCAAAATATCGGAGATTTTCCTCCCGCTCCGCGTCCGCCGGGGGAATGGTCATCAGGCCCAGCACGGTTATGTGCTCCCTTCCCAGGGCCGCTTCCGCCCCGGAGAGGAGCTCCGCCGGGGCAAAGCCGCTCTTGGCCTCCTCCTCTCCGATGTTGACCTCCAGCAGGATTTCCTGGACCAGCCCCAGCTTCCCGGCGGCCTTCTCAATCTCCTCCAGCAGCTCCAGGGAGCCCACAGACTGGATGAGATTCACCTTCCCCACCACCTGCTTCACCTTGTTGCGCTGGAGGTGGCCGATGAAGTGGAGGGGCGCGCCGTCATAGGCGTGCTCCTGAAGCTTTGCGGTCATCTCCTGGACCCGGTTCTCCCCCAGGGCGTCGATACCGGCGGCCACGGCCTCCCGGCAGGCGGAGGCGCCGTTCATCTTGCTGGCCCCCACCAGGGTGATTTCCTCCGGCTTCCGCCCCGCCTCTTTGGCGGCGGCGGCGATGTCCGCCCGGACCCGGGCGATGTTTTCGGCTATAGACATGCGTTTCGCCTCTTTCTTTTTGATGTCGCGTCCGGCGCCGGCCGGGCCTTTGGGAAATGGCTCCGCCCTAGGCAAGCACCTTCCCGTCGAACAGTCCCCGGGCGGAGACGATGACCTGCTCCCCAGGGCGGATGATGCGTTTGGCGTCCCCCTCCACCGCCGGGTCCAGCCCCGGCGCGGGGCTGACCAGCACGAAGCTCTCGCCGCTGTAGACCACCTCCACCGGCTTGAACCGGGCCTCCCGGCCCACCAGGCAGTAGACGCCGGTGCGCTCCTCGGCGGCCGCCTTTCCGTCCTCGTCCAGATAGGCCCGCTCCGCCCGGAGGCTCTCCCGGGGGACCCGGATGCCGGTGATGCTGCCGGTGACGATCTGGGCCCGCTGCTGGCGCAGCAGCGTCAGCTCCCGGAGGTAGGACGTCCCCCGGAACACCGCCACCACCCGGCCGTTCTCCCGGGGGCCGATGCTCTCCAGGGTCACCGGAAGGTCCCGGTCCACCCCCCTGGAGAAGCGCAGCGGCAGCGTCCCCCCGTTCTCCGCCTGCCGCTCCCGAAGGGCCACGGCGTCATCGGCGGAGAGAACGGCGGCGTAATACCACTCGTCCCCCAGCACCAGCTTCCCCGTCCGGGAAACGGTCGACGGGTCCGCCGTCAGGCCGGAGAGGGCGGAGGGCGTCAGCCCCTCCAGCATGCCCGGGGTCAGCACGGTCTCATAGCCGTCCACCTCGGCGGAGTAGAGCCCCGCCTCCGGGGCGGTGACCCGCCGGACGGTCCCCTCGGCCTGGGACCGGAGGGCCAGGAGCCGGGCGCCCAGCTCCTGGAGCTGTACGGCGATGTCCCCGTTTCCCGCGTCGCTGTAGTCCCGCTTGAGGACCAGGGCCCGGAGCTCCAGGGCCGTGCTCTCCGCGTCGTAGAGCCGGTTCGCCGCCAGGAAGCGGCGGTATTCCAGCAGGTTCTGGGCAATCTGGGCGTCCAGCTTCCGGGTGGTCTCCGCCGCCAGGGCCAGGTCCTGGGCGTACCGGAGCTGCTCCACCCGGCTCTCCAGGCTGTCGATCTCCGCCTGCCGGTCCAGGGAGGCCTGGTCCGCGTAGACCGAGGCCACGGTGCCGCCGGCGGCCACCCGCTCACCCTCCGCCCGCTGGACCCGGAGGAGGCCGCCGCTCTCGTCGGGCAGGACCCGCTCCTCCCGGACCACGAAGCCCGTCATGTCCACGGTCCGCTCCACCTCATAGCGGTAGGCCAGGGTAACCCCCAGGGGGTCGTCCAGGTACTGCACCGCCTGGATGCCGAAGTAGGCCGCCACCCCCAGGAAGAGGGCGGCCATCAGTAATGCTGTTCCAAAGCCGCTCTTTTTCTTTTTCATGCGCTCTTATGTAGCCTTCCTTGTCTCGGTCCCGCCGCCCGCCGCCGTCACTCCTCCTCGGTCAGGGAAACGGTCCGGGTGGGGGCGATGGTGGAGATGGCGTGCTTGTAGATGACCTGCTGCCGCCCCTCGCTGTCCAGAATGACCACAAAGGGGTCGAAGCCGGTGATGGTCCCCCGCATCTGAAAGCCGTTCATCAAAAACATGGTGACGGGCACCCGGTCCCGCTTGGCCCGGAGGAGGAAAAGGTCCTGTAGGTTCTGTTTGTTCTGCATATCGTCCGCTCCTTTTTCTTTTGTCCGCGCGCCGCCCGGAAGACGGCGCAGTTGTGTGGTTCAGCGTAACGATGGTACTCGGGGCCCCGCGGGGAATTCCGGGCAGCTCGTCCGCCAGTCTCTAGGATACCCCCGCGGCGGAGAGAATTTCCGTCGAAATCTGTAGGGCCCGGGCAAAATTCCGGTCTTTTTCCCAAAAGACCCAGTGGATGGCCGGATTCCGCCGCAGCCAGGTCAGCTGCCGCTTGGCGTACTGCCGGGAGCGGAGCTTCACCTCCGCCAGGGCCTCCGCCTCCGAGGCCGTCCCCTCCAGGACCCCCAGGAACTCCTTGTACCCAATGGCCTGGAGGGCCGTCGCGTTCCGGGGAAGCCCCCGGCCAAGAAGCGCCCGGACCTCCTCCAGCAGCCCCGCCTCCGCCATGCGGTCCACCCGCCGGTCGATGAGGCGCTTCATGTCCTCCCGGTCGGCGAACTGCAGGCCGATCCAAACCGCGTCGTACCGGGGAGGCAGGGCCTTCGTCTCCTCATTGTGGGCGGTGATGGTCCTCCCCGTCTCCCGGTAGACCTCCAGGGCCCGCAGAATCCGCTTTTCGTCGGCGGGGTGGAGCCGCTCCGCCGACGCCGGGTCCACCTCCCGGAGCTCCGCCAGCAAAGGGCCGACGCCCTCCGCCGCCAGGCGGTCCTCCAGCTCCTTTCGGACGCTTCCCCCGGCGCAGCCCGCCGCGAAGCCGTGGCCCTTCACCACCGCGTCAATCCAGAGGCCCGTGCCCCCCACCAGAACGGGCAGCTTTCCCCGGGCCAGGATATCGTCAATAACAGGCGCGGCCTCCCGGGCGTACCGGGCGGCGGACCACTGCTCCGCCGGGTCGCTTACCGCGATCATGTGGTGGGGCACGCCGTCCATCTCCGCCGCCGTGGGGGCGGCGGTGCCGATGGTCATGCCCTTGTAAATCTGCATGGAGTCGGCGGAGACCACCTCGCCGCCGTATTGCTTGGCCAGCAGCACGCCCAGGGCGGTCTTGCCGCAGGCGGTGGGTCCCACGACGCAGACGATCTTCGGGGCCATGTCAGAAGTCCCGCCCCAGGGCCCGGGCCTTTTCACAGGCGGCGTCCATAATCTCCGGGACCTTGGCGGGGTCCACGTCCAGCCCCCCGGCGAACACATAGTCGAACCGCGGAATGCCGAACATGGCGGAAAGCTGCTTCCAGTAGAGGACCCCCAGGCTGTCCGGCTTCTCAAAGTCCCCGCCGGCGGTGAGGTACGCCAGCCGGGAGCCCTTGCAGTCCCCGTGGCAGCCGTCGGCCTCGTAATGGTAGCAGAGGCCGCAGACGGAAATGTGTTCGATATAGACCCGCATGGCCGCCGGGAAGCTCAAATCCCAGAAGGGAGCCGCCGCCGCGATCTTGTCCGCCCCCCGGAACTGCCGGGCCAAATCGAACACCGGCGCGTCGAAGGCCTTCACGGAGGCCAGGGCGTCCCGCTCGTCCAGGGCGGCGGGGAAAAACGGGGCCAGGCCCAGCGTCTCCAGGGCGACCGTTTCCACCTCCGCCTCCGGGCGGGATTCCCGGAACGCGGAGAGAAAGGCGTTTGCCAGGGCGCGGGTCCGGGACCCCTCGCCCCGCTGGCTGATGCAGCCGTCAATGAATAACAGTTTCATATTACTCCTCATCCGATACCGTGGTAATGATGGGCTTTCCCTCCCGGTCCAGGAGCGGGGTCAGTCCGCCGGCGTTGGCGGATTGAAAGAACAGGTAATTCACCCCTGTCTCCCGATCCACCAGGATCATGGCATCGCTGAACATACTGCCGCTGCCGGGAGCAATCTTCATGATAAACCGTGCCTTCTCTTTTGCCATGCCGTCCTCCTTCCTGGGGTCCAGGGGCCGGAGCCCCCGGTTTCTCCGCCAAGCGGAGAAAGAAATTGAAATCATTTTCCTGACGACATGCGCGTCAGGAAAATACCCCGGCTCCAGCCGCCTTGGGCGGCGGCTCCAGTGACCGACGTCACTGGAGGTGGGGGATTCTCAAGGGGGAGCCCGCCCCCCCTTGAAGCGGGCCGTCAGACCCGCTTGAACATCTTCTCCAGCTCGTATTTGGTCAATTTCACCGCCACGGGCCTCCCGTGGGGGCAGTATTTCACCTCGCCGCTCTGGACCTTGTCCACCAGCGCCCGGAGCTCCGCCGGACCGCTCCTCCAGCCGCCCTTTATGGCGGCCTTGCAGGCCATGGTGTGGAGCAGGGCCTCCCGCCGCTCCGCCGGGGACCGCCCCTCCCGGAGCTTCCCGGCGATCTCCTCCAGGGCGGCCGCCGCGTCCTCCGCGTCCATGTCCGCCGGGACCTCCCGGACCAGCACGGCCCCGCCGCCGAAGTCCTCGCAGGAAAAGCCGAACTCCTCCAAAAGGGGCAGGTTCTCCAGCAGCAGCGCCCCGTCCTCCCTTCCCAGCTCCACGGCGGCCGGGGTCAGCAGGGCCTGGCGCATAGGGGGCTCCAGAGCGGCCTTCAGCCGGTCGAAGTTGATCCGCTCATGGGCGGCGTGCTTGTCGATGAGAAAGACGGAGCCCTCCCCGTCCTCGCAGATGATGTAGGTCCGCAGCACCTCCCCGGCAATCCGCCAGGGGGCCTCCCGGAGGGGCTCGATGGCCTCCTGTCCCGGCACTTCCGGCTCCTGCCGGGGGATAGCCGGGACGAAGGTCCGCTCCGCCGCCGGGAACGCGGGCTTCGCCGCCTTTTCCAAAGCGGCTTCCTCTGCCGGGAGGGAAGGGGCTTCCCTCCGCTCCGCCTCCCGCTTCAAAACCGAGGCCGGCGCGTCTCCCCGCAGGGGCGGGAAGGGCGTTTTCCGCCCCGGGGCGGGGCGCTCCGGGGGCTCGCCCCGGGAAGGAGGCGGAACGCTGTCCGACAACTTGAGCCCCGGCCGCTCCGTGTTCCAGGCGGGAAGGGGGGCGGACGGCTTTGGCGGCGGGGCGGGGGGCTTCCCCGTCTCCCGGGCCCGGAAGCTCTTCGCGTCCATGGACTGGAAGAAATCCCCCCGGGGATTTGCCGCCGCTTCCGGGGCGGGGGAGGCCGGGACGGGCCCGTCCCGCTCCGCCAGGCTGTCCAGCACGGTGTGGTACACCGCGTCGAACACCGCCTTCTCCTGGGCAAACTTCACCTGGGTTTTGGCGGGATGTACGTTCACGTCCACCGCCGTCACCGGCAGGGTCACCGCCAGCACGCAGCCGGGGAAGCGCCCCTTCATGATCTGGTTCCGGTAGCCCTCCTCCAGGGCCGCCGTGAGAAGCTGGGACTTGATGAACCGCCCGTTGACGAAAAAGACCTGCATGGACCGGGAGCCCCGGCCCTGGAGGGGCCGGGTGACGAACCCGGACACGGCCACGCCGTCCCCGCCGCCCTTCACCGGGAGGAGGCTCCGGGCGAAGTCCCGGCCCAGGGCGGCGTAAACGGCGGAATCCAGCCGCCCGTCTCCGGGGGTGTGAAGGGCCTCCGCGCCGTCCTTGATGAATTTAAAGGAAATGTCCGGATGGGACAGGGCCAGGTGCTGCATCAGCCCGCTGACCGCCGCCGTCTCGGCGCTGTCCTTTTTCATGAATTTCAGCCGGGCCGGGGTGTTGTAGAAGAGGTCCCGGACCAGGATGGTGGTGCCCTCCGGGGCCCCGGCCTCCTCCACCTCCCCGGGGACGCCGCCCTCCAGGCGCAGGGCCGCCCCGGCCCCGTCCTCCCGCCGCCGGGTGCGGATCTCCACCCGGCTGACGGCGGCAATCGCCGCCAGGGCCTCTCCCCGGAAGCCCAGGGTGCCGATCTTTCCCAGGTCCTCCGGCCCCCGGAGCTTACTGGTGGCGTGGCGGAGGAAGGCGGTGGGCAGCTCCGCCGGGGCGATGCCGCAGCCGTTGTCCGTCACCCGGACGAGGCCCATGCCCCCCCGGCGGATTTCCACCACCACGGCGGAGCTGCGGGCGTCCATGGCGTTTTCCACCAGCTCCTTCACCACGCTGGCGGGGCGCTCCACCACCTCCCCGGCGGCAATGAGGTCCGCCATGTGGGGGGGCAGCTGCTTGATTTCCGGCATGGGGCTTCCTCCTTTCCGGGGTCAGGGCGGCCCGTCAAGGCCATCCCCTTGCCCTCCATGCTGATAAATGCCTATCCATTTTTCCCTTCGTTGAAACGGCGGAATAGGCAGCGAGACACCCTGGATTACTGTCCAATAAACCGGAAGCTGTCCAAAATGATAATCGCATTGTAGGGTCTGTCCAATCCATCCGGATACATTCTTTTTAAGGCGTCAATATCAAAAATTTCCGCGCCCTTGACAAGCTCGTCTATGCTGGCAGTCAAATGCTTCTGCAAAACCATAACGGCAAAATCTTCATCATAGGTATTGATACCAAAATCAACACCCATTTCATATAGTCATCCTCCAAAAGGTCATAATCCTTTTCCCAATATTGCTCAAACAGTTCCTGCGATTTACAAATACCAGCAAACACCGAACAGCGGCTCTCGTCCGTGCTATAGCTGACGTCTAATTGTTCAACCCGCCTCATGTCTGAACCTCCTCGAGGATTTCGATTTTTCGAAAGGAGCGCCCTTATCCGCGCTTCAGCGAAATTGCCGGAAGTATTCTCTATCAGCGCGAACGGCGCAGGGCCCTCAAAACAGAACCGCCGCGAGAATGGGAATGGTGACGATGGAGGCCAGCGTGGAGACAAAGGTGATCTGAGCCATGCACTCCGCGTCCCCGCCGTACTCCATGCACAGAAGAGACCCGTTCACCGCCGCCGGCATGGCCATCTGGGTGACGGCCACGCCCAGAATCAGAGGGTCCGTCCCCATCCAGCGGAGGAGGAAGCACAGGACCGAAGGCAGCGCCAAAAGCCGCACCGCCGTCAGAATCCACAGCCGGGGAGAGGCCAGCATCCTCCCCAACGGCAGCCCCGCCAGCAGCGAGCCCACAAACAGCAGGGACAGCGGCACCGTCACGCCCCCCACGAACTCCAGGGCCTCCCCGATCATGGCCGGGGGCCGCAGCCGCCCCAGGGCCAGGACCAGCGCCAGGATGGACGCCGCCACGCAGGGGGAAAACATCTGCCGGAGGCTGAACCGCTTCGCCCCGGTGAGCATCAGCGGCCCCAGGGTAAAGGTCATCAGGTTGAAGGGCAGGACCAGGATCACGGCGTAGAACAGCGCTTCCGGCCCGAAGAGGGCCGACACCACCGGATAGCCGATAAAGGCCACGTTGGGGAAGGCCAGGGTATACCGCCACACGCCCTTTTGTCCCGGCGTGCCCCCCAGCAGGGGCGGCGCCGCCAGGACGAAGGCAAATTCCAGCAGATAGAACACCGCCGCCACCCCCAGGGTCCCCAGCACCACCCCCGCCTCCGGCAGGGCCTCCCCCGTGCAGACGGAGCCCAGAATCATGGAGGGCAGGGTGATGGCCAGCAGCAGCCTGGAGATCTTCTTGTCCGTCCCGCCGCCCAGGATTCCCATGCGGTTGGCGAGAAAGCCCGCGGCGATGGCGAACAGCAGCACCAGCATCTCCGAGAGGGTATCCAAAAAACTCATGGCAAAACTTCTTTCCCGGGACCTCGCGCCCCGTATGGATTGCTTACAGGCTCCCCGCCAGCGCCGACAGGGCGTTCACCCCGGCGTGGAGGCTGATGGAGGACCAGAGGGTCCCGGAGTGGTCATAGGCCCAGGCCAGCACCAGGCCGGGAATCAGATATTGGACCATCCGCAGAAAATACGCCGGGTCCCGGTTTGCCACGGCGAACTGCCACACATGGACCAGGGCGAAGAGGGCGCAGCTGGCGGCGTAGGCCAGCAGGCGGTTTTTCTCCTTCAGCCCCCCGAAGACCAGCCCCCGGAACAGCGTCTCTTCCACAAAGGGGGCCAGGAACACCAGAATCAGCAGCGTCATATGGGGGGCGCTGCCCGTCCGGGCGGAAATGGCGGAATCATTCAGGTTCCCGGAGCGGTCCACGAACACCCGCCCCAGCCGGGACGCCAGCTCGCACAGGCCGTAGTGGGCCACGACGCCCACCCCCGCCGTCTTGAAAGCCCGGGCGGGGCCGTCCAGAAAGCGGCGGGTGGAGGTCCCCAGCAGGTGGTGAAACAGGACTGCCGTCACGGCGAAGAGGGCATAGTAATACACCGCGCCGTACAGCTCCTCCGAGATCCGGCGGTCCAGCAGCTCCTCCGCCAGGCGCCGGGCGGGCCCCGCCGCCAAAGGGAGGAGCAGGAGGTAAAACACAAAGAACGCCGTGCCCCCAAACCGCTCCAGGTTCGTCAGCCCGGCGGAGGTTTTTCTCTTAGCCATAGCCGCCCCTTCACCTCAGTTTCTGCTTCAGCTCATACAAAAGGCTCATAGCCTCAATGGGCGTCAGCGTGTCCGGCTGGCAGCGGCGGAGGGCGTCCAGCACCTCTTCCTCGCTGATGGAGCCTAGGGAGACCTGCTCCGCCTCCCGCCGGGGGGCGGTGTACTGCACGCCGCCCTCCGCCTCCAGCTCCTCCAGCACCTGCCGGGCCCGCTGGAGCACCTTGTCCGGGAGGCCCGCCAGCTTGGCGACCTCAATGCCATAGCTCCGGTCCGCCCCGCCGGGGAGGATTTTCCGCAGGAAAATGATCTCCTCTCCCCGGGTCTTCACCGCGATGTTGTAGTTCACCGTGCCGGGGAGGGAGTTCTCCAGCTCCGTCAGCTCGTGGTAATGGGTGGCGAACAGCGTCTTGGCCCCCAGGGTTTTGGGGCTTGCGCAGTGCTCCAGCACCGCCCGGGCGATGCTCATGCCGTCGAAGGTGGAGGTGCCCCGGCCGATCTCGTCCAGGATCAGCAAGGACCGCTTCGTGGCGCAGCGGAGGATGTCCGCCACCTCGGTCATCTCCACCATGAAGGTGGACTGCCCGGCGGAGAGGTCGTCGCTGGCCCCCACCCGGGTGAAGATCCGGTCCACCACGCCGACGCGGGCGTGGGCCGCGGGGACGAAGCTGCCCATCTGGGCCATGAGGACCGTCAGGGCCACCTGGCGCATGTAGGTGGACTTGCCCGCCATGTTGGGGCCCGTGATGATGGCCACCCGGTTTTCTTTCTCCCCCAGGAACGTGTCGTTGGGGACGAAGAGGCTGTCCTTGAGGACCCGCTCCACCACCGGGTGGCGGCCTTCTTTGATCTCAAGACATCCGGACTCGTCCACGTCCGGGCGGCAGTAGCCGTTCCTGGCCGCCACGGCGGCCAGGGACGCCAGGGCGTCCGCCTCGGCGACGGCGGCGGCGGTTTTCAGCACCCGGCTGGACGCGGCGGAAATCTCCTGGCGGAGCTGGGTGAACAGCTCGTATTCCAGGGCCACCACCCGGTCGGAGGCGGTGAGGATGGAGTTCTCCAGCTCCTTCAATTCCTGGGTGACGTACCGCTCCGCCCCCGCCAGGGTCTGCTTGCGGACATAGGTCTCCGGCACCTGGCCCTTATAGCTGTTGGAGACCTCGATGTAATAGCCGAATACCTTGTTATAGCGGATTTTCAGCGTCCGGATGCCGGTGCGCTCCTTCTCCCGGGCCTCCATTTCGGGGATGACCCCCTTGCCGCTTTTCAGGATATGCCGCAGGCGGTCCACCTCCGGGTGGAAGCCGTCCCGGATCAGCTCCCCCTCCCGGACGGAGAAGGGGGGCTCGTCACAGATGGTCTCGGCGATGCGCTTCCCCAGGTCCTCCAGGACGTCCAGCTCCCCGGAAAGCTCCGAGAGGCGGCGGTCCGAAAAGGCCGCCAGCCGCCCCTTGATCTCCGGCAGCTTTTCCACGGCGGAGCGGAGGGCGGACAGGTCCCGCCCCCCGGCGGTGCCGTAGACGATGCGGCCGATGAGCCGCTCCATGTCCCCCAGGCCCGCCAGGGCGGCGATCAGCTCCTCCCGGTCGATGGTGCGCTCCACCAGGGCCGCCACGGCCCCGTTCCGGCGGGTAATGGCGGCCACATTCAAAAGAGGCCGCTCCAGCCAGTTCCGGAGGCACCGGCCCCCCATGGGGGTCTGGGTCCGGTCCAGCACCCAGAGGAGGCTGCCCTTCTTCTCCTTGCCCCGCAGGGTCTGGGTCAGCTCCAGATTCCGCCGGGCCGCCAGGTCCAGCTCCATGAACCGCCCCTGCTCGTAGTAATCCAGGTCGTTGATGTAGGAGAGGTCCGTTTTCTGGGTCTCGTATAAGTAGCTCAGCAGCCCCCCCAGGGCCATGGCGGCGGCGGGCGCCGCCGCCGGGAGGCGGTTCCAGGCGTCCTCCCCGAACTGCCTGCGGATGCTCCGCTCCGCCTCGGGCAGGAGGAAGCGCCGCTCCCCGGCGTTTTCCACCCGGCAGCGGAATTTTTCCCGCAGGGCCGTCACCAGGGCCGTCTCGGAATAGGCCCCGTCGTTCAGCACCGCCTCGGCGGGGGAGAAGCGGCCCAGCTCGTTGACGGTATGCTCCATCCGGTCCTTCCCGGTAAAGGAGGTGAGGTGGGCCCGCCCGGTGGTAATGTCGCAGAAGGCGATTCCGGCGGACCGGGAGTCCGCGTACACGGCGCACAGGAAATTGCTGGACTTCTCGTCCAGGCAGCCGGCGTCGGTGACCGTTCCCGGAGTGACCACCCGGATAATGTCCCGCTTTACCAGCCCCTTGGCGGCGGCGGGGTCCTCCATCTGCTCGCAGATAGCCACCTTATAGCCCTTGGCGATGAGCCGGGCAATGTAGCTCTCGCTGGCGTGGTAGGGGATGCCGCACATGGGAATCTGCTCTTCGGCGGGCTTTAAGTGCTTGCCCTTGTCCCGGCTGGTGAGGGTCAGGTCCAGCTCCCGGGAGGCCAGCTTCGCGTCCTCGGCGAACATTTCGTAGAAATCGCCCAGGCGGAAGAACAAAATGGAGTCCGGATTCTGCTCCTTAATCTCCAGGTACTGCTTCATCATGGGGGTCAGCTCTGCCATGGAATCCCTCTCTTTTCTCTATATACGCTCAAATCCGTCCTCACAGCTCCGCCGACGCGCCGCAGTCCATGGGCCGCAGCCGGTCCCCCAGGGCCTCCCGCAGCCGCGCATAGGCCCAGTCCCCGGTGCAGTGGCCGGTGTAATAAACGGTATCCCCTCCGGCCAGCTCCGCCGCCGTGGCGGCGAGCAGCGCCTCCGACTCCGGCGCGTCCGGCGCCAGCTCGAACAGGTGGAAGCCGCCGAATACCACGTCCGGCATGCGGCCCAGGTGCCGCTTCGCCGCCCGGAGGGTGTTCACGATTCCCAGGTGCCCGCAGCCCGCCAGCAGGGCGGCCCTGCCGTTTTCCTCCACCAGCAGGTGCTGCTCGTGGGCGAAGCCGTCGGGGCGGAAGCCCTCCCCGGTCCGCTCCTGGAGCTTGGGGGCCGCGGCCCGGAAGGACTTGTCGTCCTCTACGTCCGAGAACAGCGTCAGCCCGTCCCCCAGGGCCTCCTGGGCTCCGGTGCAGAAAAACCGCTCTTTCAGGGTCTCCAGCTCCGGCGGCAGGCCGATGTAGTTCGGTTCCTGCCCCGGCAGAACGGCGTAATAATCCCCCAGGGCCTCCCGGCGGAGATAAATCTTCGCCGTGCGGTTGGCCTCGCAGAAGGCCGCCAGGCCGCCGCCGTGGTCAGAGTGGCCGTGGGACAGCACGGCGGCGTCCACGGCGGAAATGTCCACTCCCAAGGCCCGGGCGTTTTCCAGGAAGGAGGCGTCCGGGCCCATGTCAAAGAGGACCTTGTGCCCGGCCGTTTCCACATAGAGCGAAAGCCCCCGGGCGGCGGCAAGGCCGGGGCGGCGGGCGGTGTTTTCCAGCAGGGTGATGATTTTCATGGGACGCCTCCAAATTTCGTATACAGGCCGCCCTTGACAGTCCGGGCGGGGTTCGGTATAATGGAATTGTTCGAAATGTGCGCGTTCCCACTCAGGAAGGAGGCAAGTGATATGGGCACCGAAGCTGAGCGGCAGGATACCAGGAAAGCGATGGCCTATGATCTGGTCGGTATTCTGGAGGCGAAACCAGAGCAGACGTCTTACACGGTAGAGGAAATCAAAAAGATAATCCGGACGTATATCACGACTGCGGATCAGAAGTAATTCACGCGGAAGACTGGCGGAACGAACATCCTGCTGTTCTGCTGTTTTCCATTATATCACATTTGTCAATATGAAGCAGTAAATATCTGGAAGGCTCCGCGCCGCTGCGCGGGGTCTTTTTTTACGCCTCCGGCTCCCGGGGCCAGTCCCGGCAGACCAGCTCGTCCAGGGAGATGCCGTAAAAATCCGCCAGGGCAATGAGGGTGGACATGCGGGGTTCTTGCTGTCCATATTCAAACCGCTGATAAGTGTGCAAATTGAGCCCCAACTCCTTCACCAGGTCCTTTTGCAGGACACCTTTTATACTTCTAAGCTGAACGAGCTTTTCTTGAAAATCCATACAGCGCCCCCTTGACATGACAAAAACGGAATGTTATAATAACTCACAAGATGACAAATTTGGAATTTCCGCTTTGGGAGGACCGTGCCTTGGACGAATATCTTCAATGCCTATACAACTACATTCTGGAGGTCCGCAGGGACGAAACCCTGCTGAAACTGCCGGAATACCGTATGGAGCGCATATCACTGCTGGCGGCGATGCGGGCGATGGACGCGGCCCTCTCAAAAGAACAGCAAAAGGCCGTAAACGCCTTTCTGTCCTGCCAATCCCGCCTGTCTGTCCTGGAGGACGAGTGGCTCTTCCAGGAGGCCATGGCCCTGGGGAAGTGGCTGGCCCGGCCTTAAACCGGCTCCCCGTACAGCGCCCAGGTGTTGCTCCCGGTGATTTTCACCTCCAGGAACCGCCCGATCAGGGACTTGTCCCCCTTCAGCCGCACCAGCCGGTTTCCCTCCGTACGGGAGGAAAGGGGGTACGCCCCGTCGCCGCTCTCCCCGTCCACCAGAACCCGGACCGTTTTCCCCGCGTACCCGGCGTGTATCCGGGCGGAGTGAGCGTTCTGGACCTCCAGCAGACGGTCGAACCAGGCCTGCTTTTCCTCCCGGGAGGCGGGGTCCGGCAGCTCCGCCGCCTTCGTGCCGGGGCGGGGGGAGTAGATGAAGGTGAACAGCGCGTCAAAGCCCACCTCCTCCACCAAAGACACGGTGTCCATGGCCTCCGCCTCCGTCTCCCCGGGGAAGCCGATAATCACGTCGCTGGTCAATACCAGCCCCGGCATGACGGACCGGGCGTACCGGATCAGCTCCAGGTACTTCTCCCGGGTGTACCGCCGGTTCATCTCCGCCAGCACCCGGTCGTTTCCGGACTGGAAGGGGAGGTGGAGCTGCCTGGCTGCGTGGGTACATCTTGCCATCACGTCGAAGAGCCGGGGGCTCGCGTCCTTGGGGTGGCTGGACATGAAGCGGATCCAGTAGTCCCCGGGAATTTTGTCGATGTCCTCCAGCAGGTCCGGGAAGCGGTAGCCGCTGTCCAGGTCGTTTCCATAGGAGTTCACGTTCTGCCCCAGCAGGGTGATGTCCTTGTACCCGGCCTCCACCAGCTCCCGGACCTCCGCCAGCACGGCGGCGGGCTCCCGGCTCCGCTCCCGGCCCCGGACATAGGGCACGATGCAGTAGGAGCAGAAGTTGTTGCACCCGTACATGATGGACACCCACGCCTTCACGCCCCGCTCCCGGACCACCGGCAGCCCCTCGGCGATGCAGCCGTGTTCCCCGGCGGTGGAGAAGACCCGTTTCCGCGTCTCATAGACCTGCCAGAGAAGCTCCGGGAAGCGCCACAGGGCCTGGGGGCCAAACACCAGGTCCACATGCCGGTAGGATTCCCTCACCCGCTTCGCCACCCGGGCCTCTGCGGCCATGCAGCCGCAGAGGACGATGACCTGCTCCGGGTTCTCCTTTTTCGAGTGGGTCAGAATGCCCAGGTTTCCAAAGACCCGCTGCTCCGCGTGCTCCCGGACAGCGCAGGTGTTCAGAAGGGCCAGGTCCGCCTCCCCGGCGTCCTCCGCAAAGGCAAAGCCCATTGCCTCCAGCATGCCCATGATCCGCTGGCCGTCGGCCACGTTCTGCTGGCAGCCGAAGGTCTCCACAAAGGCCCTGGGATGGGCTCCCCGGGCGGCGAACATGGCCTTGATCTTCTTTTGAAAGTCCCGCTGGCGGGCGATCTCCGCCTCCGGGACCATGATTTCCTCTCGCTTCAAAACGCTTCCTCCATCTGTGCGGATGACACTCAAAATATAGTGGGGATATCATATCACGAAAGGCCGGAAAGCACAAGGAAAAATCCCGCCTCCCGGCCCCGGGGCTTTGTTGCTTTCGCCGGAGGTAATCGGTTTACTTTTGTCAAAAACGTAAAATCTCACAAAACCTCTTGACAGCCAATCAAAATTATTGTATATTTTAGCTACAGAAAGAGGTGAGTCCAGTGTACCATTCAGACACGGAAACCCACGTCTTCCAAGCGCCGTTCGAAACTACCCAGCGCACCCCGGCGACAGCGTGATCTCAGGCAATTCCCAAAGACGAAACACCCTCACTATGATGAGCCCGCAGGACCAGCAGGTCAGCGCAAGAAACGGTTTCATGGATTGGAAATCCCACGGATCACCCACACCCCGGCAAATCCCCCACGAACGGCAGACTTAAGAAAGCACGAGGTAACAGGACCAATGGACAATCCGATCAATGGTTGAGCCCCCCATTCGCCGACGGAGCGGATGGGGGGATGTTTTTTGCCTGTCCTGCCGCCGGACTTTTTTTGCCAAAGAGCAAAAAAGCCTCCGCCGTTTGGCGGAGGCCCTTTTTTGATAGGCTGAAATCCAGGAATTAAGGAAGCACTGATTAGGCCTTGTTTGAAAAATGGCAAAACGCCGTCTTGGGGCATCTTTTTCCGCCAGGACTGCGTTGATTGGACTTGAAATCCGTCAGGATTCCTGCGTCCAATCGCCTTGCCTGGCAAAAAAATCTGCTCCAATCCAGCATTCCGCCAATTTTCAAACAAGGCCTAAATCAACGTATGCAGATTTGCGCCAGATATTTTCGCTGGCAAGGAAGAAAATCGCAGAAATCCTGGCGGATTTCAAGATTTTCTGACGCAGATCAGCGGAAATTTAAGGCGTAAAGATGTGTGCGGGGATTAAATCCGTGGTTCCTTAACCCTTCACCAGGGAGGCAATCTCGTCGGCGAAGTTCTCCTGCTTTTTCTCGATGCCCTCGCCCTTCTCAAACCGCACGGCGGTCTTGAAGGTGATGGCCCCGCCCAGCTCCTTGGCCGCGTGGGCGATATACGCCTCCACGGTGCCCTCGAACACGTCGGCGCGGACGGAATCCTGCTGGAGCAGGCAGTTCTCGGCGTAGAACTTGTTCAGCTTGCCCATGACGATCTTCTCCCGGACCTGCTCGGGCTTATTGGCCATCTTGGGGTCGTTCTCCATCTGGGCCATCATGACCTTCTTCTCCTCGTCCAGGACCTCCTGGGTCACCTGGGACTTATCCCAGAACCGGGGGTTCAGGGCGGCGATCTGCATGGCGATGTTCTTGCCCAGCTCCGTGACCTGTTCGGCAGAGAGGCCGGTCTCCAGGTTCACCAGCACGCCGATCTTGCCGCCGGCGTGAACGTAGGGCACGGACACGCCCTCGGCATAGCGGGCGAAGCGGCGGACCTTGATGTTCTCGCCGATGACCAGGACCATCTCCTGCTGCTGCTGGGTGACGGTGAGGCCGGTCCCCTTATACTTGCACTCCATCAGGGCGTCCAGGCTGGCGGGGTTCTCCTTGGCCGCGGTCTCGGCCACGCCCTTCACGAAGTCCACAAACTTCTCGTTTTTGCCCACGAAGTCGGTCTCGGCGTTGACCTCGACCACCACGCCCACTCCGTCGATGACGGCGGCGTAGGCCATGCCCTCGGCGGCCACGCGGCCCGCCTTCTTCACGGAGGCGGCCATGCCCTTTTCGCGGAGCCACTCCACGGCCTTGTCCATGTCGCCGTCGGTGGCCACCAGGGCCTTCTTGCAGTCCATCATGCCCACGCCGGTCATTTCGCGCAGGTTCTTAACATCAGTCGCGGTAAAAGCCATAATCGCTTTCCTCCAAATCTATTCGTATAGTCCGCGCAATCGCAAAGAAGCCGTTGGCTTCTCTGCATTTCAGCGCCGCTGTGCGGCGCTTGCGCCTGACTTCATAGGAAACGCACGCGCGCCTTGCGCGCCGGCGGGCAAATGCCCGCCGCTTGAAAAGGAGCGTTTGCCCCTTTTCAGCTGTGCTGACTATATCGCCGTATTATTCCGCGGCGGGAGCCTCGGGAGCGGCCTCCTCGGTCTGCTCGCCCTGGCGGCCCTCCAGCACGGCGTTGGCCATGATGGAGGAGATCAGCTTGATGGCCCGGATGGCGTCGTCGTTGCCCGGGATCACATAGTCGATCTCGTCGGGGTCGCAGTTGGTGTCGGCGATGGCTACCACGGGGATGCCCAGCTTGTGGGCCTCGGCAATGGCGTTGCGCTCCTTCCGGGTGTCCACGATGAAGAGGGCGCCGGGGAGCTTCTTCATCTCCTTCACGCCGCCGAGGTACTTCTCGAGCTTGGCGATCTCGCCCAGGTGCTTCATGACTTCCTTCTTGGGCAGCATGTCGAAGGTGCCGTCCTCCTGCATGGCCTTCAGCTGGTTCAGCCGGTCCACGCGGGTGCGCATGGTCTTGAAGTTGGTCATCATGCCGCCCAGCCACCGGGCGTTGACGTAGTACTGGCCGCAGCGGCCCGCCTCCTCGCGGATGGCGTCCTGGGCCTGCTTCTTGGTGCCCACGAACAGCAGGGACTGGCCGCTCTCGCTGAGCTGGCGGACGAAGTTGTACGCCTCCTCCAGCTTGCGGACGGTCTTCTGGAGGTCGACGATATAAATGCCGTTGCGCTCCGTGTAGATGTAGGGAGCCATCTTGGGGTTCCACCGGCGGGTCTGGTGGCCGAAGTGGACGCCCGCCTCAAGCAGGGCCTTCATGGATACGACGCTGGAATTTGCCATGGTGTTTGTTCCTCCAAATCAAATTTAGTTTACCCTCCGGCGGCTTCATCCTCCCCGCCAATCCGGGGAAAGCCCCGGACACAGACGAAAAGTCGACGCGCCGTGCGGAATGCTGAAATATCATACCACAGCAGTATTTCCAATGCAAGGGGATTTTAACAGATTCCTCGGATTTTTTCCTGAAAAAAGCCCCCAAGCCCTCCCGCAAAGGAGCGCTGTTATGAAATTCAGGAAAGGATTCCCTTCCGAATCTCATGACAGCGCTTCCGTTCCGGTTTTCACTTCCTCCGGGCCGCCGAGGACCCGACCCCCAGCTCCAGGCGGTACTTGGTCACCGTCCGCCGGGCCACCTGGACGCCCCGCTCCGCCAGCAGGCGGCACAGTTCCTGGTCGCTGTAGGGCCGCCGCCGGTCCTCCTCCCGGATCAGGGCCAGCAGGGCCTGCTTCGCCGCCTGGCGGGACACGCCGCCGCTGACGGGGAGGCTGAAAAAGTACCGGAGGGGATATGTACCCTGGCGGCATTGGAGGTACTTCCCCCGGACGGCCCGGGAGACCGTGGAGGGGTGGAGGGCCAGCCCCTCCGCCAGGGTGGAGAGGGTCATGGGGGCCAGGCCCTGGGTCCCGCCGGCAAAAAAGGGCCTCTGGGCCTCCAGCACCGCCTCCGCGCAGCGGCGGAGGGTGCTCCCCCGGCGCTCCAGGCTCTCCAGCAGCCACTTGGCCTGCCGGAGCTTCTGGCGGAGGTAGTCCTTGGTCTCCTTCTCGTCGGAGCTCTTCAAAAGCCGGAGGTAGTAGTCGTTCACGGAGACCCGGGGGAGGTAATACTCGTTTAAGATCACCTTCCACTCCCCCTCCAGCTCCGCCACAAACACGTCGGGCCGGACATAGGCCGTGGGCCCGGCGGGCTGAAAGGCCCGGCCGGGATGGGGCTCCAGGGAGGCGATGACGGCCTCCGCCGCCCGGACGGCCTCCACCGTGGTCCCCAGCTTCTGGGCGATGGCGGCGTAATGCTTCCGCCCCAGCTCCGGGAGGAAGCGGGCGGCAATGTCCATGGCCACAGGGTCCGCGCCCTCCCGGCGGCTGAGCTGGAGCAGCAGGCACTCGGACAGGGACCGGGCCCCCACCCCCGGGGGATCCAGGCCCTGGAGTGCGTCCAGGGCCTGGTCCGTGAGGGCCTGGGGAATCCTCATGGAGGCCAGGCCGTCCAGGTCCTCCTGGGCCAGGTACCCGTCCTCGTCCACCAGCTCCGCCAGATACTGGCACAGGGCCGTCAGGGGCTTGGAAAGCCGGAGGCGGTGAATCTGGTCCCGGAGGAACGCGGCCAGGCTCTCCAGGCGGCTGTCCTCCCGCCCGGCCTCCATGGCGGCCTCCTCGTGGGCGAAGGTGGCCCGGTCCCGGACGCCGCCGTCAATCCACCCCGCCTGGCGGCGGAGCTCCTCATAGGCCCGCTCCGGCGGGTCGGACTGGTCCAGCAGGGGGTTTTCCTCCGCCTGGCGGGAGAGGTATTCCAGCAGCTCCTGGGAGGTCATCTGCAAGACCTCCATGGACTGCATCAGCTGCGGGGTCAGCTTCAGCTCCTGGCGCAGTTCGGTTTTCAGCTGAACAAGGCTCATGGCTCCTCCTGTGGGGGCTGTCCCATCCCCCTTGCGGGGGCCCGGTCAGGCCGTTTCTCCGGGGCCTCCCCGGAGGTTTTATTTCAGAACCTGTATTCATAACCAGGGATGCCGGGTGGACGAGGATTTTTCCCGGCAGACAAGGAGATTTTCCGCAGCCATACTGACGTATGGCAAGGGAAATCGACGCAGTATGGCGGGAAAAAGACCGGCCAGACGGCGTTCAAGGGTTGTGAATACAGGTTCTCACATACTTTGCCACCTTCCGGGCTGCGGTGGCCTGGGAGATGCCCAGTTCCTTGGCCACGGCCACGGTGGTGCCCCAGCGGCGGTAGGACTCCCGGATGATCTGCCCCTCATAGGCGTCCATCCGCTCCGCCAGCGTGCCCTCCCGGGAGGGGGCGGGGGCGGCGGAGTCCGCGGCGTACTCCGCCGGAAGGTGGCTCAGGTCCATGATGGGGTCCTGCACCGTGATGGCCAGGCGCTCCACCAGATTTTCCAGCTGGCGGACGTTGCCCGGCCAGTCATACCGCTCCAGGAAGGCCAGCAGCCGGGGGCTGAAGGTGAGGTTTTTCTCGTACTCCCCGCAGAACCGGGCCAGGAATTGGTGGGCCAGGGGGAGGATGTCCTCCCGCCGCTGGCGCAGGGGCGGGATATGGATGCGGATGACGTTGAGCCGGTAGAAGAGGTCGGAGCGGAAAAGGCCCCGCTGGACCGCCTCCTCCAAATTCCGGTTCGTAGCCACCAGAAGGCGGAAGTCCAGCTCGATGCGCTTGTTGCCGGAGAGGCGCTCGATGGTCTTCTCCTGGATGAGCTGGAGGAGCTTGGACTGGATGTGGGGGGGCAGCTCTCCGATCTCGTCCAGGAAAAGGGTGCCGTTGTTCGCCAGCTCGATCTTGCCGATTTTGCCGCCGCTGGCGGCCCCGGTGAAGGCCCCCTTCTCGTAGCCGAAGAGCTCGGATTCAATGAGGTTTTCATGAAGCACGGCGCAGTTGACCTCGATGAAGGGCCCGTCGGCCCGGCTGCTCATGGCGTGGATGGCCTTGGCCACGGCGCTTTTTCCCACGCCGGTCTCCCCGGTGATGAGGATGTTGGCTTTTGTGTTGGCGGTGTTCTGCATCAGGGTCCACAGCCGCTGCATGGAGGCGCTTTTGAAGATGAGGCTGGTGGAGGTGGCCCGGGTGCGGAGCTCGGCGATCTCCTGGGAGTACTGCTGGAGGGAGTCCTGGAGGTGGCGGTAGTTCCGCTGGATGGCGTTGATCTGCTCCATGGAAACGGTGTTGAAGCAGACGGCGAATTTCAGCTCCCCGGCGCGGTCGAAGAGGGGGATGCCCACGGTCATGACGTTTTTGTGGGCGTGGTTGATGGTCTGGGTGGCGGTGACTTTCCGCCGCTGGCGGATGACCTCGGCGGTGACGCAGGGGGAGAAGGTGCCGTCGGCCTCCAGGTCGAAGGCGGAGCGGCCCACGATGGAGTTGTGGACGAAGCCGAAGTTTTTTTCATAGCTCTCGCTGACCCGGAGGATGACGCCCTTGGCGTCGGAGAGCATCATGTCGTCGGCGAGGACCAGGTTGTTCTCGGGGCTGAGGATGTCGAAGAGGCCCCGGAGGTTGATGTCGTCGTCAAAAAGGGTGGTGAAGTCGGGTGCCTGCGGCATGGCGGGGCCTCCTTGCTTTTCCCCCTGAAAGGGGGGGGATTTTACTCGCCCTGACGGGCGGGGCGGATTGGTGGCCAGCGATGGCTGGTCCATTGCACCCCCCATTTTCTCTTTTTCTTCCAGAAGAAAAAGAGACTGCGCCCGCAGGCGCGTGTCGGAGGCCAACCGCCGCGAAGCGGCGGCTCTTAGGCCGGAGACAAACGGGCCGTGCACGGTCCAAAAGAGAAAAAGAAGTATGGGCCCTTCGGGCCATTTTTTTGCCTTCGATTAGTCTGCCTTTTCCTCCGCGCCCCGCCATGCGGGGTCGTCGGTGATGCCCAGCAGATAGTCCGCGGATACGTGAAAATACTTCGCCAACAGAACCACCTTTTCAATGGTAGTCCCCCGGTATCCTCGTTCCATCATGGCGATTGAATTTTGCGTCAGCCCCAACGCATTGGCAAGCTGCATCTGGCTGACAGACTGGCGATTGCGCAGCTCGCGGAGCCGCTCGCCGAAAATCTTCTTAGTTTCCATATAACCCCTTGATTATCACTTAAAGTATGATACTATAAACAATAGATACGACACTTTATGAAGGAGAATCGGCCATGTTTGACATCTTGACTGCGCTTCAATATGGTGAACTCACCAATCTACGGGGTAAAGCCCCTATGGAAGCGCCTTATACAATCGCAGAAGAGCGCATTCTGCGCCAGCTGCACGCGCTGGAGCCAAAGGCGGCTGACGCTTTCCAGCAAGAAATACAGGTCCTGGCCCTAGAACAGCGGGACGCCGCTTTCCATACCGGCGTCCGTTTTGGCGCGCAGCTCATGGCGCAGCTGTTAGAAGGTTTTTAACCCCCTCCCAGCACCGCCGCCCCCTACCACCAGGTTAGCGGCAGCGAGGAGGGGAGGACAGTCCATCCAGCAAGTACCAAAAGCCCGCCTCAGGGAAATGGCCTGACCAGGGGGTCAGGCCCCACAAGGAAAGTGCATGCTCCTACCCAGGAATCCGCATTTCGGGGTGTTCTACCAATAGAAGGCCAAATTACTTCTTTTTCTCTTTTGGACCGTGCACGGCCCGTTTGTCTCCGGCCTAAGAGCCGCCGCTTCGCGGCGGTTGGCCTCCGACACGCGCCTGCGGGCGCAGTCTCTTTTTCTTCTGGAAGAAAAAGAGAAAATGGGGGGTGCAAAGGACCAGCCATCTTCATGGCTGAAACTCCCCCGCCCGCCAGGGCGGGCATCATCCCCACAATGCGGACAGCATGGGAATCACCTGCTTCTTGCGGGACATGATCTTGGGCAGGAACGCATAATTCGCCTCCCCCTTGATCCCGAACGCCTGGCGGATGGTATCCTCGTCGCCGACGAAAAGCAGCTGCGTCCCCTCCAGCAGCACGTCGGTGATCATCAGCACCACGCTCTGGAGCCCCCGCTTCTCCCGGGTCTCGGTCATGATGGACAGGAACTCGCCCAGCCGCTTCAAAAGCCGGTCGGAGTCCATGGTGGTGATCTGGCTCACCGCCAGGTTGTGCCCGGCAATGTGGAACTCCTTGTAGTCCGTCTTCAGCATCGCCTCGGCGGTCTTGTCGTCCCCGCAGGCGGCGGAGAAGATGGCCTGCCCCAGGTCCTCCAGCTTCACGCTGGCGATGCGGGCCATGCGGTTGGCAATGTCAACGTCCCGCTGGGTGCAGGTGGGGGACTTGAACATCACCGTGTCCGACACGATGGCCGCCGCCATGAGGCCCGCCATGTTGGCGGTGGGCATCAGGCCCTTTTCCTGGTACATTTCCGCAATGATGGTGTTGGTGCTGCCCACGGCCTCGTTCCGGACATGGATGGGGTTTTTCGTCTCGATGTCCGCCAGGCGGTGGTGGTCGATGATCTCCAGAATGTCCGCCTGGTCCAGCCCCGTGACGGACTGGGATTTCTCGTTGTGGTCCACCAGCACCACCCGCTTCCGCCGGGGACGGAGCAGGTGGAAGCGGGACAGCATGCCCACCACCTTCTCCTCCTCGTCCAGAATGGGATAGGCCCGGAAGCGGCTCTCCAGAACGGCGTTCTGCACGTCGTCGATGTAATCGTCCAGGTGGAAGCAGACAAGGTCCGTGCTCTTGCACACCCGGGCGATGGGCAGGGCGTGGAAAATCAGCCGCAGGGCCTGATAGGCGTCGATGGGGGTGGAGATGACGCAGGTGTTCCCCGCCCGGTCCAGCAGCTCCGGGGGGACCTCCCCCTGGCAGATGACCACGCAGTTCACCTGGAGGTCCAGGGCCCGCTGGACCATGTCCGGCTGGTCGCCGCAGATAACCACGCTGTCCGGGCTGGAGAAGAGCAGGTTCTCCCGGCTGGCGGGCAGGGCGATGGTCACCTCGCCGGAGACCAGGTCCGGCGTGTCGGCGCTCTCGTGGAGGAGCTTCCCCTCCAGCACGGAGATCAGGTTGTACACCGGGATATTCTCCACCCGGGGATTATGGACGGTGGTCATGTCGTAGTTGGCCACGTCCCCGGCGGAGAGGGTGCCGTAGAGGGTCCCGTCCTCGTTGGCCACGGGGAGAATGGAGATTTTGCCCCCCTGCATGGCCGTCCACCCCCGGCTGACGGTGGCGGCGGCGGAGAGGGTGGGGGGCGTGTCGTAGTCCAGGTCCCGGACCTGGGTGCGCACGTTGTCGATGAGCTTGGGGGGCTGGAAGCCGAAGCGGTCCAGGACGATCTGGGTCTCGTCGCTGATCTGGCCCAGCCGGGCGGCCTGGTACTGCCGGTTGCCCAGGGCGTTCTGGAGGGCGGCGTAGGCCATGGCGGAGACGATGGAGTCCGTGTCCGGGTTCCGGTGCCCGGTGATATAGATAGTATCCATAGGAAAAAGGCTCCTTTCGCATTCTGTTCCCATTATGCTTCCCCGGAGGGAAAATGTCAATCGGGGAAAGGGGCCCTTTTTTACCGGCCTTTCCGGGAGCCCCGCCAGAGCGTCTTATAAAGCGCGGGGAGCAGGGACAAACATTTTTTCATTGGCATGCCTCCATTTGTTTTCGGGAGGGCGTTCCGTCAATTTTCAGACAAGGCCTAAAGTATGTGCAGTATAGAACCAAAATCTGGATTTTTCAGTTTATCCGCCGCCAAAATACAAACGCTTGCCTTGTGTGTTTTTACGATATTTCCGTATTTTTTTGCGAAAAGGCCCCGCGCCTTGCGGCGCGGGGCCTTTTGCGGATCGAACCGGTCCTCTGGGGGGGACCTCCGGCGGGGCGCGCCCGCCGGGGAGGGAGGAAAGGGACGGCGGGAGAGCCGCCAGGTGTGTGGGACCTCCCTCTCCGGTTGGGCGTCCGCCGGAAACATAAAAGCGACGCCGAGTCCCGAAAACCCAGCGCCGCCTAAGAGCATGCGAACGCACGGCTTTGCGCCCATTCCGGCGTCCTTGCTATCCACCTTTGCAAAAGAGTGGGGGAATGGGTATAATAAGCCCGTGGTGCAGTTCTAACTGCTGTGCTGAGTGGGCTGTCACTCGTACAGGGCCGCTGGGCGCGTCCACGCCCGGCGGCCTGCCGCATTCATGTTTCCGTTTTCATTCTACCTCCGATTCCCCTAAAATGCAAGGGGTTTTCGGCAAAAGCCCAAAAAAAGCCCCGCCTGTCCCTCTGGACAGGCGGGGCCGCTTCATTCAGAAGTTCTCGACAATCTCCACCAGCTCCTGGCCGATGCGCGTCTGGGCCTCCCTGGTGCCCGCGCCGATATGGGGCGTGCAGGAAACCGCCGGATGCCGGGCCAGGGCCCAGTTGGGGTCCTTTTCGCTGAGCCACACGTCCAGGCCCGCCGCCCGGACCCTGCCGGACTCCAGGGCCTCCAGAAGGGCGGCCTCGTCCACGTTGCTGCCCCGGGAGACGTTGATAATGACCACGCCGTCCTTCATTTTGGCGAGGCTCTCCCGGTCCACCAGGGCCCTGTCCCCGCCGGGGGCGCAGAGGATGAGAATGTCGGCCCCCGCCAGCAGCTCGTCCATGGAGACAAATTTCATGGTCCCGCACTCGCAGCCCTCCGGACGGTGACGGTGGACGGTGGAGAGGACGTTCATGCCCAGGGCCTGGCACTTGTCGCCCACCAGCCGGCCGATGCGGCCGTAGCCGATGATTCCTGCGGTCTTTCCCGCCAGCTCAAAGCCCTTGGAATAGGCTTTTTTCTCCCACTTGTTCTCCCGCATGGTGTGCCCTGCAATGGAAATGTTCCGGGCGCAGGAGAAGAGGAGGGCCAGGGCCAGCTCCGCCACGGCGTTGGAGGAGGCCCGGGGGGTGTTTTTCACGGCGATGCCCGCCGCCTCGGCGTAGGGAATGGCGATGTTGTCCATGCCCACGCCCGCCCGGACGATGAGCTTCAGCCGCCCGCCCCGGGCGGCGTCGATCTGGGGCTCCCTAATCTTGGTGGCGGAGCGGATGATGACCGCGTCGAAGTCCCGCAGGGCGGGACCCAGGGCGTCGGGCTCATAGAACTGCTCCACCACCTCGCAGCCGTCCGCCCGGAGCTTTTCTATGGCGGAGGCGTCCATTCCGTCGGTGACCAATACGCGCTTTAGCATGATAATTTCCCCTTTCATTCGTTCTCGATGCACCCCAGGGGCATCGACAGCGCAAGGGTTTACGCCCATTGGGGGACAGGCGCTCCGGCAACCCGGAAGGGGTCCAGGGGGCCGCGGCCCCCTGGTTTCTCCGCAAAGCGGAGAAATCAATTCCAATTATTTTTGCGGCGGCATGCGCGTCACAAAAATTCCTCGGCTCCAGCCGCCTTGGGCGGCGTCACCAGTGACCAGCGTCACTGGCGGGGGGATCTAAAGGGGGGACGAAGCCCCCTCTTTAATTGTGCTCCCGCTCGTACTTCTTCAGGAACTCCACCAGCGCCTCCACGCCCTCCTTGGGCATGGCGTTGTAGATGGAGGCCCGGAGGCCGCCCACGCTCTTGTGGCCCTTGAGGTTGTCGAAGCCCGCCGCCTTGGAAGCCGCCACCACGCCGGCGTCCTGGTCCTTGCTGGGGGTGACGAAGGGCACGTTCATGAGGGAGCGGTCCTCCTTCCGCACGGCCCCGGTGAAGAGCCTGGACTGGTCCAGGAAGTCGTAGAGGATTTTCGCCTTTTCCTCGTTGCGTTTGTTCATCGCCTCCAGGCCGCCGTTATCAAGGAGGTACTTGAAGACCTTTCCGCAGCAGTAGATGGCCCAGCAGTTGGGCGTGTTGTAGAGGGAGTCGTTGTCCGCGTGGGTCTTATAGCTCATATAGGTGGGGACAAATTCCGGCAGGTCGTCCCGCAGCAGGTCCTCCCGGATAATGACCACCGCCATGCCCGCCGGGCCCACGTTCTTCTGCACGCCGCCCCAGATGAGGCCGTACTTGCTCACGTCACAGGGCCGGGAGAGGAACATGCTGGACTGGTCGGACACCAGGACCTTCCCCTTGGTATTTGGCAGCTGGAAGAAGGTGGTGCCGTTGATGGTCTCGTTTTCGCAGATATACACATAGTCCGCGTTGTCCGGGATGTCCAGGTCCGAGCAGTCGGGGATATAGGAGAAGTTCTTGTCGGCGGAGGAGGCCGCGATCCTGACCTCGCCGTACTTCTTCGCCTCGGCGATGGCCTTCTTGGACCAGGCTCCGGTCTCCACGTAGCAGGCCAGCCCGTTTTTCATCAGGTTCATGGCCGCCATGGCGAACTGGACCGTGCCGCCGCCCTGGATGAAGAGGACCTTGTAGTTGCCGGGAATGCCCATCAGCTTCCGCAGGTCCGCCTCCGCCTCGTCCCGGATCTGCTGGAATACCTTGCTCCGGTGGCTCATCTCCATGACGCACATGCCGCTCCCGCGGCAGTTCATCATCTCGGCGGCGATCTCCTCCAGCACGGGCTCCGGCATCATGGCGGGGCCGGCGGAGAAGTTGTAGGTGCGGCCGTATTTCATAGCGCGTTCCTCCATTCAAAATTTCACAATTTTCGCCCCCTGCGGGGGCCCTTTCCTAGCCATAGTATACAGGATTTTTTTACCGGAATCAACCGTCTTCCTAAATTTTTCAAAAAAGGTGTACCTTTCTTCCCGCCTCTCCGCTTGCATTCCGCCCAAAACCCTGTATACTGTATAAAGAACGCGTTAAGAACCGGCCTTCATAACCGGGGGATGCTGGATGGGCGGGGGACTTCTCCGCCAGACAAGAAAATTTCCCGCGGGAATCCTGACGGATTTCAAGGGGAATTGACGCGGTATGGCGGAGAAAGACCCGTCCAGGCAGCGTCCAGCGGTTGTGAAGGCTGGTTTCAAGGATTTAATCAACGCATGCAGATTTGCGCCAGAAATTTTCGCTGGCAAGGAAGAAAATCGCAGAAATCCTGGCGGATTTCAAGATTTTCTGACGCAGATCAGCGGAAATTTAAGGCGTAAAGATGCGTGCAAAGATGCGTGCGGGGATTAAATCAGCGCTTCCTTAAGAACCCCCGCCCCGGCGGGGAACGGCGGAGGGACGACATGACATTGGAACACATCAAGCGGGACCTCCGGGCCCGCTGGAGCCTGGCCCTGCTCTACGGCAGGGCCCTGGGAAAGTGGCTGCTGCTGGCCACGGCGGCGGGGGTCTCCTGCGGCCTGGTGGGCGCGGCGTTCCACGCGGCGGTGGAGTATGTGACGGAGCTCCGGGGGGAGTTCCCCTGGCTGCTCTACGGCCTGCCCCTGGCGGGCCTGGCCATCGTGGGGCTCTACAAGCTGCTGGGCACCGAGGGCCAGGGCACCAACGACATCTTCAACGAGGTCCACGCCGGAGGAAAGATCTCCATCCTGCTGGTCCCCGCCATCTTCCTGGGGACGGTGCTGACCCACCTCTGCGGCGGCTCCGCCGGACGGGAGGGGGCGGCTTTGCAAATGGGCGGGTCCCTGGGCTACCGGGCGGGGCGGCTCTTCGGCTTCGACGAGCGGGACCTGCGCATCGCCACCACCACGGGCATGGCAGCCTTTTTCACCGCCCTTTTCGGCACGCCCCTGGCGGCGGCGGTGTTCTCCATCGCCGTGGTCAGCGTGGATTCCTTCTACCACGCCGCCTTTTTTCCCGCCCTCATCGGGGCCCTGGAGGCCTACGGCATCTCCCGCCTGCTGGGGGCGGCCCCCACCGCCTTCGCCGTGGAGGCTCCCGGGCTGGCGGCGGGGCCGCTGGTCCGGGCGGGAATCCTGGCGGCCCTGTGCGGGCTGCTGTCCGTGGTGTTCTGCGGGGCCATCCGCATGGCGGAGCACCAGTTTCACAAGCGGATTCCAAATCCCTGGCTCCGGGCCTTTGCCGGGGGCTGCGCCGTCATCGCGCTGACCTTCCTCTGCGGGACCCCGGACTACAACGGCGCGGGGATGCAGGTCATCGCCGCCGCCGTGGAGCAGGGAAGCGTCCGCCCCGGTGCCTTTTTGTGGAAGCTCCTCTTCACCGCCGTCACCCTGGGGGCGGGCTTCAAGGGCGGGGAGGTGGTGCCCTCCTTCTTCGTGGGGGCGGCCTTCGGCTGCGCGGCGGGACCGCTGCTGGGCCTTCCGGCGGGGTTCGCCGCCGCGCTGGGGCTGGTGTCCGTGTTCTGCGGGGCCACCAACTGCCCCCTGGCCTCCATCGCCCTGGCCATTGAGCTGTTCGGCAGCGGCGGGCTTTTGTACTTCGCACTGGCCTGCTGCGTCAGCTACGTCCTCTCCGGCTACGGGGGGCTCTACTCCAGCCAGACGATCCTTCACTCCAAGCTGAAGGGCCGGTATATCAATGTACATACCAACGACGGCCCTGTGGAAACCGGCGCTTTGGCGGAGGAAGAACGCAAGAAGGAGGCGTTTTCATGACTTCCAAAATTTACCCCCCCCCCCGCGAAATCGAACGGTTGACCTGATAAAAACACTTGCCATTTTCGGGGTCCTGCTAATCCACACCAGCGCCGGGGGCGTTTCTGGCTTGGAGGCGGGGTCCGCTCCCTGGCTGTCCAACCTGTTTTGGAACGCCCTGGCCCGTCCGGCGGTGCCGCTGTTCCTCATGGCCAGCGGTGCGCTGCTGCTGCCGCCGGAGCGGAAGCTGACGCTGAAGAAGCTGTATACCCATAATATGGCCCGGCTCCTGGCCGCGTTGTTGTTCTGGGCCGCCTGCTATAAGCTGGTGTTTCTAGCCCTGATGGATAGCCTCACCCCCTGGGACCTGGAGGCGGCGGCCAAGAATCTTCTTCTCTTCCGCCACGAGGAGCACCTCTATTACCTCCACATCATGCTTCTGGTCTACGCCTTCCTGCCCATCACCCGCATCTTGGCGGGCTGCGGAGACCGGCGGCTCCTGGAGTACTCCCTAACACTCTGGCTCCTCCTGGGCATCCTCTATCCCACGGTCCGGACCCTCTGGCCCTTTACGCTGCTGGGCGGCATCCCCGTTCAGTGGCGGATGAACATGACCTACGCTTCCATTGGCTACACGCTGCTGGGCTATTACCTGACGTCCGTCTATCCCCGCCCCCGGCGTTCCCTCTGCCTCCTGGCCCTGCTGGCGGGGTTCCTCCTCACCTTTGGCGGGACCTGGGCCGCCTCCATGGCGGCGGGAAGACCGGAGGAACATTTCCTGGAGGGCATGGGAGCCAGCGTCTTCCTGGAGGCTCTTGGAATCTGGGGACTGTGCCAGTCCGCCTCTCTCTCAGAACGGGCCGGACGCGTTGCAGCGAAGGTCTCCAGGGCCTCCTTCTGCGTCTTCCTGACCCACGTATTTTTTTTGCAGCTCTTCGCCCGCCATGGGCTCCGGGCAGCGGCGGGTCCCGTGCTCCTCACCGTACCGCTGGTTTCCACCCTGCTCCTACTCTGCGGCGGCGGGACCTGGGCGCTGCTCTCCCGCGTTCCAGGGGTCCGGCGCTGGCTGATTTGAGCTTCCGCATAAAACGCGCCTCCCGCGGCATACTGTCACCAACTGACATTTGCCACGGGAGGCGTTCTCTATGACCCAAATCCTGCAAGATACCGGCATGACCATACTGACCACCCTGCTGTCCATCCTGGCCCTGTTCCTCCTCACCAAGCTGATGGGGGCCAAGCAGGTGTCTCAGATGACCATGTTTGACTACGTGGTGGGCATCACCATCGGCTCCGCCGCCGCGGAGCTGGCCACCGAGCTGGAGGAGCCCCATAAGCCCCTCATCGCCATCATTGTCTACGGCCTGGTGGCCGCGGCCATCTCCATCCTGTGCTGCAAATCCCTCAAGGTCCGCGCCGTCATCACCGGGCGGCCCCTGGTGCTGCTGGAGGACGGGGTGATCTACCGGGAGAACCTGAAAAAGGCCAAGCTGGACCTGAACGAGTTTCTGACCTACTGCCGCATCGGCGGCTGGTTCGACCTCAGCCAGCTCCAGACGGCGGTCTTTGAGCACAACGGCACCGTCAGCTTCCTGCCCAAGGAGGCGGACCGCCCCGCCACTCCGGCGGACCTGAACAAGAACCCCGCCCAGTCCCAAGTCCAGACCCCCTTCGTCATGGACGGAAAGCTGCTCAGCGGAAATCTCCGCCAATCCGGCAAGGAGGACGAGTGGGTCCGCCGGGCCCTCCTCCGCCAGGGCTACCGGGACGAGGGGGAGGTCTTCCTGGCCCTCTGGGGCGGGGGAGAGGATTTGACCGTGTTCCCCATGGACCCCAAGCGGGACAGGGAAATGGCCTGACCTGGGGTCAGGCCCCACAAGGAGGGTACACGCTCCTGTCCAGGCTGCAGCATTCCGGACTTATTGCCGCTGGTGTTTCTGTAGAACGGAAATCTGTCTTTGCGGGGCCTGTGCCCCTGCACAGGCCCTCCTCCGGCCTCCTCCTTAGTGGGAGAGGATAAACTCCTCCAGCTCCTCCGGCGTGGAGACCACCGCCACTGCTCCGGCCTCCTCCAGCTCTCCCGGCGGGGCATAGCCGAAGAACTCCACCCCGGCGCAGTCCACGCCGCAGGCCCGGGCTCCCAGCACGTCAAATTTCCGGTCCCCCACCATCAGCACCCGGGGCAGGTCCCGCTCCGTCAGGCCCAGCTGGCGCATGGCCTCCCGAACCACGTCCTCCTTCTCCCAGTCTCCGTGGGGCGGGCTGCCCACCAGGGCGGAGAGATGGGGCGTGAAGCCGAACCGGGCGCAGATGGAGACGCAGAGATTCTCCGGCTTGGAGGAGGCCAGGGCCAGCACGAAGCCTTTCTCCTTCAAGCGTTCCATGACCTCCGCCATGCCGGGGGCCGCCCGGTTCTCGTACTGGCCCACGGGCTCGTAAAGCAGGCGGAAGCGCTCCACCGCCTCCGCCGCCTTTTCGGGGCTGTAGCCGCAGAAGCGGATAAACGAATCCTGGAGGGGCGGGCCGATGAAGCGGAGGAGGGTCTCCTCCGCCGGGACCGGGCCGCCACAGCCTTGAATGGTCTCCCGGACACAGTGGACGATGCCCTCCCGGGAGTCCGTCAGGGTGCCGTCCAGGTCAAATAAAATATAACGGTACATACTCAAGCCTCCTGGAGAAATTGGGGGACCAGCACGCCGGAGGCCCCGCCGTCCACCTCGCAGACGGGCCCCTCCAGCCGCCGGACGGCCCCGGCGGGCCACAGGGACAGAAAGTCCTCCGCCCCTGCCACGTTGGGCAGGCCATAGGGGGCGTGCCGGTAGTGCATGGGAATGACGCACTTGGGGTTCAGGGCCCCGCAGACGGCCTTGGCCCCTTTCGCGTCCACGGTGTAGACCCCGCCCACGGGGACCAGCGCCAGGTCCAGAGGGCCGATGGCCTCCGCCTGCTCCGGCGAGAGCGGGTGGCCCAGGTCCCCCAGGTGGGCGATGGTGACGCCCCCCGCCGAGAGGATATGGACGGTGTTGGGCCCCCGGAGGGCCCCGCTCTGCTCGTCGTGGAAGGTCTCCACCGTGCGGATGGAGAAGGGGCAGGGGCCGTCGAAGGGGACCGGCTCCGCCTGGTCCGCGGCGTTGTGGTCAAAGTGGCCGTGGCTGCAAAGAATCCTGTGGACCTGGGGCTTTGGCTCCGCCGGGGGAGCGGCTTCGCCGTCTACAGAGACCTGCGTTTTCACCGCCAGGGTATAAAAGCCCTGTTCCTTCCGGCGGGCGCGTTCCTCCCAAACGGCAATCCGGCGCGCGGTCTCCGCCAGGGCGGGGTAACCCTCCACGCCGGTATAGGGGTCCAGCAGAATCCGATAGCCGTCCTGCTCCACAAGAAAACAGGCGTGGCCCAGCCAGGTGAGTTTCATATCATAATCCTCCTTGTGAGTATTTCAAAAAACGGGGGCGGACCCGCGTCCGCCCCCCTACTATATCAGATTTACGGCTGTTTGTCATCCGGGTTTTTCGGCCCGTCCTTCTTCCGGTTGAAGAAGCCGTTCCCCCGTTCCCGGGCCTCCCGGAAGGCCGCCGTCCGCTGAATCTGTCTCCGCTTGGAGAGCTTCACCACCACCAGGAGAACCAGCCCCAGGAACAAGAGCCAAATCCAGTTGTAGGCCAGGAAGATGGCCAGCCCCTGGAGGAAGTCCCCGAAGCTGCGGAGGCCGCCCGTAAAGGCGTTCCCCAGGCGGCTCGCGAAGGTGGGGGGAGCCTCCTCCACCGTGGTGAGGCGCAGCACCTCCTGAATCCGGAGCTCAATGGTGGCGAAATCCACCAGGGAGTCATAATGCCGCAGGGACCCGGTAAGCTGCTCGATCTGGTATTCCGTCTCGCTGATGGCGTTTTCCAGGTCGATGATGTCCTCCATATTTTCCGCCTTGGAAAGCAGCATCTGGAGCCGCTCCATCTTGGTCTTCTGGGTTTCCAGGCGGCTCTCCGTGTCGTAGTACCGCTCGCTGATGTTGTCCGCGTTCCGGCTCTGGCTGGTGACGTGGCTGATTTCCCCCACGGTCTTCAAGAAGCCCCGGAACTCCTTGGCGGGGACCCGGACCGTGTAGCTGGCGCTCCGGCTGCCGTCGCCGCCGCTGCCGGCGGAGGCGTATTCCAGGTAGCCCCCCAGCCCGTCCACCAGGTCCTCCAGGGCGGCGGTGCAGGTGTCAAAGTCCTGGGTCTCCGCCTGGATATCGGCGGTATAGACTATCTTGGCGCTGGCAAGGCGGTCCTCCGCCTGGGTTTCGCCCCCATCGGGGGCCGCTCCCGGCCCGGCGGGTTCCCCGGCGCCGCCGGCAGGAGCGTCAAAGCCGAACTCCTGTACGGCGGCCTTCCAGTCGTCTCCGCCGCCGCTGTCATAGGCCGTCTGGCTCTCGCTGGCGGCGGGGGCGCCGGAATCGCTTCCCCCGCTGTAGCCCCCGCCTCCTCCGCAGGCGGTGAGGGCCAGGGCCGTCAGCAGGGCCGCCAGGAACAGGGCAAGTCCTCTTTTCATCCGTTCATCCTCCTTGTCCGCCCCGTCTTCCAAGCGGGGCTGTTACTTATATAGACGGATTTTCCGGGGGAAAGGTTCCGGGGAGCCCCAAACTTTCCCCTATGAAAACAGGGCTCCGCCTTCGGAGCCCTGTTCGCCTCGCATCACGCCACCGCCGAGAAGGGGGTGCGCGTCTTCTGTTCTTCCTCGTTCTGCCGGGCCAGGTCCTGCTGCTGGGCGGCGCTGTCCGTGTCCGCCTTGGTGACGGTGCGGGTAGTGCCGCCGGAGACATAGGACTTGCCGCACTCCGGACAGATCTCCGTGTGCATGGTCACGCTCTGGCTGACCACCTTCCGGCCCTCCCGGCCGGCCTTGGCCCGCTCCCGGTAGACATGCTCCATCTCATGGCCCCGGACGGCGGAGGCCGCCTGCTCCGGCTTGATGTTGGTGGGCGTCTGGAAGGAGACCCCCATGTCGTCGGACCCGTCCTGGTACTTCCGCTCCTCGCAGGTCTGGCACTCGCCCTCCTTCAGGGCCTCCTGGGCGCTCTCGGCCCCCTGGGCGGGCTTGCCGTCCAGGGCCTTTTCATCCTCCCCCTTCTCCTGTCCGGGGAGGCCGGGGATTCTGCCCTCCTCCGCGTCCGGCGCGCCGCGGCTCAGCACATCCTCCGCGCCCTCCAGGTCGTTCCGGCCCAGGGCCTCCTCCGCCTGGAAGAGCTGCCCCTCCAGGGCGCTCTTCCGGGACCCGTCCACGGGGGAGAGGCCCTCCTTCCCGGTTTCCACAAACATGCCCTCGGGGTCGATCTCGCCGTAGCGGGTCCGCATCCGCCCGGCCATAGCCGCCGGGTCGTTCTCCAGCCGCGCCGCCAGCTCCGGCAAGGACGCCTCGTCCCGGGAGACGGGGCGCACGGCCTTCACCGGCTCCACCGGCGTTTCCGGGGAGGGGCTCTTCCGGGCCGTCCGGACCTGGCCGCCCATCTGCGCCTGCTGGGCGCTCCGCGCGTTTCGAATGTTCTCCGACAGCCGGGACTGGTAGAAGCTCCCGATCCCGCCCATCCCAAAGCCGCCGGTGCCGGAAATTCCGCCGATCATACGATCACCTCATATCTGAAATTGCTTCGCAGCGATAATCCTACAGGTATAGGAAGCACTGATTTAATCAACGTGTGCAGATTTGCGCCAGAAATTTTCGCCGGCAAGGAAGAAAATTGCAGGAATCCTGGCGGATTTCAAGATTTTCTGACGCAGATCAGCGGAAATTTATGGCGTAAAGATGTGCGCGGGGATTAAATCAGTGCTTCCTATAGTATACCAATCCCCCGCCCAAAGCGCAAGCCCTTTTTCGCCCGCCAAACAAAAAAAGGCCGCCGGGGAGGGGCCCCGGCGGCGCTGGCTCAGTATCCGAAAATCATGTCCCGGCGGATCTCCGCCAGGGAGTGGGCCCCGCACATGGCCATGGCGTCGGCCAGCTCGGCTTTCAGCTTGTCCACGTAGACCTGCACGCCCCCGGCACCGCCGCCGTAAACCATGTTCACGAAGGGCCGGCCGATCAGCACCGCGTCCGCCCCCAGGGCCAGGGCCTTGAACACGTCCAGGCCGGAGCGGACGCCGCCGTCCACCAGGACGGTCATCTTCCCGCCCACGGCGTCCGCGATGGCGGGAAGGACCTCGGCGGTGGAGGGGCACTGGTCCAGCACCCGGCCCCCGTGGTTGGAGACCACGATGCCGCTGGCTCCGGCCTCCAGGGCCTTCTCCGCGCCCCGGACCGTCATGACGCCCTTGAGGATGAAGGGAATCCCCTCCATCATGCTCACAATTTCCCTCAGCTCCTCCACGGTTTTGCTGCCCGCCGGGGGCTGGAGGTTTTTCAGGAAGGGCAGGCCCGCCGCGTCGATGTCCATGGCCACGGCGAAGGGCTTCGCCGCCTTCACCAGAGCCAGCTTCTCCCGGATGGTCTCCAGGTTCCAGGGCTTGATGGTGGGCACGCCCCGGCCGTTTTGCTTTTTCAGCGCCCCGGCGGCGGCCTCCATGACGGCGGGATTCGTGCCGTCGCCGGTGAAGGCGGCGATGCCCGCCTGGGCGCAGGCGGCGACCAGAATATCGTTATAGGCCAGGTCGTCGTACTTGTCCCCGTAGTGGAGCTGCATGGCGCCCACAGGGGCGGCGAACACGGGCAGGTCCACCGCCTGCCCGAAGAGGGTGAAGGAGGTGTCCACGGGCTTGTTCTCGCAGATGGTGTCCATGTTGACGCACAGCTCCTGCCACTTCTGGTAGTTGCGGATAAAGCCGGTGCCGATCCCCTTGGCCCCGGGGCCGGGCATGGTGTTTTTGCAGGCCAGGCCGTTGCAGGCGGGGCAGGACTTGCAGTGAGGGCCCATACAGGTGCGGGCGTTTTCCAGGACTTCCTGATAAGTCATGTCGAGTTCCCTCCAGTTATATGTTTTTGAGAGCGCGCTTTTCCTGATTGTACAGGAAGCGCGGGGAAAAGGCAAGCTCAGAACTGGAAAAAGGCGTCCATCTCCGCGTAGCAGTTCAGCGCGTAAAGCAGCTCCTCCTCCGAGGCGTTCCGCTTCCGCTCCAGGACGCTGAGAAGGACGCCGTCCAGCATCTCCGGCATCAGCTCGCTGTACATCCGGTGTTCGTCGCAAAAGGCGGGGAAAAGCTCCAGCTCCCGCCGGAACAGCCCGGCCCTGTTTTTCATAGACTGCTGTGGGTGATAATATGAGAAACCCGAACTGCGACCCCCTGGCCCTGACCACCACGGTGAACTCCCTGGCGGTAGCCATCGCGGGTCAATTGAACGACCAGGAGCTGGGCCTGGTGGGAGCCATCCTGACCCAGCTGGGGGACACCCTGGAGACCATCGCGGCCCAGCGGGAAATTTGTTCCCGCTGACTTAAGGAAGCACTGATTTAATCCCCGCGCACATCTTTACGCCATAAATTTCCGCTGATCTGCGTCAGAAAATCTTGAAATCCGCCAGGATTCCTGCAATTTTCTTCCTTGCCAGCGAAAATTTCCGGCGCAAATCTGCACGCGTTGATTAAATCAGTGCTTCCTTAGGTTTTGTTTGAAAAAAGGCCTAACCCAGCAGGCGCTTCGCGATCTCCACGTTTCCCCGCTCCATCTCCCGGAGCTTCCGGACCGCCTCCGCCTGGGCCTGCTTGTCCCCGGCCCGGGCGGCGGCCCGGTCGATCAGGCGGCGGAGCGTCTCCTCCGTCAGGGTCTCCAGGTCCGTGAAGTTCTCCTGTCCGATATAGCGGAGGAAGGCGGAGACCTTCGGGTCGTACACCACCCCCGCCAGGGGGATGCCCTGTCCGGCGGCGAAAATCAGGGCGTGGAGCCGCATGGACACCACGATCTCCATGCGGGACAGCGAGCCGATGATGGTCCCGGCGGCCCCGGCGTCGTCCAGGAAATAGCGGGGGATATCGCCCAGCTCCCGCGCCGCCTCCCGGGCGGCGGCAGGGTCCTGGCCCTTCTCCACCGCCGTGAAGACGGGGGACAGGCCGTAGCGCTCCCAGGCGTACCGGGCCGCCGCCCCGAAGAGGGGCGCCTTCTCCCGGAAGCCCGGCCAGGGCCGGAGGGCGAAGCAGATATACCGCTCCCCATGGGGCGGAACGCCCGCCCGGAGGAGCACGCTGTCCGTCTTCTCCTCCGCGGCGGGGGACAGGGTCAGGGCCGGGTCCGCCGTCAGGCGGATGTCCGGCCTGTCCACGCCCATGGACTTCAATTCCTCCAGGGAGTCCGGCTCCCGGAGGGTGATGACGTCCACGTTCCGGTTCAGCACCTTGGCCGCCAGCTTCCGGTGGTTCTCCCGGCTGACGGGGCCGATGCCGCAGCCGTACATCTGCACCCTGCAGCCCGCCCATTTGGCGGCGCGGATGTTCATGAGATAAAACCAGAGGGACCGGCGGGAGGTCACGTCCTGGATGAGGCTGCCGCCGCCGTTGATATAGAGCTTCGCCCGCCGCATGGCCCCCAGCCAGCCGGGGAGGTCCACCCGGCTGACCGAGCGGACCCGGCAGGCCAGGCGGGTGGACCTGGGGTCCTTGGAGATGACCGTCACGGGCATGTCGGGGTCGATGGACCGCATTTCCTCCAGGATGGCCTCCAGAATCGCGTCGTCCCCGGCATTGCCCCGGCCATAGGCCCCGCAGATCACCGCGCCGTCCCGGCGGGCCCGGGGGCGGCTGTGGCGGCGGAGGATTTCGCCGTAAATGTGGAGCTGGGTCTCCACGGTTTTCTCAATGGAGAACCGGGCGGACGCCTTTTCAAAGAGCTTTTCCCCCATCTCATGCCGGAGGGCCGGGCCGTTCCCCAGCTTCGCCAGCCGCTTCCCCAGCGTCATGAAGTCCCGGGGCTGGAAGAGATAGCCGTTGACCCCATCGTCAATGAGATAGGGGATGCCCCCCACGGCGGTGGAGATGGTGGCGAGGTGGAACCGGGCTCCCTCGGTGAGGGCATAGGAAAAGGTCTCGGACAGGCTGGTGAGGACGTTGATATCCAACGCGCTGTAAAACCGGTCCATGCCGCCGCTGATCCACCCGGCGAAGGTGACCTGCCGCTCCACCCCCAGTTCCCGGGCAAGAGCCCCCAGATTCTCCCGCTCCTCGCCGTCTCCGGCGATTACTAACCGTAGTTTGCCGCATGTTTTATACGCCTCGGCAAAGCCCCGGATGAGGGTGGACATGTCCTTCACCGGGTTCAGCCGGGCGGCGATGCCCACCACCACGGAATCCGCCTCCACGTCCGCCCCCAGGGAGCGGAGGTAGGGAAGCCGGTCCCCCTGGTCCGGCGCGGGGGTGAAGTCGATGCCGTTATAGATGGCGTAGAAGCGGTCCGCCGGGAAGCCCCGGGAAATGAGCAGGTCCACCATGGCGTCGGAGACGCCCACGCGGTAGTCCAGCCGCCGCAGGGCCCAGGTGTTGATGACCCCGAAGGTGCACCGGGCCAGGGGGCGGCCCATGTAGTCGATTTTATAATCGCTGTGGATGGTGGTGACCACCGGAAGGCCCGTGAGCCGGCGGAGGAGGGCGCCGATCATATTGGCCCGGGAGCCGTGGCAGTGGATGAGCTGGAAGCCCTCCCGGCGGATATACTCCGCCAGCCGGCGGCGGATTTTGAAAATGTGGTTGCCGCCGCAAATCATGGTCGGGATGCCCAGGGACCGGGCCTCTGCGGCGAAGGGGCCGTCCCGGAAGCAGACCAGCTGGGCGGTGATGGTCCTGTTCAGGTGCTGGAGGAGGCTCAGCACATGGGTCTTGGCCCCGCCGGAGTCCCCGCCGCTGATGAGATGAATGACCTTCATGGCAAATATCCCCTTGTGATTTTGTGAAAGGTATTATATAATATTTTCCGGGCCTTGTCTACCAAAGGCTCCATCAATCTGAAAGAAGACGGGCCCGGGGCCCGCTATGGAGGTCTGGCATGGAACAAAAGAAAGCGTTTCGCATCGGCAAATTCAACATCATCGACATCATCGCCGTGGCTTTGATTCTGGCGGTAGCCCTTTACGCCGCCGTGCGCGTCCTGAACCGGGGCGGGACCATTGAGGTGCCCACCATGGAGATTACCTATGTGGTCCGGGTGCAGAACGTGGCCGCGGAGCTGTACGAGAATTCCAAGGAAAACCTTCCCTCCCCGCTGATGGCCTCCGGGGCCCGGCTGAACGGGCGCATTGAGTCCGTGGAGGCCACCCCCTGGCTGGAGCTGGGGCCCGACGGGCAGTGGCACGAGGACCCGGACCATGTGAACCTCTATTTTACCTGCACCGCCACGGTGCCCAGGGAGGAGGTCATGACCACGAAGGTCGGGGAGCAGGAGGTCCGGATTGGGAAGACGGACTATATCATGAAGAGCGAAACCGTGGAGTTCCAGAACGGAACGGTCGTTGATGTAGAATGGGGAGATTGAGATGAAAAAAATTCTTGCGCTTTTTGCCCTGCTGGCCCTGCTGGCGGGGTGCTCCGCCGAGGCGGCCCCGGCCATGTACATTGAGCCCGCCAAGCTGAACGAGGAGGAGGAAGCCGTGGCCAAGCTCCTGGGGGCGGACACGGACCAGCACCTTTTTGACGTGGTGCTGGACGGGACGGCGAAAACCGTCCGCGTCAGCACCTATGCGCTGGAGGACGGCAAGTGGGAGCTCGTCACCGGCGGCGGGGGCATGACCCTGAAAGAGGGAGAGAAGAAGGGCCGCATGGCCTTCGGCTTTGAGGACCTCCGGGGCGAGTACCGGGAGGCCGTGCAGTTTGGGAAGGATTTCACAGCGGTGAAGTACGGCTCCCCGGAGGAGACCGGCGACCCCGAGGGCATGGGCCGGACAACATCCTTCCTCTCCAACCGGACGGAGATCGTCTATGGCAGGGAGATTCCCCTGGCCATCCAGATCAACACCACGAAAAACGAGGTCATTTCCTATTTTACGGATTACTTCTTTCAGCCGGAGGAGTATGAGAAGCTGGGCTATGAGCATGTGTACGCGTTGACGGTGACGTTCAGCCAGGAGCCTCTTTCCTGAGAAATTGAAACCCCGGCGGGCCTTGAGGATGGTCCGCCGGGGTTTTGTGTGTTCTATGGAAAGCGCCATGTTCCCGGAAAATGGCCTGACCAGGGGGTCAGGCCCCACAGGGAAAGTGCAAGCTCCTGCCCGGGTTACAGCAGCTCGGACTTATTGATGCTGTGTGTTTCTGTAGAACAGAAATCCATCTTTGTGGGGCCTGTGCCCCTGCACAGACCATTCCTTCAGGGCCCGCCTTCCTCCGGCAGAACTCCCCGCGGGTGCTTTACAGCATGCACTTCGCCCGGGCCAGGTATTTCCCCTCCGGCTGGGAGAACAGCACATTCCCGCTCTCCACCGCCAGGCGCCCCCGGAGCCACACCTGCCGGACGCCGCCGTCGGCGGCGAAGCCCTCATAGGGGCTGTACCCGGCGGCGGACTCGCAGTCCTCCGCCCGGATCACATGTCCGCCGCTGGGGTCGTAAACCACGATGTCCGCGTCGGACCCCGGCTGGAGGGTCCCCTTCCGGGGGAAGAGGCCGTACAGCTTCGCCGGGTTCTCGCTGAGAAGGCGGCACATCTGGGCCACGCTGAGCTTCCGCCTTGCCACGCCGCAGGACCACATCAGCTCCCCCCGGGTCTCCACGCCGGGGAGGCCGCCGGGAATCCTGGTGAAATCCTCCCGGCCCATCTCCTTCTGCTCCAGGGTGAAGGCGCAGTGGTCCGTGGACACCGTCTGAATCTCCCCCCGGCGCAGGGCCTTCCAAAGAATCTCCTGCTCCTTCTTCTCCCGCAGGGGCGGGGCGCAGACGTAGCGGGCCGCGTCGGAGAAGTTCTCCTGGTAATACAGGCTCTTGTCCAAGATCAGGTACTGGGGGCAGGTCTCCACGTACACCGTCTGGCCCCGCTTCCGGGCCCGGAGGACCTCGCCCAGCGCCTCGCCGTTGGTGAGGTGGACGATGATCACCGGGGCCTGGGCCGCCTGGGCGATGCGGAGAAGCCGCCCCACCGCCTCCGCCTCCAGATACGGCGGGCGGGTCTCCGGATGGCTGGCGGGGGAGAGCTCCCCCAGGGCCTTTTTCTCCGCGATCATGCCGTCAATCACCCCGGCGTTTTCGCAGTGGACGCCGCAGACGCCCCCCAGGGCCTTCAGCTCCTTCAGCGCCCAGTAGAGGTCCCGGTCCCCCAGCAGCATGGCGGGGTAGGTCATGTACATTTTAAACGAGGAGACGCCCTGGGCGAACATGGCGGGCAGCTCCGTCCGGATGCCCTCGTTCCAGTCGTCGATGGTCATATGGAAGCCGTAGTCGCAGAAGGTCTTTCCCACGGCCTTCTCCCGCCAGCGGCCCAGGCCGGAGGCCAGGGTCTCCCCCTTGTCGGGGCAGGCGAAGTCGATGACGGTGGTGGTGCCTCCCCGGAGCGCCGCCCGGCTTCCCGAGGCGAAGCCGTCGGCGGTGACGGTGCCCGCCACCTCCAGGTCGAAATGGGTGTGGGCGTCGATGAAGCCGGGGAAGAGGACGCAGCCCGCCACGTCGATGATCCGGTCCGCCTCCGCCCTGAGCCCCCGGCCCAGGGAGACCACCTTCTCCCCCTCCACCAGCAGGTCCGCCCGCCGGACGCCCTTGCCGGAAACTACGCTGCCGCCCTTGAACAGTGTGCGCATATCCGTTTCCTCCATTCTCGGTGTGTTGATGGGGATAGTATACCATAGCTCCCGCCGGATTTCCAGCGGCGGAGGCGCCTGTCGAAAAAAATTTCCCAAGATGGAGATTTTGCGCTTTCTATTTGGAAAAAATGTGCTATAATGTCCTTAGGAAAGGCGGAGGCCAAATCCGCCCCCGTAATGAAGAGGAGGTAAAAGAATGCAGACTAAGAAGTTCCTGTCCCTGCTGCTGGCTCTCGCGATGATGTTCTCCCTGAGCGTCACCGCCAGCGCCGCGGAGGAGGGCGAGAGCCTGGAAGGCTCCATCGTCATCCTCCACACCAACGACGTCCACGGCGGCATCGCCGGATACGCCAAGGCAGCCGCCCTGAAAGCCGAGTACCAGGCCAGGGGCGCGTACACCCTGCTGCTGGACGCGGGCGACTACATCCAGGGCGATCCCACCGTCAGCGTCAGCCAGGGCAAAACCGCCATCGAGCTGATGAACCTGGCGGGCTATGACGCGGCCACCATCGGAAACCACGAGTTCGATTACGGCTACGCCAGCTTCAAGGAAATCACCAAGGACGCAAACTTCCCCGTGGTAGCCGCCAATGTGCTGGTGAACGGCAAGGCGGAGAACAGCCACACCATTTTCACCGCCGAAAGCGGCAAGAAAATCGGCGTCTTCGGCCTGAGCACCCCCGAGACCGCCACCAAGGCCCACCCCGCCAAGATCCAGGGCGTGACCTTCCCCGCGGGCAAGGACATGTTCGCCATCGCCGAGGCCGAGGTCAAGGCGCTGGAGGATGAGGGCTGCGACTACATCGTGTGCCTGGGCCACCTGGGCATTGACGACGAGTCCAAGGGCAACCGCTCCATCGACCTGATGGACGCCGTGGAGGGCATCGACCTCTTCATCGACGGCCATTCCCACTCCACCCTGGAGGAAGTCAAGGAAGCCGCCGGGGACAAGCCCATCACCTCCACCGGCACGAAGCTGGCCAACATCGGCGTGGTGACCATCTCCGCCGAAGGCGAAATCTCCATGGAAAGCGTCTCCGCCGAGGGACTGGCCGAGGACGAGGCCATCGCCGCCCGGGCCGCCGCCATCCAGAAGCAGATTGACGACGACTACGGCGCGGTCTTTGCCAAGACCGAAGTCCTGCTCAACGGCGACAAGGACCCCGGCAACCGCACGGAAGAGACTAACCTGGGCGACCTGATCACCGACGCCCTGGTCTGGGGCGCCAAGAAAAACGGTGAAACCGTGGATGCGGCCGTCACCAACGGCGGCGGCATCCGGGCTCCCATCGCGGCGGGCGGCATCACCAAAAAAGACGTGAACACCGTCCTGCCCTTCGGCAACACCCTGAGCATCGTCAAGGTCACCGGCGCCGAGCTTCTGGAGGCCCTGGAAGCCTCCACCCACTGCACCCCCACCGCTATCGGCGGCTTCCCCCAGGTCAGCGGCATCGAGTTCATTGTCGACACCGCCAAGGAGTTCAAGGCCGGGGACCTGTATCCCGGCTCCACCTATCACAAGCCCGCCTCCATTGAGCGGGTGACCATTGTCTCCGTGGGCGGCAAGGACTTTGATGAAAAGGCCACTTACTCCATTGCTACCAACGACTTCATGGCCGCCGGCGGCGACACCTACTATGCCTTCTCCGCCGCCAAGAGCAACTACGACCTGGGTCTGCCTATGGATGAAGTCCTGATGGACTACATCAAGGAAGAGCTGAACGGCGTTGTCACTGCGGAAGCCTACGGCGAGGCCGGGGACCGCATCAGCATCGCGGAAACCGCTCCCGAGACTCCCGCCCCCGTGGAGGAGCCCGCTCCCACGGAAGAGCCCGCCCCCGCTCCCGAGCCGGTTCCCGAGCCCGCTCCGGAGCCTGTTCCCGCCCCCGAGCCGGAGCCCGCTCCCGCTCCCACCGTGGCGGAGGGCAGCTATGTGGTCAAGTCCGGCGACTGCCTGTGGAGCATCGCCCAGAACGCCTACGGCACGGGCCGCCAGTGGAACGTGATCTATGAGGCCAACAAGGCCGCCATCAAGAACCCCAACGACCTGCGGATCGGCCAGGTCCTGGTGATCCCTGCGGCCTAAGCGGCTCACCTTCCCGGCATTTCAAATTGCCTCAAGCTAAAAAGGCGCTCAGAGCGATGCTCTGAGCGCCTTTTTCCTGTTGTACTACCGGCTGAGCAGCCGCCCCAGCAGGGGCTCAAAGTCCACGCCCTCCCGGAGGGGAAGGCCCTGGTCCACGGTCCGCACGGCGCATGCATGGATGAAGTCCACCGCCAGGGCGGCGGCGTCCCGGAGGGTATCCCCCCGCATCAGCGCCCCGGTGAGGACGCTGGCAAACACGTCCCCGGTCCCGTGGAGGGGATGGGCCACAAAGTCCGTCTGGACCGCCTCCGCCGTCCCGGTCCGGGCGTCGAAGCACATGGCCCCGGTCTGCCCCGGGGACAGCGCGGCTCCGGTGAGGGCCACGGAGCGCTTCCCTCCCAGGCTCAGCTCCTCCGCCAGGCGGCGGAGGGCCGTTTCGTCATGGAGGGCCCGTCCCCCGTCCAGAAGGTCTTCGTAGTCCCGGCCCAGGAGGAACGCGGCCTCGGTGAGGTTTGGGGTGATCACGTCGGCCAGCTCCGCCAGGCGCTCCATGCCGGCGCACATGGCGGGCGTGTAGGTCTGGTAGGGCTTCCCGTCGTCCCCCATCACCGGGTCGACGACCACCAGGGTGTCCGGCCCCCGGAACTGGCGGATGAAGTCCGCCACAATGCCGATCTGGCGCTCGCTGCCCAGGAAGCCGCTGTAAATGGCCTGAAATTTCAGGTCCAGGGATTTCCAGTGGGCCGCCGCCTTGGGCAGCTCCTCCGTCATATCCAGGAAGGTGAAGCCGGTGAAGCCCCCGGTATGGGTGGAGAGGAAGGCGGTGGGCAGCGGGCAGCACTGGACGCCCATGACGGAGAGGATGGGGATGACCTCGGTCAGGGAACAGCGGCCGAAGCCGGAGAGGTCGTGGATGACGGCGGCGCGGGGTGTCGGCATGATGGAACCCTCTTTTCATTGCATAGCTGCATAATGGGAATATTTTATAATAGATCAGGCAAAAGCGCAAGGGTGAAAAATAGGGCTGGACGGCGGGCGGCGGGGTGTGGTATACTATGCTTATGTATGCGCCTGTGATGGAATTGGTAGACATGCGAGATTTAGGTTCTCGTGCGGCAACGCGTGCGGGTTCGAGTCCCTTCAGGCGCACCAGCTCAGGAATTCCCCTTACCGCTGCGCTTCCCGCCCCGCAGGGGCGGAAAGCTCCGCAGGACGGGGAATTCCTTCGCTTTCGGCCGAAATCCGCTGCGCTGGGTTTTCGGCCGATTTTTTTGGGGGGGACGGGGGACGAAACGGGAGGGCTGCATCCGGCTGGATGGCGCCTTTTGGGGTACTATCTGTTTTTTACCGTGCCCCCTCCAGGGCGTCCAGCTCCCGCAGGGCCTTGAGCTGGATGGGCACCGCGCACAGGAGGGTCAAGAGGTCCGCCGCCGACTGGGTCATCTCCACGCCTGTCAGGCCCAGGGCGGAGGAGAGGATATAGACCAGCGGGATGAAGAAGATGCCCTGCCGGGACATGGCCACGAAGGTGGCCCCGGCGGTCTTTCCGATGGTCTGGAGCATCATGTTGCTCATGACGATCCACCCGGACAGGCACAGCGTCAGGCACTGGAAGCGCAGGGCCATGGTCCCGATCTCAATGACCTCCGGGTCGTCCCGGAAGACGGCGATGAGCTGGGGCGCGAAGAAGGCCCCCAGGGCGGCGATGGCCGTCAAAAAGAGCGTGGAGGATTTTACGCAGAACCAAAACCCTTCCTTTACCCGGTGATAGAGCCTCGCGCCGTAGTTGAAGCCGCAGACGGGCTGGAAGCCCTGTCCGAACCCAATCATGGCGGAGCCGCCGAACATCATGATGCGCTGGACCACGCCCATGGCGGCGATGGCCGCGTCGCCGTAAGGCCCGGCGGCCCGGTTCAGGCAGATGGCCGCCACGCTGGCAAGGCCCTGCCGGGCCAGGGAGGGCAGGCCTCCCCGGACGATCTGGACGTAATAGGGCGGCTTCAGCTGGACGCGGGAGATATGGATATGGAGGTTGCCGCCCTTGGCGCAGCCCGCCAGGAGGAGGCAGAAGCTGACAAACTGGCTGATGATGGTGGCCCAGGCGGCCCCGGCCACGCCCAGGCGGAAGGTGAAAATCAAAAGCGGGTCCAGGGCGATGTTCAGAACCGCTCCGCTGGTAATCCCCACCATGGCATAGGCCGCGCTGCCCTGGTAGCGCAGCTGGTTGTTCAGCACCAGGGAGGAGGTCATCCAGGGAGCCCCGAAGAGGATGACCTGGAGATAGGCCTTCGTATAGGGCAGGATGGTGGCGGTGGAGCCCAGGAGCATGGAAAGGGGCTCCAGGAAGAGCTGCCCCAGGACGCAGATCAGCGCCCCCGCCGCCAGGGCGGTGAAAAAGCCGGTGGCGGCCATGTTGGACGCTTCCTCGTAGTTCTGCTTTCCCAGCTCCCGGGAGATGAAGTTGCCGCTGCCGTGGCCGAAGAAAAAGCCCACGGCCTGGATAATGGCCATGAGGGAAAAGACCACGCCCACGGCGCCGGTGGCGCTGTTGCTTTTCAGCATGCCCACAAAAAAGGTGTCGGCCATGTTGTAAAACGACGTGACCAGCATACTGATGATACAGGGGAGGGCCAGGCGGCAAATCAGCCGGCTGACCGGGGTCTCGGTCATCTGGTGAAATTTTTGTTCCTGCTTTTCGTCCATATGGTCGTCCATAGCGGCTCCGCCTTTCTCTGTCCTTTTGTCATATTTTGATAGTATAACACGGTTTGTCCGGAAACGAAAGCGGGATAATGAATTTTTTAGGGAAGCGCTGATGAAATCAGCGTGTGCAGATTTGCGCCAGAAATTTCTGCCGGCAAGGAAGAAAATCGCAGGAATCCTGACGGATTGCAAGGGAAAACGACGCAGTATGGCGGGAAACAGACCGGCCGGACGGCGTTCAACGGTTGTGAATACAGGTTCTTAGCCAGGGACGGCGGACGGCCCCTCCGCATAGGATGGGTTAGGTTCCCGGAAGACCGGGGCCAATTTCCAGGAAACGAGGGATTCCTTTGCGTATCAACGAAGCCTATGAGCACGCGGCCATTCTCCCCTGCCCGGGAGAGGACGGCGGCTGTAATAAAATCGTTACACAGTGCGTCGACGTCACCGCCCCGGTGACCCTGGTTCCCACCGCCTGCCTGGGCACCGTCACGGTGTCCTGCCAGGGCGTTCCGGTGGTGAACTGCGTCACCGACCCCTGCGGGACCTCCAGCACCATCACCGTCTCCCAGCGGATCTGCGTCACCATCCCCGTGCGCTATGACGTCAGCATGAACACCGGCGACCCCACCATCTCCTGCGCCGAGGGCGGCTCCTGCGGGCCCTGCTCCCCCTGCGGCTGCAAGGCATAAGGGTCCATAAAGAAGCTCAGCCGCACAACCGGCTGAGCTCTTTTTTTGCCTCTATCCATAACCGCGCGGGGCGCCGGACGGCGCTCAGCGGCCGTGAATACGGTCTCTTACCGTTCCGCCAGGAGCTTCAGGCCCTCCAGATAGCCCTGGACGCCATGGCCCCGGATGCTGGCGGCGCACGCCTCCCGGATATAGGACACGTGGCGGAACTCCTCCCGTTTCTCCGGGTCGGAGATGTGGACCTCCACTGTGGGGATGCCCACGGACTTCACCGCGTCCAGCAGGGCGATGCTGGTATGGGTGTAGGCGCCCGGGTTGATGAGGATGCCGTCCACCTTGTCAAAGTAGGCCTGCTGGACGGCGTCCACCAGGTCCCCCTCATGGTTGGACTGGAAGAAGGAGACGGTCACCCCCAAACGCTCCGCCTCGGCGGTAATCATGTTCTCCAGGTCCACGTAGTCCGTGCTGCCGTAAATCTCCGGCTGGCGGATGCCCAGCAGGTTCATGTTCGGCCCGTTAATCACCAGAATGGTCTTTTTAGCGCTCACAAAAATCCCTCCAAATAGTCCCGGCGGTTTCCTCCGGGCTGAATTCATTTGAGACGGCGCAGTCCGCCGCCGCCGTGTACAGCGGGTCCCGGACGCGCTCCATCTCCGCCAGCTTTCCCGCCTGGGAGAGGGGGCGGCCCTCCGTGGGCAGGTCCTCCAGCCTCCGCCGGAGATGATACACCCGCCCCGTGCGGCGCATAGCCGCCCGGTTCTCGGACCAGAGAACGGCCCCGCCGCCGGTGGCGATGATCTGCCCGCTCCTGGAGCAGGCTTCCGTCAAAACCTCGTGCTCCAACTGCCGGAAAGGGCCCTCCCCCTGGGAGGCGAAGATTTCCGGGATGGGCTTTCCGGCCTTACGGACGATTTCTTCATCCAGGTCCACAAAGGGCTTTCCGGAGAGGCGGGCCAGCTCCCGGCCCACGGTGGTCTTGCCGCTTCCGGGCATGCCTGCCAGGACGAGATTCGCCTGGTCCCGCCAGAGCCGGGCGGTGATCTTCTCCGTCTCTTCGTCCGGAACCGGGCGGCCAAAAAACAGCTCCTCCGCCCGCTTGGCCTGGTGGACCAGCATGGGAAGGCCCCCGGTATAGCGGATGCTTCGCCCGCCCGGCGGGCTCAGCGCGTACCCCGGCATTCGCCGCCAGTGGTCAAGCTCCTCCGCCTGTAAAAGCAGGTTCGTCCGCCCTGGATTATAGATCACATCCGCCACGTCCGTCACGGCGGGGAGGAGGCGCAGGTCCACCGGCTGTCCCTCCAGCCTGGGCCACATGCCCACGGGGGTGGTGTTCACCAGGACCTCCGCGTCTTTGTGGCGCTCCTGGAGGGTTTCGTAGTTGTCCGGCCCGGAGCGGGAAACCACCACGATTTCCCGGGCCCCCTCCTGCCTCGCCGCCGCCTGGGCGGTGAGGGAGGCCCCGCCGCTTCCTAAAATAACCGCCTTTTTCCCCCGGAGGGAAATTTCCGCCCGGCGGAGCATATAGAGGAAGCCGTCAATGTCCGTATTATACCCGTACAGCTTCCCCTCCCGGCGGACCAGGGTGTTGACGCTGCCGATGGCCTCCGCCGCCGGGTCCAGCGCGTCGCAGTACTTCATCACATCCCGCTTGTAGGGAATGGTGACGTTCAGCCCGCCGACGTCCTCCTGGCGGAGGAAGCCCTCCAGCTCTCCCGGCTCCAGCTCAAAGAGGCGGTAGCCCTCACAGCCCAGGGCTTTGTGAATGGGCGCGGACCAGCTGTGGCCCAGGGTCCGGCCCAGAAGGCCGTAAATCTTTTCCATACCCTCACACTTCCGCGTAGTTCCCCAGGAAGTGGAACCGGGCGCAGCTCCGCTCCATCTCCTCCAGGCACGCCCGGACGCTGGGGTCCCGGAGGTCCGCCTCCAGCTCGATGAAGAAGATGAACTCAAAGTCGCTGCCGCTGACGGGGCAGGACTCCAGCTTCGTCATGTTGATATCCAGGGCCGCCAGCTTGGAGAGCATTTCGTACAGCGCGCCGGGCTTGTTCTCAAAGGCGATAATCAGGCTGACCCGGCTGGCCCCGGCGTAGATGACCGGGTCCTTGGCAACGCAGATGAAGCGGGTGTAGTTGTTGTCGCTGTTTTGGATCTGGCCGCCGATGCACTCCAGGCCGTACAGCGCCGCGCAGGCGTGGGAGGAGATGGCGGCGGCGCGGCGGTTCCCGGACTCCGCCACCAGCTTGGCGGCGGCGGCGGTGTTGTCGCAGGGGATGACCTTGACCCCCTTGAGCCCCTCCAGGAAGCGGCTGCACTGGCCGATGGCCTGCTGGTGGGAATAGATTTCCGTCACGTCCTCCAGCTTCACGCCGGGCAGGGCCAGCAGCTCGTGGCGGATGCACAGGCGGGTGGAGCGGACGATGGTGAGGCTGTGCTCCTGCAAAAGCTCGTACACCGCACGGACAGAGCCGTTGGAGCTGTTTTCAATGGGCAGCACGCCGAACCTGCAGAAGCCCGCCTCCACGGCGGAGACCACCGCGTCGAAGGTCTTGACGTACATGATGCTCCCCCGGGGGAACAGGCGGTCGCAGGCCGCCTGGGAGTTGGCCCCCTCCACCCCCTGGCAGGCCACCAGGCCCGTCTGGGGGAACAGCTGGTCCCGGTTCTGAAGGCACGCCCGGACCTGGGCCCCCACCTTGGTGGGCGCGTCGATGAGCTCCGCCTGGCGGGACCGGGCCAGCTCAAAGAGGGTGGAGAAGAGGTGGTAGGCATAGCGCTCCCGGGAGCCGGCGTTTGCCGTCACCTTGGCCAGCACCGCCCGCTCCCGCTCCTTGTTCAATATGGGGAGATGGTGCTCGTTTTTATAGGCCGCCACTTCCTCGGCAAGGTCCATGCGCTCCAGGAAGAGCTGGAGCAATTGGCCGTCAACGGCGTCGATTTTGGCGCGGATGTCAGAAAGTTCCATGGTTTCCCTCCAAAAGCATATCCAAAAGTACGGCGGCGGCCACCGCCTCCACCACCGGGACCGCCCGGTGGGCCACGCAGGGGTCGTGCCGCCCGTGAATGGTCAGGTCCGTGTCCTCCATGGCGGAAAGCCGGACGGTTTTCTGGGGCCTCCCGATGGACGGCGTGGGCTTCACCGCGGCCCGGAGGACCAGGGGCATGCCCGTGGTGATGCCGCCTAAGATCCCCCCGGCGCGGTTGCTTTCCGCCCGGATTTGGCCGTCCTCCACGGTAAAGGGGTCGTTGTTCTCCGAGCCCCGGAGCCCGGCTGCCCGGAAGCCCTCGCCGAACTCCACGCCCTTCACCGCCGGGATGCCGAAAAGGGCGGCGGCCAGACGGTTTTCAACGCCGCCGAACATGGGCTCCCCCAGCCCGGCGGGGAGGCCGGTGGCGGCGCACTCAATCACGCCCCCTACGCTGTCCAGGCCGTTCTTTGCCTCCAGGATCGCGGAGCGCATCCGCTCCCCCGCCGCCTCGTCCAGGACGGGGAAGGGCCTGGCGGCGATTTCCTCAAACAGCGCCGCCGTGGGACGCAGGGGGAAGGGCCGGTCGGGAATGCCCGCCACGGCGGCCAGGTGCGCCCCCACGAATACTCCCCGGCGGGCCAGAATCTGCTTGGCGATTCCCCCTGCCACGCAGAGGGGGGCCGTCAGGCGGCCGGAGAAGTGCCCGCCGCCCCGCATGTCGGCCTGTCCGCCCCACTTGGCCCAGGCGGTGTAGTCCGCGTGTCCGGGGCGGGGCTTGTCCTGCAGCCCGCCGTAGTCCTTCGAGTGCTGGTCGGCGTTTTGGATGACCGCGCACAGCGGCGCGCCGCAGGTCCTGCCGTCCTCCAGACCGGAGAGGAACTCCGGAACGTCGGTTTCCCTCCGGGCGGTAGACAGGGGGCTGCCCCCGGGCCTCCGGCGGTCCAGGAACCGCTGCAATTCCTCCCGGTCGACCGCCTCCCCGGCGGGCAGGCCGTCCACAACGACGCCGATGGCCCTGCCGTGGGACTGGCCGAACACGCTGACCCGGAGCAGGTTTCCAAATTCAGAGGACATGGACCGCACCTCCCAAAGTTTCGTAATCCCGCCAGAAGTTCGGGTAGGACTTCTTCACCGCCTCCGCCCCCCGGATTACCACGGGGCCCTGGCAGCGGGCGGCCGCCACGGCGGCGGCCATGACGATGCGGTGGTCGTTGGCCCCGTCCACCGTGCCGCCGGGGAGGGTGGACACGCCGTAGACCGTCAATCCGTCCTCCTCCTCGGAGACCGCGCCCCCCAGGGCCCTGAGCATTTGGGCCACGGTGGTCAGGCGGTCGCTCTCCTTCAGCCGGAGGCGGGCGGCGTGGGTGAAACGGGTGGTCCCCCGCCGGACGGCGGCCATCACCGCCAGGGGCGGCAGAAGGTCCGGGCAGTCGGAGAGGTTGATTTCGACCTCCCCGGCGAGGGACAGCTTTTTGTAATGGGCCACCACCGCCGCGTCCCCCTGGGTGGAGTGGCCCTTGAGGCCCCGGAGCCGCAGGTTGCCGCCCAGGGCGATGGCGGCGTACCAGAAGGCCGCCTGGGACCAGTCGGCCTCCACGGTCTCCTCAAAGGGGCTGTAGACCCCCGGCTCCACGCCGAACCCGTTGAGCCGGGGGGACCAGCGCACCCGGACGCCGCAGCGCTCCAGCACGCCCATGGTCATGGCGGTATAGGAGGCGGACTCCAGCTTCGTAGTGCTGACGACCACGCTGGGCCCGTCCAGCAGGGGCAGGGCCAGGAGCAGCCCGGTGAAAAACTGGCTGGACACGTCCCCCCGGAGGCGGTATTCGCCGGGGGACAGGCTCCCCCGGATGGTAAGTACGCCGTCCTCCTGGGCATAGGAAACGCCCTTTTGGTCAAACAGGCCGAAGTAGGGCTGCTGGGGCCGCTCCATCAGCCGCCCCCGGCCCGTGAAAATCCCCCCCTGGTCCATGGTCAGGGCAATGGGGATCAGAAAGCGGAGGGTGGACCCGGATTCCCCGCAGTCAAACCGGGGCAGGTCCCCGAAGGGGCGGCGCTCCCCGCCGATGCCGGCGATGCGGAGGCCGTCCTCCGCGGCCTCCCACCGGGCCCCCAGGGCCTCCATGCAGCGGAGGGTGGCCTCCACGTCCTCGGAGAAGGACACGTTTTGAATGACGCTGGTCCCCGCCGCCAGGGCGGCGGCGATGACATAACGGTGGGCCAGGGACTTGCTGGGGGGCGGCGTGACCACGCCGGAGAGGCGGCGGGGCGTGATTCGAACGTCCATCTACGCCTCCCATCCCGCCCGAATGACGGGCAGCAGCTCCGTCACGGGCACGGTTTTCAATTCGCACAGGCCGATGCGCTTTGGAACCACCAGGGTGATGCTTCCGCCGGAGCGCTTCTTATCCGCAAGCGCCGCCTCCGCCAGGGCCCCGGGGGAAAATTCCGTGGAAACCGGCAGTCCCTGCGCTTCCAGGCACCTGCCAACGCGGTCCGCGACGGGCCCGTTGGTCCAGCCCAGCCGTTCCGCCGCCCGGGCCATGACAGCCAGGCCCGCCGCCACGGCGCGGCCGTGGGGGACGGCATAGCCGCTGCACTTTTCAATGGCGTGGCCCACGGTGTGGCCCAGGTTTAAGAGCTTCCGCTCTCCCTGCTCCTTCTCGTCCCGCTCCACCACCCCGGCCTTGTAGGCCACGCACCGGGCGATTACCTCCGCCGGGTCCGCTTTCAGCGTGCCGTCCTCAAAGAGGGCAAACAGGCTCTCGCCGCAGAGGACCCCGGTCTTGACCGCCTCCGCCGCCCCATCGGCCAGGACCGGCTGCGGCAGGGTCCTGAGGCAGTCCGTATCGCAGAGGACGGCGGCGGGCTGGAGGAAGGCTCCCGCCAGGTTTTTCCCGGCCCCCAGGTCGATAGCGGTCTTGCCGCCCACCGAGGAATCCACGGCGGACAGCAGGGTCGTCGGCATCTGCACATACCGGATGCCCCGGAGGTAACAGGCGGCGGCAAAGCCCGCCATATCCCCCACGACCCCGCCGCCCAGGGCAATCAGGCAGTCCGTGCGGGTCAGGTGCTCCTTTGCCAGAAATTCCAGGATCGCGGAGAGGGTGGTCATGTTTTTGTGCTCCTCCCCGGCGGGAAATTCATAGGCGCTGGCCTCGTACCCCGCCGTTTTCAGACTCTCCGTGACGGTCTCCAGGTACAGCGGGCCCACGGCGGAATCGGTGACCACCGCCATATGGCAGGGGGAAATGGCCTTGCGCAGCAGCTGCCCGCATTTTTTCAGCAGGCTGGGGCCGATGATGGCCGTATAGGCGGGAACGGTGTTCACCCGTATCTCTTTACAGTCCGGCATTGGCGGTCCTCCTTTAATTTCCTCCGGCGGCGGCCTTCAACTCCCGGCCCTCCCGCAGAAGGGCCCGGACCCGCTCCGCGTCGCCGGATTTCAGCGCGTCGGAATAGGCGGTCAGGTTTTCAATCAGAATATCCAGCTCCTTCACCAGATAGTCCGCGTCGTCCAAAAACAGCTCCGTCCACATGTTCTCGTCCAGCCGGGCCACCCGGGTCATGTCCTGGAAGCTCCCGGCGGAGAAGCCCCGGCGGCGCTGGGCCTCCGGCGACTTCACGTAGGCGCTGGAGGTGATATGAGCCAGCTGGGAGGTGAAGGCGATGATGCGGTCGTGCTCCTCCGGGTCGGAGAAGGTGAGCCCGGCAAAGCCGATATCCAGGAAAAAGGATTTCAGGGTCTCCAGGAGCTGCATGTCCGTCCGCTTGTCCGGCGTGAGGATCATGGAGGCCCCCACGTACAAATCCTCGCTGGAGGCGGTAAAGCCCCCCCGCTCCCGGCCCGCCATGGGGTGCCCGCCGATGTAGGCGAAGCCGTGCTCCTCCGCCATGGGGGCCAGCGCCTCCACCACCACCCGCTTCACGCCGCACAGGTCCACCACAATGGCGGATTTGGAGATATTCTCCGCGTGGTCCCGGACCCACTGTATGGCCGCGCCGGGGCAGACGGCAACCAAAATCAAATCGCACGACCGCAGGTTTTCCTCCGTCAGGGGGCCGTCCATGGCCCCGCTCATCCGGGCCAGGGCCATGGTCTCCTGGTCCAGGTCCGCGCCCCAGACGGTGTGGGCCGTCCGGGCCTTGACGCTCTTCGCCATGGACCCGCCGATGAGGCCCAGGCCCACAATGCCGACATTCATAGTATCCTCCCGATTCATATGGTCTCCGCCGCTTCAGCCCGGATAAGCTCCGGGCTCCATCGCGCGTAACCGTTGTTTTTGCCTGTCTGCGGGGAAGTAAAATCGCGAACCGCCCCCGCCAATGGAATGGCTTTGTCTTTCAGATACGCGATTGTCCTTGAAAATGTATCATCATTTTCACATTCTACGCAGATATATTCATAGCCGGGAATCGTCCGCTTTGTCCAGCCGCCGGGAGCTTCCGCGCGGTCATAACATTCTGCTCCCGCAAGATAAAGTCCTTTGCGGAAATCCTCCCATGGGTTGAATGAACGGGAGAAATCGGACATGGCTCCCCATATGCCAAGTATGTTTCCATTTGTGTCTTTTTTGGCTGGGCCTTGTTTGAAAATTGGCGGAATGCCCAACGGTGAGAGATTTTTTCGCCAATCAAGGCAAATTTTCGCGGGCGGGCTGACGCCCGGCAAGAAAATTTAACGCAGAGCGGCGGAAAAAGATCCGCCGTTTTGGGCGTTCAGACTTTTTTCAAACAAGGCCTAAATGCCGCGCTTCTTCAAAATGGGAATTTGCATCCGCCCATAATCTTGGAATAAAGCCGTCTCCGTCTAGGCCTTGTTTGAAAATTGGCGGAATGCCGGATTTGGGCAGATTTTATTGCCAGGCAAGGCGATTTGACGCGGGAATCCTGACGGATTTCAAGTCAAATCAACGCAGTCCTGGCGGAAAAAGATGCCCAGAGACGGCGTTTTGCAATTTTTCAAACAAGGCCTAAAGTGGACCCCTCTTTTCCTATTACAACAAAAGACTCTTTTATACATGTTTCGACTATCATGTTTCTTCCCCGCAAACCTGTGTGGGTTTTGCGTGCCAATCGCCGTCCGGACCCCTAAAGCCGCCGCAGCGCAAGTCATCCGGGCAGCTCTCCCCTTACTTTCAAGGAAGGGCGGGGTCCAGGCCCCGCATAAAGGCGTGGAGCTTCAAGAGCTTCTTTGCCAGGGGGTCGAACACGTCCGGCTTCAGGGACTGGGGCCCGTCGCACAGGGCGTGGGCCGGGTCGTTGTGGACCTCGATCTGGAGGCCGTCGGTCCCGGCGGCCACGGCGGCCCGGGCCAGGGGCTCCACCAGCCAGTATTTGCCCGTGGCGTGGCTGGGGTCGATGATGATGGGCAGGTGGGTCAGGGTCCGCATCACCGGAATGGCGGCCACGTCCAGGGTGTTCCGGGTATAGCTCTCAAAGGTGCGGACGCCCCGCTCGCAGAGGATTACGTTCTCGTTTCCGCTGGCCATGACGTACTCGGCGCTCATGAGCCACTCCTCGTAGGTGGCGGACATACCCCGCTTGATCATGACGGGCCTGTCCTGGTGCCCCACGGCCTTGAGCAGGTCGAAGTTCTGCATGTTCCGGGCCCCGATCTGGATGACGTCCACGTCCTTAAACAAGGGAAGCTGGGTCACGTCCATCAGCTCCGTCACAATGGGCAGTCCCGTCTCCTGCCGGGCGGTCTTCAAGTACTCCAGGCCCGTGGCCCCCAGGCCCTGGAAGGCGTAGGGGGAGGTCCGGGGCTTGAAGGCCCCGCCCCGGAGCATGGTGGCCCCGGCGGCCTTCACGGCCCTGGCGATGGCGACCACCTGCTCCTCGCTCTCCACGGAGCAGGGGCCCGCCATGATGGTCAGGGTGCCCCCGCCGATCTGGGTGTTCCCCACGGGGATGACGGTGTCCTCCGGGTGGAACTTCCGGTTGGCGTTCTTGTAGGGCTCCTGGACCCGCTTCACGTCCTGCACAATGTCCAGGGCGGCGATGAGGTCGATGTCCAGCTTGGAGGTGTCGCCCACCAGGCCCAGGATGGTGTTGGCCTCGCCGATGCTGGTGTGGATGGTAACGCCCTTCTCCTGGAGCCAGGTAATGAGGCTTTCCAGCTGGTCGCGGTTGGGGTTGTGCTTCAAAATGACAATCATGGCGGATTCCTCCTAAAAATCGTTCGTGATACGCAAAAGGCCCGCAGCCGGTCTGGCTGCGGGCCGCTTCGTACACTTGTCCTGAGACAGGACCGGAAGCTCACACACGCTCGTTTTCAGCCAAACCACGAAAAGCCTTACCAAAATCGGTAAAGCTAAAGTAGAAATAGCCATATTCAGCGGTGCGGGCAATAGCGGTCATGATCGGGTTCCCCTTTTTGCTCTTTAGATGTTTAAAGCATAACACAACGTTTCCAAAATGAAAACTGTGAGTTCTTACAAATGCGCCGGATAAAAAAGGCCGCTCTTTGTGCGCGTCCGCCAGTCATGCCGCGGGAAGGCACCCCGCCATTAAGAGGCTGGTGGCCTTGAGGATGTAGTTGGCGTCCCGGACCATGCTGGCGCGGGTGGCCATGTACTGCTCGTGGAGCTCCTCCAGGGCGGCGACCAGATCCCGGCGGGCCTGCTGGCGGCGGAGGTGCTGGTGGGCCAGATAGCCCCGCATGAAGCGGCGGAAATCCGTCTCGTAGTTGTGGTGGTCCAGCATGCTGTTGGGGTAGTCGGGATTGTGGGGGTATGTATAGGCGTCGGCCAGGTAGTGGGTCAGCTTGCCCAGGGTATAGTACTGCCAGATGGTCCACCGCCGGCGGCGCTGGAGCTTTAAAATCCTGGCGTTGATATAGGCCCGGGAGTTGTTGTAATTGTGGCCCTTGAGCTTGTTGTAGTGCAAGGAGCCCTTCAGATAGCTGAAGGGGTTCACGTCCGGCTGGAACGAACCGAAGAGAAAGGCCAGCTCAAAGCGCCGGGCGGAGAAGCCCGTCTCACTGCGCAGCAGTGTCCGGGCCAAAAGGGTGTGGGTGCGTTTCTGCAAAGTTAGCTCCTCCTAACCGAGAAATTAGGTTTAGTTTAACATATTCCCGGGCAGGATGCAAGGGGAGGATTGTAAAAAAATATTGCATAATATTGGTTATTTTCACGATTATTTATTCAGAAATCATGGCGGGAGCCGCCATTGGAGCCTAATTTTTCGTATAATCTCACAATTTCCTCAATACGCTGGAAGCAATTCTGGTCGTCCAGGCGCTCGTCGTCCAGGACCTCCCGGATTTCCTCCAAAGTCCGGCAAGCGGCGCTGTCCATCAGCTCCGCCAACAGGGACTGTTTTTCCTCGTCACTGGGCGTGACGGCCGCGCGGAGTTTTTCGGAAAAATTGTACAACAGTGATTCATAAAAATCCATAAGTAACCTCCATATCTTTATGAACCATATTCTAAGACATTGGGAATGATAAAGTCAAGTAAAATTACATCACATAAGCGTAGGTTTTCTATGAAGAAAATTCAATATTTTGGAAATAAAAATGTGATCTCCAAACGTGTCCGCTATTTTCGGAACCTGCGAAAAATTTCTCAGGAGCAGTTGGTTGCGAGATTACAAGTCTTGAATATCAATATAGACCAGCAGGGAATCAGCAATATTGAAAATAATTCCCGCATTGTCACCGACTATGAGCTGGCCTGTCTTTGCCGCGCGCTGGGCGTGACCGTGGAGGAAATGCTGGCGGATTTTTATGAAGAGTTCCCCGAATGACGGGGGGCTTTACTCGCCCTGACGGGCGGAGGAGATTGGCAGCCAGCGATGGCTGGTTCATTGCACCCCCCATTTTCTCTTTTTCTTCCAGAAGAAA